>JBEVHL010000662.1:0-14418 GCA_040511255.1 Mycobacterium sp. | reverse complement strand
GCATCATGGTCACCGAGTACTTCCTGGTGCGCACCTGGCGCGCCGAACTGGAACGCGCGGGGCAGAAGCTGCCCGCCCAGGAACCGACCCTGATCATCGGCACGCTGGTCGTCTGGGTGATCGCCGCCCTGGTCGGGCATTTCGTCACCTGGGGTATTCCCTCGCTCAATTCCCTGGTGGTGGCGGTGGTGCTGTACTTCGCGTTCTCAAAAGTCGGTCTCCTCAAGCCACTTTCGGTGCAGACCACCCGGTTCGGGGTTCCCGCATGATCATC
The DNA here is from genome assembly GCA_040511255.1 of Mycobacterium sp. Classification (GTDB taxonomy): domain Bacteria; phylum Actinomycetota; class Actinomycetes; order Mycobacteriales; family Mycobacteriaceae; genus Mycobacterium. Next base: position 14,144 of record JBEVHL010000662.1, on the reverse strand, counting down.
GGTATCGACGTCGGCGGCACCAACACCGACGCTGTCATTCTCGACGGTGGCGCGGTGCTGGCCGCCACCAAGACGACGACGACGCCCGATGTCACCTCCGGGATCACCGCCGCGGTCGGCCGGCTGCGGGAGATGTCGGGCGCGGACCTGAGCGCGGCCAGCGCGGTGATGATCGGTACCACCCATTTCGTCAACGCTCTGGTGGAGGCGCAACGCCTGTCCCCCACCGCGGTGATCCGGCTGGGATTGCCTGCTGGCGCAGGCCTTCCGCCGTTGGTGGGCTGGCCCGAACGCATCGTCACGGCCATTGCGGGTCAGGCCTTCATGGTGCACGGCGGCCACGAATTCGACGGCCGCAAGATCAGCGATCTGCGCCCCGAGGAACTCCTCGACGCGGTGGACAAGGCCTTGGCCAACGGCGCGGAAAGCATTGCCATCTCGTCGATCTACTCACCGGTCAACGCCGAATTCGAGTTGATCGCCGAAGATCTCATTGCCGGCAGGTATCCGGACATCCCGGTCACGCTGTCGCATCAGATCGGCCGCCTCGGGCTGCTGGAGCGGGAGAACGCAGCGGTGATCAATGCCGCGCTGCGCGCCCTGGCCCGCGATATCAGCGCCGCACTGACCGCGGCCGTGCGCGATCTCGGTATCGTCGCGCCTTTGTTCGTCTCGCAGAACGACGGCACGGTGATGGATCTCGATTTCACCCGCCGCTATCCGGTGAACACGTTCGCCTCCGGCCCTACCAACTCGATGCGCGGTGCGGCCTTCCTGTCCGGGCTGTCCGAATGCGTCGTCGTCGATGTCGGCGGCACCACCACGGATGTGGGCATGCTCCAGAGCGGCTACCCGCGGGAAGCGGCGCTGGAAGTCGAGGTCGAAGGCATCCGCACGAATTTCCGCATGCCGGATGTACTTTCGGTCGGACTCGGCGGCGGATCGCGGGTGCGGGAGGGCAACGCGGGCGTCACCGTCGGGCCCGACTCGGTGGGATACCGCATTGGTACCGAGGCCAGGGTGTTCGGCGGCCAGACATTGACGGCCACCGATATCGCCGTTGCGGCGGGCTTCGCCGACATCGGCGATGCGGCGCTGGTCGGCGATCTTTCCCGAGCGACGGTGGACGGCGCCCTGGCGCAGATCCGCGACATCCTGGAGAACACCGTGGACCGGATGCGGACGTCCGCCGACCCCGTCGACGTCGTGGCCGTCGGTGGCGGCTCGATCCTGGTCCCGGCGCAACTGGCCAGCGCCAACCACGTGCACCGGCCGGAGAACTTCGCCGTGGCCAATGCCATCGGTGCGGCCATCGCACAGGTGGGCGGCGAGGTCGACCGGATCTTCGGCGTGCCCGCGGGCCAGCGCGAGTCGGTGCTGGACACCGCCAAACAGGAAGCCGTCGATCGCGCCATCGCGGCGGGAGCGGCACCCTCGTCGATTCAGATCGTCGAGATCGACGAAGTCCCGCTGGCCTATCTCCCCGGGAACGCGGTGCGCATCCGGGTCAAGGCGGTCGGCGATCTACCGATGGGAGGAGCCCAGGCATGAGCCGTCGGCTGACTCAACAGGAACTCGTCGACATGGCGGCCGGCGCAGCGATCATGGCCACCGGCGGTGGAGGCGACCCGCTGGTGGGTCGCCTGCTGGTGCAGCAGGCACTCGACGAAGGCCTGACCGTCGACATCATCGCGCCCGACGAACTCGACGACGACGCGTTCGTCATCTCCACCGCGATGATGGGCGCGCCCAGCGTCGTGGTCGAGAAGCTGGCCAACGGCAACGAGGCGGTGACCTCGTTGCGCAAGCTCGAAGCCCACCTCGGCAAGACCGCGGATGCCACCGTGCCGATGGAGTGTGGCGGGCTGAACTCGATGATCCCGCTACTGGTGGCGGCGCGAGCCGGCATTCCGGTGGTCGACGCCGACGGCATGGGCCGGGCGTTTCCTGAACTGCAGATGGAAACCTTTGGGGTGTACGGCATTTCGGGTTCGCCGCTGGTGGTCTCCGACGAGAAGGGGCACAGCGTGCTCATCGACACCGGCGACGACAACGTACGGATGGAAACCTTCGCGCGCGCCGTGACCATCCAGATGGGCGGTGCGTCCTTCATCGCGGAGTACCCCATGAGCGGGGCCGACCTGAAGCGAACCGGCATCCCGCACACCTTGTCGCTGGCCAGCCAGATCGGCCGCGCGATCCGGGAAGCTCGCGCCGCGCACGCGGATCCCTTCGCCGCGTTGGTGGGCGCGGTGGAGGACTCCATCTACGGGTACGCGACCTCACTGCTGGAAGGCAAGATCGTCGACGTCGAGCGCTCGATCATCGGCGGTTTCACCGCGGGCCGGGTGACCCTGGCCCCGTTCGACGGCGGTGAGTTGTTGACCATCGATTTCCGCAACGAGAACGTCGTCGCCCGCCGTGGTGAACGGGTGGTCGCCCTGGTGCCCGACCTGATCACCGTGCTCGATCTGGAAACCTGCACGGCGATCACCACCGAGGCGCTGCGATTCGGTCAGCGGGTCCGGGTGGTGGCGATCTCGACGCCGGCGATCATGCGCACGCCCGAGGCACTGGCCGTGTGGGGCCCGCACGCGTTCGGGGTCGACGACCCCTGGGTGCCGGTGGAAGAGCTGGCCACCGAGGACCGGGTTAGCCCACTCCCCGCAACCAGTTGATGTCGCTGCCGATATCGCCATTGCTGCGGTACGGCTCCAGCGCCTCATCCCATGCGGTGCCCAGCACCGAATCGAGATCGGCGGCGAGTACGTCGGCACCGGCGGCCATCAATGCGCGCAGGCGCATCTCGCCGACCATGGTGTCGCCGTTGGCGCTCATCGCGCCGTGCCAGAGACCCAGCTGCGGAGTGTGACTGAAGCGGTGTCCGTCGACGCCGGGACTCGGGTCCTCGGTGACCTCGAAGCGGAGCACCGACCACGACCGCAACGCGTTCGCCAACTGCGCGCCCGTGCCGACAGGACCAACCCAGTTGGTCACCGCCCGCAGTTGATTGGGCATGGCCGCCTGCGCCGTCCACTTGAGGTCGGCCCTGGCATTCAGGGTCGACGAAAGTGCCCACTCGACGTGTGGGCACACCGCCGCGGGAGAGGCATGGATGTAGACCACGCCTGTCGTCGCGTCGGCGAACTGGTTCGACTCACGCATGGCTGCTCCTTCGGCTTCACAAGGGACGTCTTCCCCAACGACCTTGCTGAACTCCGAACGACCATCACAATCCGTGTGTCGCGCGTGTCTAGTGTGCCTTGTGAGGCTCCTGTTGCGCTAGTCTCCGCCGAATTCTCTCAGGACTTCGTCAGATATGGCCGGCCACAGCGGGTGCGCCCAGTCACCGAAATCCCGATCGGTCAGTACCACCAGGGCCAGCTCCGCCACCGGATCGGCCCAGATCAGGGTGCCGGACTGCCCGAAATGGCCGAACGTCGCCGGCGAATTCGCCGACCCCGTCCAGTGCGGTGATTTGGTGTCGCGGATCTCAAAGCCCAGACCCCAGTCGTTGGGCCGCTGCACCCCGTAGCCGGGCAACACGCCGTCGAGGCCCGGGAATTGCACCGTGACGGCCTGGCCGTGCAACTGGGCAGAGACCGTCGTCGGTGCCAGCAGGTCACCTGCGAACCGGGCCAGGTCGGCCACCGTCGAGACCGCGCCGTAACCCGCGGTGGCGGCGCCGCCATCAAGAACCGAGTCCGGCATCTCGAGCGGCTCGAACACCGCCTCACGCAGATAGTGGTCGAAAGCGAACCCCGTGGCCCGTTCGATCTCCTCGGCCAGGACCCGGAAGCCGTAATTCGAATAGATCCGCCGCGCGCCCGGCGCCGCGATCACCTTGTCATCGAGCATCGCCAGACCGGAGGCGTGCGCCAGCAGATGGCGCACCGTCGAGCCGGGTGGACCCGCGGGCGTGTCGAGTTCGACGGCGCCTTCTTCGACGGCGATGTGAGTGGCCCGGGCCACCAACGGCTTGGTCACCGAAGCCAGCCGGAACCGGCGGGCGGTATCGCCGTGGGTGGCCAGCACACCGCTGGTCCCGACGACGGCTGCGGCGACGGTCGGGACGGGCCAGTCGGCCAAGAGATCCAGTGCACCCATGGCGGTGGAGCCTACTTTCCGGTCACCCCTGGTTCGGCACGGCACTATTCTCCCTGCGAATGCCCACCGCTAAGGTTTGATCCATGGGTCAAACAGTGCGTGGAGTGATCTCCCGGGCCAAAAAGCAACCTGTCGAGCTGGTCGATATCGTCATCCCCGACCCCGGTCCCGGGGAGGTGGTGGTCGACATCATCGCCTGCGGCGTCTGCCACACCGACCTGACCTACCGCGAGGGCGGGATCAACGACGAGTACCCCTTCTTGCTGGGCCACGAGGCAGCGGGCACCGTCGAATCGGTGGGCGCAGGAGTCACCAATGTCGAGCCCGGCGATTTCGTCATCCTGAACTGGCGTGCGGTGTGCGGTCAGTGCCGGGCCTGCAAGCGCGGCCGGCCCTGGTACTGCTTCAACACCCACAACGCGGCGCAGAAGATGACCCTGACCGACGGCACCGAGTTGACGCCCGCACTCGGCGTCGGCGCGTTCGCCGACAAGACGCTGGTGCACGAAGGTCAGTGCACCAAGGTCGATCCCGAGGCTGACCCGGCTGTGGCCGGCCTGTTGGGCTGCGGTGTGATGGCCGGTCTCGGTGCCGCCGTCAACACCGGCAACGTCTCGCGTGACGACACCGTCGCGGTGATCGGCTGCGGCGGGGTGGGCGACGCGGCCATCGCCGGCGCTGCGCTGGTCGGCGCCAAGCGGATCATCGCGGTGGACACCGATGACACCAAGCTGGGCTGGGCCCGTGAGTTCGGCGCCACCCACACCATCAACGCCAAGGAGTTCGACGTCGTCGAGACCATTCAGGACCTCACCGACGGCAACGGGGCCGACGTGGTGATCGACGCCGTCGGCAGGCCCGAGACGTGGAAGCAGGCGTTCTACGCCCGCGACCTGGCGGGAACCGTTGTGCTGGTGGGTGTTCCGACACCCGACATGCGCATCGACATGCCGCTGGTCGACTTCTTCTCTCGCGGCGGAGCGCTCAAGTCGTCCTGGTACGGCGATTGCCTGCCCGAGCGCGATTTCCCCACCCTGATCAGTCTGTACATGCAGGGCCGCCTGCCGCTGGAGAAGTTCGTCTCCGAGCGCATCGGCCTCGACGGCATCGAGGACGCGTTCCACAAGATGCACGCCGGCGAGGTCCTGCGTTCGGTGGTGATCCTGTAATGCCCGCCTCGATCGAACGTCTGATCACCAGCGGCACCTTCGAACTCGACGGTGGCAGTTGGGATGTCGACAACAACATCTGGCTGGTCGGCGACGACTCGGATGTCATCGTGTTCGACGCCGCGCACTCCGCCGAACCGATCATCGACGCGGTCAAGGGTCGCAACGTCGTGGCCGTGGTGTGCACACACGGTCACAACGATCACGTCACCGTCGCGCCGGAACTCGGCAAGGCCCTGGACGCACCGGTGTTCCTGCATCCGGCGGACGACGTGTTGTGGCGGATGACGCACCCGGACAACGACTTCCAGGCCGTCGACGATGGGCTGACCCTGACCGTCGGTGGTATCGAGCTGCGGGCCCTGCACACCCCCGGGCATTCGCCTGGCTCGGTGTGCTGGTACTCCCCCGACCTGACCGCGGTGTTCTCCGGCGACACCCTGTTCCAGGGTGGGCCGGGCGCCACCGGGCGGTCCTACTCCGACTTCGACACCATCCTGGCGTCGTTGTCTGACAAGTTGGGCAAGCTGCGGTACGAGACCGTCGTCTACACCGGTCACGGTGATACCACCACGATCGGTGACGAGATGCCGCACTACTACGAGTGGATGACCCGCGGGCACTGACGATGCGCTGCGAGGCACGAGCAGCGAGGAGGAAGTGGCCAATCAGACGCGGCCACTGACGATGCGCTGCGAGGCACGAGCAGCGAGGAGGAAGGGCCCAATCAAACGCGGGCATTAGCGCCCGTCGAGCAGCTTGCGCTTCTCCGACTCGAATTCATCCTGCGTCAGGGCCCCGGAATCCCGCAGCGCGGCCAGGGTTTTGAGCTGCTCGATCCGCACTCCGTCATCGGTGACGGTGTACCGGTCGGCGGGCGGCACGGCGAACATCGGCGTCGGCGGGTTCGGCTCCGTCGATCCCACGAACGTCGGGGTGAACCCGGTGGGCTCCGGCGTCTCGAATGCCTGCTCGCGGCGCTTGAGCCGCGACAGCCACACCAGCGCCACAATCAGATCCAGTAGCGCGAACCCGAACACCACGGCGAAGATCACCGGCAGCAGGCCCTGCGAACTGGAATGCCCGAACGCCAGCCTGGGGCTGATGAAGGCGCTCACGTTGCCGTCGGTGGTGACCTGGTAATCACCCTCGGCGGGGATCTGCGCCACCCACACCCGCACCCGGGCGTCGCTGTTCACAGTGGTTGTGCTGCCGAAGTTTTCGGTGACCTGCGGATCGGCGACCCCGGGGGGCGGGTCGATGTTCATCCGCAGATCGGGCACCGGTAGTCCACCGCCGCTGGTGGTTCCGATGATCTGCGTGTGGAAGCTGATGGTGGCCTCGCCGGCGGGCAGGTGCAAACTGGCCGAACCCGGGATCGGCACCTCGCCGTAGGCGTTGTATTTATCCAGGAAGAACGCGTTCAGAATCAACGCCACCACGAAGCCGACGACGGAGACCACCATGGTCACGATCGCGACGGTGAGCAGGATTCGCGGGGCGGTTCTCCGACCACTCATGGCCGCAGTCTGTCACGGCCGAGACCGAACTGATAGTCAATCCGGCCGGTGCGACACATGCCTAACGACTACCTTGCAATATGAAGCAGCAGGCATGCTGCGGACAGGAGGCCGTGATGGCCAGAGCCGGGCACGGGACCGATCTCGATACTCCCACCGCAAGCGGACGAGCCAGGCGTTTCGCGCTGCGCTACTGGCTGGCGCTCATTCTCGTCGCACTCGCGGCGGTCTTCATCGCCCAGAACCGCGACCGCCCGCAGGTACACATTCTGTGGATCACCGTCGAGTCACCGATGTGGTTCATCCTGACCGTGATGCTTGCGGTGGGCATTCTTGTCGGTCTCCTGCTGCGTCGGCGCCGCCGGGCGTGACCGTGCCGGAGTCCAGCATCGTCGTCCGTCCCGAGCCGATGGGCAGCGCCTTCTACACCGAGTCGTCCCGACTCCAGGCGGCCGGATTGCGCGCCGCGACAGAGCTTTTCGAGCACGCCGCCAACGAGGTGCCGCTGCCCAGGTCTCCGCAACCGATCGTCATCGCCGACTACGGCGCGGGGACGGGCCACAATTCCTTGCTGCCGATCGGTGCCGCCGTCACCCAGCTGCGCACGCGCACCCGCCGCGAGCAGGCGGTGCTGGTCGCGCACACCGATGCCGCCGACAACGATTTCACCTTGCTGTTCCGCACGCTGGCCGACGATCCGGCCAGTTATCTCAAGCACGATTCTGCGACGTTCGCCTCGGCGGTCGGCCGGTCGTTCTATCAGCAGATCCTGCCGTCGAACAGCGTCACCCTCGGCTGGAGTTCGTGGGCGGTCCAATGGCTGAGCAAGACACCAGGTCCGGTGCCGGACCATGTGCACGCGGACTGCAGCGCCGACGAGCAGGTGCGCGTCGCCTATGCGCGCCAGTCTGCGCAGGACTGGCATGATTTCGTCGCGTTCCGCGGCCGCGAATTGAGTCCACACGGGCGCGCGGTGGTGCTGACGATGGCACTCGGCGAGGGCGGCGAGCCGGGCCTGCGGCCGGTGCTCGACGGCATGGTCGCGGTGCTGGGCGAACTCACCCGCAGTGGCCTGCTGACCGCCGACGAACTGCGCGCCATGTCGATCCCCACCGTCGGGCGGTCGGCGGAGGATTTCATGGCCCCGTTCTCCCCCAAGGGCAAGTTCGAGCACCTGACGGTGGAGCACCTCGAGGTGTTCAACGCCGAAGACCGATTTTGGGCCCAGTATCAAAAAGACGACAACGCCAAGGCATTCGGGGCGAAGTGGGCGGCTTTCGCCCGCGCGGCCGTGTCGCCCATCCTGGCCGGCGCGCTGGCCGGCGGCCTGGCCGATGCACGCTGTGCGGAATTCATCGAGCGGTTGGAAAAAGGACTGGCCGAGCAGCTCGCGGCCAAACCGGAACAGATGACGATCCCGCTGGCCACAGTGGTGCTCGCCAAAGACGGCCGGTCACGCTGACCGCGCGCGAAACGTGTTGCGGTAGTTCTGCGGTGCCACCCCCGCGACGCGGCGGAACTGCTCGCGAAAATTCGCCGCGGAGCTGAATCCGACGTCGCGGCCGATCCGTTCCACCGGGAGCGACGTCGACTCCAGCAGTTCCTGCGCGTGCCGGACCCGGACCCCGTTGACCCATTGCATCGGGGTCTGCCCGGTTTCGGCCTGGAAGCGCCGGTTGAGGGTGCGGATGCTCGTCGCGCCTTGGGCCGCAATGTCTTCCAGACTCAGCTCACGATGTGCGTGTTGCTCGATCCAGGCCAGCAGGTCAGGCAATTCGGTACCCGCCGCCCGCCGGTTGCGCAGGATGAACTGCGCCTGACCGCCGCTGCGGTGCAGGGGCGCGACAGCCAACCGGGCGGCGTCGGCGGCCACGGCGGCGCCGTAGTCACATGACACCATGTGCAGGCACAGGTCGATACCCGCCGATGCGCCCGCCGAGGTCAGCACCTGGCCCTCGTCGATGTAGAGCACGTCGGCGTCCAGATGCACCGCTGGGAAGCTGGCGCGGAACAGCTCGGCGGCCAACCAGTGCGTGGTGGCCCGTTTACCGTCGAGCAGGCCCGCGGCCGCCAACGTGAACGCGCCGGCACAGATCGACGCGATCCGCGCGCCGCGGTTCAGTGCCGCCCGCAGCGCCTCGGGCACGCCCGGCGGTGTCGGCGCCGTCGGGTCGTAGCGCGCTGGCACCACGATGGTGTCGGCAGTACCGAGTGCGTCGAGTCCGTGCTCGGTGGCGATCCGCATCGGCCCGGCCGCGATCATCGGCTCGGAGCCGCAGACCAGAACGCGATAGCTGGGAGTGCCGTCGGGCAGCGTCACGCGGCCGAACACCTCGATCGGCGTGCTCAGGTCGAAGGCGATGGTGTCCGGCAGTGCCAGGACGGCCACGGTGTGCATGCCGCGACCCTAACAGCGCGATGGCAAAATTCCGTCGACAGATGGCTATCTGGCCACTCGCCCGGTGCACGGAGTTGGGCCACAGTGAGCGGGTGAACGCTCAGATCGTATTATTCGACGGCTGCGACCCGCTGGATGTCATCGCACCGTTCGAAGTCCTGGTGGCTGGCAGCGACGCCCTCGGCGGTGAGTTGACCGTCGAACTGGTGTCCGCCGAGGGACCCCGCCCGGTCCGCACCGGTAGCCGGGGCCTGGTGCTGCAGGCAACCGCCACGCTCGACCCGGACCTGCCGGGTTTCGTCATCGTGCCCGGTGCGTCGGGCCCCATCGAGGGCGATCCGGATGACGGCGTCGAGACCATCCCGGTACTGCTGGCCCGGGTCGGCGAGACCGCGGTAATCCCCTTGCTGGCAAGGGCATTCGCGAATCCTGTGGTGGTCGTCGGCACGGTGTGCGGCGGCTCGCTGGCGTTGGCGATGGCCGGGCTGCTGCAGGGCCGCAACGCCGTCACCCATGTGCTCGGCAATGACGTCCTCGACGCCACCGGGGTCAACGTCATCGCCGCCCGGGTGGTCGATGACGGTGATCTGGTGACCGCGGGCGGGGTCACCTCAGGCCTGGACCTGGCGCTGTATCTCCTTGAGCGCGAGTATGGTTCGCGCGTCGCGTTGGCCGTCGAGGCCCTGTTCGAATACGAGCGGCGCGGCACGGTGTGGACCCGCGCCGGCCGTACCCCGGTGGCAGTGTGACCATTCTCGGGACGTGGGACGTCACTATCAAGACGCCGATCGGTTCGCTACCCGTCGTATATGTATTCAGTCCGGACGGCGGTGTGGCCACACTGCGCGGCGACACGGTGGCACTGCGGGATATCGCAGTCGACGGTCAGCGGGTGACGTGGCGACAATCCATCACCAAGCCGATGCGGCTCAACCTCGAGTTCGAGGTACACGTCGACGGCGACCGCCTGCACGGCCACTCCCGCGCCGGCCGGCTACCGCGATCAGCGGTGACCGGGATCCGTCGTTAGGGCGTTGTCAGCTGGGGCACGAACGGCGGCAGCCCCGGAATGGTCGGGATCTTCGGAATCTGCGACAGCCACGGAGGCGGCGTGTTCGCCGTCGGCGGCGTGGTCTCCTGCACCGGCGGCTCGGTGGTCGGCTCAGCACTCGGTGGTGGCGGGGCCTCGGTGGTCGGCTCGGCACTCGGCGGGAGCGGGGCCTCGGTGCTGGGCGGTGGCGTCTCGGCCGGCGGCGGGGGCGGTGTCTCGGTGACGGTCTCGGTCACCGGCGCAGCAGGCGGTGCTGGCGGCGCCGCCGGGGCGGGCTGCGCGACGATCTGCGTGCGAATCACCGGCGGTGGTACCGCGGTGACCGTCCGCAAGACCGGATCGGGCGCCGAATTCTGCTCTTGCGGAGCGGGTTCCGGCACCGCAGGTGGCTGGGCGACGACGGCAGGCGCCGACCCGTCGGGCGTGGTGGCGATGCTGGGAGTGGGGCTGCTCGACGGGGTGGTCATCGCGTCATCGGCCAGCACGACGCCTACCGCGCTGATGGTGCCGACGCTGAGCAGGACAGCCGCCGCCATCAGCACCACCGGGCTGCGATACCAGCGCACCGGACGGTCGGCGGTCGAGGCGACCTCCGGTTCTTCTTCGAACGCGATCTGAGGCCGGGCGCTGGCCAGGCTGTCGGGATCTTCGGGCAGCGCCGGTGCCAGGTCAGGCAGGTCGTCTGCTTGGGACCACGCCAGTGCGGCGGACTGCGGGGCCGGGTCGTGCGCGTACGCGGCGGCGGCCATGGTCGCGGGCGCCGCGGGTGCCATCGCGGTCGCGTTGTCGTCCTCCGGTCCGCGGAGCCCGCGCAGCGCGGCGCCGATTGCGGCGGACAGCGTCGGCCGCGGCGTGGTAACCACGGGCACCCGCAACTGCTCCGAGAGCGCAGTGGTCACCGCTGCCATCCTGGCGCCCCCGCCAACAGTGGCCACAGCGACCAACTCGCCGGCCCGAATCCCGTTGCGCCGCAGCGTGTCATCGATGAGCGCGACGACGTCGTGCATCGGCGCCCGGACCGCCACGTCGAGTTCGTCGCGCGTGAGGCGGACCTCACCGCGATAGCCGGGCAGCTCAACCGACAGGGCCGTCACCGCGCCGGCCGCCAGCCGCTCCTTGGCGGCGCGGCACTGTGCCCGGAGCCGGGTCAGCGAGCCGATGGCCGAGGTGGACGCCAGGTCGACGGCACCCGCGCCGGCGAGATCGCCGATCACCTGGCTGAGCAACGCCTGGTCGATCAGATCCCCGGAGAAGTCTTGGTGCCGCAGCACCGCCCCGATCGGCCGATAGCCGCCGCCGGCATCGACCAACGTCAAGTTGGTACCGCTGCCGCCGAAATCGCAGACCGCGATCACACCGCGGGTGGGTAGCCCCGGGTCACCGGCCAGGGCCGTCACCGCAGCGCTCACGTCGGGCAACAGGGTGACCGGCACGCGGGACCACTCCGGCACCTGAGCCAACGCCCGCCGCAACGCCGCCACGGCGGCGGGCCGCCAGTGCGCCGGATGGGTCACCACCGTGACATCGGGCAGCGCCCGCCCCGAGGTGGCGGTGTACGCGATGGCACGCAGTGCGTCGGCGAGCAGGGTTTCGCTGCGATGGCTCGAGCCGTCGGCGGCCAGGATCGCAACGGGATCTCCGACCCGGTCCACGAAATCGCCGATGGTCAGGCCGCGCTCGGTGGCGCTCAGACCGGTTTCCGACGGCAGCCCCACCTCGGGTGGGCGGTGGGCGAACAACGTCAGCACCGGCGTCCGGGACACCGCGTTGTCGGCCGTCACGGCCGTGAGCTGGGTAGCCCCGACCGACAGGCCCAACGCCGACTTCGTTCCGTCGTTCATGTCATCCCATCCCAGAAACCCTCACAGTGATCTCGGTTTCCGGGCCCGCAGCGTTACGCTCCGGTCGCGTCGGGGCGCAGGTTCAGCGAATGGTGCCGACCCCCGCGATCAGCGGCAGATCCAACGGGGTGACCCAGCCCGGCGGCAGGTCGTTGACCGCGGGTACCGCGTTGAGCGCACGCATTCCGGTGGCCAGGCAACCCGCGGTTGCGGGATCGCGCCCCGAGCCGTCAGTGAACCGAAACGCCGTCTCCTGGAAGATGCTCGGCGTGCCCTCGATGTCGACGCGGTAGACGTCGTTGTCGTTGCCCGACGGCCAATCGGGCGCCGCGTCGTGCCCGATCCGGTTGACGTGCTCGAGCTGGATCCGCGTTCGGCCCTGGTAGATGCCGTTGATGGTGAAGCGCACCGCAGCGACCTGGCCGGGCTGGATGACACCCTTGACGGTCTTGCGTTCCGTCGGCGTCACCCACTTCTCCCAGGTGGTGGTCATCTCGTCGAGTTCGATGCCTGCGGCGTAGGCCATCATCGGGACTGTCGCGCCCCAGGCGAAGATCAGCACGTCCGGATTCTCCAGCAGCGGCCGGAATTCGGGTTCGCGGCCGATGCCCATCTCGAACTCGTAGTCACCTTCGTAATTGGTGTAGTCCAGCAGTTCGGATGCCCGTACCGTGCGCACCTCCGAGCAAAGGCCCATCAGCGTCATCGGGAACAGGTCGTTGGCGAATCCGGGGTCGATGCCGGTGGTGAAACACGACGCGCGGCCTTCCTCGCAGGCCTGCGTGATCGGCTCGATCCAGTTCGGCGGGTTGACCTTCATCTGCGGCCACACCCACGGCGTCATGGCCGTGGAACACACATCGATACCGGCCCGCAGGAACTGGCCGATGAGCCGGATGTTGTCGTCGGCGTGCGCTGCCGTCGGCCCGTAGTGCACCAGCGCATCGGGTTTGAGTGCGATCAGAGCGTCGACATCGTCGGTGGCGGTGATCCCCAGGGGTTCGGCCAGCCCGCAGATCTCCCCGACGTCCCGGCCGACCTTGTCCGGGTTGCTGACGCCGACCCCGATCAGTTCGAAATCCGGATGTTTGGCGACCTCGGCGATCACCATCCTGCCGACGAATCCGGTACCCCAGATCACGACCTTCTTCGGTGTACGCACTGCCATCAAACGCCCTTTCGTGTCATCCCCTGGTTCCGCGCCTCCACATTGGCATGCGAGCGACATTCGGGGACACCGAACGTCGGATCGGACCTGACGTCGGATCGGACCTGGCGTCGCTGCAGCCACATTCGACTGCGTTTCTACCTCCGTCGAACTGGATTAACACCGAACCCGACCGGGTACGAACCACAAGGCGGTGGGGCCGGGAGCCGTCGAGCTGGGGAAATGACCCGACGACCACGGGGTGATGGCGATGAGGAAAGCAGCGGTGCGCGCCGCTGTCGTCGTCGTGACTGCACTCCTGATCGCACTCACCGGGTGCTCCACCGGCCAGCGCGTCGACCTGGGCGAGGGCGGCGCAGGCACGCTGGTGGCGGCCATCGCCGGCGAACCCGACCAACTCGATCCCCACAAGACCAGCGCCTACTTCTCGTTCGAGGTGCTGGAGAACGTCTTCGACACGCTGGTCCAGCCCGATGCCGACCTGCAGATGCGGCCCGCGTTGGCCCAATCGTGGGAGGTCACTCCCGACCAGTTGCTCTGGACGTTCCATCTCCGGCCGGGTGTCACCTTCCACGACGGCAGTCCGTTCACCTCCGCCGACGTCGTCTACTCCTACCGGCGGATCATCGACGAGAAGCTCTCCAACGTCGACAAGTTCAGCAGCGTCACCGACGTCGCCGCGCCCGACGAGCGCACCGTCGTGATCCGGGTGAAGCAGCCAACTCCCAACCTGCTCACCAACATTGGTGGGTTCAAGTGCATGGCCATCGTGTCCCGCAAGAACGTCGAGAGCGGTCAGATCGCCACCCACCCAATCGGGACGGGGCCCTTCTCCTTCGTCTCTCAGAAGAGTGGGGACTCGATCGTCCTGAGGGCCAACCCCGCCTACT
>JBEVHL010000661.1:0-8048 GCA_040511255.1 Mycobacterium sp. | reverse complement strand
AGCAACAACATCGCCGACGCCAACGCACGCACCGTGCCGCCACGACTCACCGTTGCCTAAGACGGGTCTTGACGCTGGCGCTGAGCAACTCACTCGAAGGTCGCCACAAAGGCAACGATGCAACGCAGGTTTCCGGAGTCCGACCTCGATGCGGAAACTGTGGCGAGGGTTTGTTGAACGGGTGCACCTGTCCTACTTTCGACCATTCGGACTTTCCGATATTCAATAGAGATGGCACTATACCGGCGGACACGGCACCCTTAGGTGTGTTCAGTGATTGAGAGCGTGGATTGTGACACTGTCATTTATGCATTTAACATGACGCACAATAATAGATTCATTGCCCGCAAGTTTCGGCATTTGAATTTAGCGAACATTATTCGGCTGCTCGCCGAGGTGCGGAGGTATGCGCGCCGGTCCTTGGCGTCAGATGCTCGAATATCCGTGTCCTCCAAGTGTTATCCAGGGTTAGCGCCGGTGGCCCACAGAATCAGCCTGCACGCCACAGTCAGCAGCCGCTACGCCGATCGCATACGATGCACCGTCCCCAGCGCACCAGGTGCATGGAGTGCATTAAGGTCACCCTCTCCGCCGACAAGTTTTAGCGGCACATATCGTTCGTGGGCGTGTCCGGCGGGGCGTCTATTTGTAATGACCGTCAATTAGTTGGCGGCGACGGTAAGTGCGCGGCAACCGACGCCGGCACCGAATATTGCGCCACCATTACGGCCATTCGATAACGCCAGGCAGCTCATGCCGTTGGCTCTGACCAAAGCTGGCGAATCAGCGCAACGGTCGCGCGAAGTGGTCAGATCGACATCGCCACACCCGACGCCTGGCGTTCGAAACTACGGCCCGCCTGCATCTGTGAAGATCGACGTGCCACTGGACCGCCGCGGCCTTGGCGATCCGTGCGTTGTGTGTGCTTAGGCAACGGGCGAACGGGCCCCAACGCCCGGCACCGGAGCGGTCCGACCGCCCTTTGTCGGGGCGCTGCCCCCAATGGATTGAGTCATCCGCGCATGACTCTTTGCTGTTTCCTGCGATTATGGCCTTTTCCCTAGTTGGCCACTCATTCTTTACGTACTCGGAAATTTGCCAACTTTGCACGTATGTGGTTATTCTCCTCCGGCAGAGCTGCGGACGAGTGATCGCCACGCCGCTGCGGATGTGATGGTCGAGCTGTCTTTCCTTGCGAGGGGTTTGCATGTCAATTGCCGATGTGGGCAGCGGATTAGGCACAGCCGACCTCGAACCGAGTCGCCCTCCCGTCGCCGATTCGCGATTCGCCTTCTGGTGGCGGACCGCGGTGCTCGCCGGATTGTTCTTCGGCGCCTACGGTCCACTCTTCGCCCAGGTCCTCAATGAGGCCGTTAACGGATCCCGGACCGCTTTTCTCGTGATTGCGCCCCTCCTGGTCTTGGTGGCTGCCACCGGCTACCGCCTGCCAGCCCGCGGCGTCGGCGACAACGAATCGGATTGGATCGTCGCCGCGGTGACCGGTGCGGTGGGCTTCTGCTCGATCGCGCTGATCACCCATCGCTTCCCCACCCTGTCCGGTCTATGGCGACTCGAACTTGTCGGCGCCCTGGTGTGGGTCGCGTGCGCGGGCATGATCGTCTTCAGCACCAGGCACGTCATCCGGATGTGGCAGGTCTGGATCTTCGCATTCGGCTGCGCCCTGACACTCCCCTATCTCCTCACCACCGCTTCGCTCGGCGGATCTGACACCGCCGCGGCTGGCGTCGGAGCGCTTCTCGGAGCCATCAGCGTGTACATGGCGGGCCGACCCACGCGTCGCCATTGGCAGATCGCCGCGACGCTGCTGTGCTTGGTGGTGGGCGGCGGGTTGTCGGTAGTACTGACCGAGCGGCTCGGCCTCTTCGCCACGCTGATCATCGTGGCCGCGGTGGTGCCGGTGACGGTGACGGTCGGGCTGCACCATTTCACCGAACTGACCCGC
Organism: Mycobacterium sp.; assembly: GCA_040511255.1. Classification (GTDB taxonomy): domain Bacteria; phylum Actinomycetota; class Actinomycetes; order Mycobacteriales; family Mycobacteriaceae; genus Mycobacterium. The sequence goes on along the minus strand of JBEVHL010000661.1, from coordinate 6,085 downwards.
AGCCACCGCTGGGCCGCCGTCAGCGCCGGGTTCCACCCGCTGTCGCCGCGGTCCATCGTGGTGCTTGGGCTCGTCGCGGTCGGCGTTCTGGTCACCCACATACCCACGCCCGCTCCGCCGGAGCCGCCGCAGGTGCATGCCGACTGGGCCCAGCGCAGCGGCCTGGGCGCGCCCACCGAATTCGGCTTTGTGACCCGCTTTCTCGGGCCCCAGTCGAGCCTCGTGCGGTTCCAGGTCCCGACGGCCGCCAACAGCCCCGCCGCCGCGGTCGATGTCATCACCACCACCAATCTTGCTGCGCTGCGCGACTATTCGGACGCCATCTGGTACCCGTCGCCGATCCCGGTCAACTTCCAGGCTGTCAGCGGCGGACCGGACGAGCAGCTGCGACTCCACGCCAGGATGATGCACAGCAATGCCGATGCCGCGACCGACGTGACTGCCCAGAACTGGTACGCGATCACGTGGGTCTGGAAAACCCCCGCCGCGTATCAACAAGTGACCGTCGTGGTCAACCAGTCGGCGATGTCACCGGACAGCCCGGTGGCTCCCGCCCCCTTGTCGGTGTCCGACACGGTGATCAAGCCCGTCCTCTGGGTCGCCCGCCAGCAACCCGAATGGGTGGGCGGGGTCGACAAGCGGGTCGAACAGCGCGCCGACGACATCGTGCGCTCGCTGGTGGACGCCGCAGAGCCGCCCAGCGCGTCGACCGCCGAGCGGGATCGTGGATAGCGGGTACATCCCCGGCAGCCTCTTGCACGCAGGCGTTTCGGCCCGATCCGCGCTGGGCTGGAAGTCGCTGCTGAGGGCCGGGTTGATCTTGGCGGCACTGGTTGTCTGTGCGATCCAGTGGCCGACGCTGGTGCTGCCGCTCATCACCACGACCATCGCGGGGCTGTACCTGGTTTCCACGATCGACCGGAACTGGTTGATACTGAAAGGGCTTCGCACACCGACCCTGGTGACCATCAGTGACGCCGAAGCGCTGGCGATTCCCGACGACGAACTTCCCGTCTACACGGTGCTGTTGCCGGTGTACCGCGAGCCCTCCATCGTGGAGAACCTGGTCAACGGGGTGGCCAAATTGCACTACCCCAGCGACAAGCTGGAAATCCTGTTGCTCGTCGAGCAGGACGACACGGCCACCCAGGATGCGCTCGTCGGTCTGCCCCTGGACTCCATCCGGGTCGTCATCGTTCCGGACAGCATGCCCAAGACGAAACCGAAAGCATGCAATTACGGGATGTCGTTGCCCGACCTCAGGGGTGAGCTGGTCACCATCTACGACGCCGAGGACATCCCCGACCCCCTCCAGCTGCGCAAGGCTGTGGTCGCATTCCGCAGGGCACCAAGCGATATCGGATGTCTGCAGGGCCGGCTGGCCTACTTCAACGAGAAGCAGAACTTGCTGACCAGATGGTTCTCCCTGGAGTACGACCAGTGGTTTGGGATCGTGCTTCCGGCGGTCGAGGCGTCACGCTGTGTCGTCCCGCTGGGCGGCACCTCAAATCACATCCCCACCAGGGTCTGGCGTGAGGTCGGCGGCTGGGATGAGTTCAACGTGACCGAGGACGCCGACCTCGGCGTCCGACTCGCCCGCCATGGCTACCGCACGCTGATTCTCGACTCGATCACCTCAGAAGAGGCGAATTCCGATGTGGTGAACTGGATTCGGCAACGATCTCGGTGGTACAAGGGTTACCTGCAGACCACCATCGTGCATCTGCGCCACCCCCTGCAGTTGCGCCGCGAAATCGGCACCAAGGCGGTGTTTCGCCTGATCAACATGACCGGTGGGATCCCGGTGACCAACGCCTTCAACCTCGTCTTCTGGTTCGTCATGGTCGTCTGGGTAATGGGCAGGCCAACCTTCATGGGCACGCTCTTCCCGCCGATGGCCTACTACACCTGCCTGGCGTTGTTCCTCATCGGCGCGCCGATGTCGATTTACACCGCCCTCATCGTCACCAAGGCATTGAACAAGCCCTACATGTGGTGGGCGGCCCTGCTGTCGCCGCTGTACTGGCTACTGCAATCGGTGGCCGCGGTCAAAGCCATCTACCAACTCGTATTTCGGCCGTTCTTCTGGGAGAAGACAGTGCACGGACTTGCCGGCACCGCGGCCACGTCTCACGAAAGGGTCCGGCCTTCATGAAAATCCTCCAGCGAATGCTGGCACTATGCCTGCTGTTGGCGGCGTCCGTCGCGCAGGTCCTACCGTCGGCCGCAGCCGCTCCCGCGCCGGCCGTGCCGGGTCCGCCCGCACCCAGACCGCCCGTGGCCGCTCCAGGGCCGCCCGCTCCGGGTACCACCCAGATCGGCTGGAACCAATTGGGCGTGTCGAACCGGATCGAAATTGCCGGAACGAACCAGCCCGCGGGCGTCGCCGTACCCGTACCGCAGGGGGTCCTGCCCACCGTCGTGACCGGACAGATCGGCTCGGTCGTGAACGTCTCCACGGGCCAGGTGGATGTCTTCGACAAGCAAGGCATCCTGCTGGGCACCATCCCTGTACCCACCGACCTCTCGACGCAGAAGTTCGTGATCAAAACCTCCGCGGCTCAGGTGACCGACGGCAAGGCCGAGCTGAACTTCGTACTGCGAGACCGGAATCCACCTGCCACCAGCTGCTCGCAGCCCGCGTCGGTGGTGTTGGACCAACTCGCGACCACCTACACCGGCTTGGCGCCGAATCCCCGCACCGTGGCCGACTTCCTGCCCGGATACCTCGACAGCATCACGATCCGCGTGGGACCCCAGCCCACCCCTGAACAGCAGCAGGCCGCACTGACCCTGGTTGCCGAACTCACCCAGCGATACCGCCCGATCCCGGTGCGTATCGACGTCGACACGTCCGCCGGTCCTCCGCCCGCTGGCACCGGCACCCGCCGCATCATCGAGATCCGCAACGGCGGGCAGCCACAGGTGGCAGTGGAAAAGGGCGGCACTCCGGCTGCCGTCCTGGTCATCTCCGGTGATGGCGCCGCGTTGTTGCGGCAGGTCCAACTGTTTACCGATCGCCGCGTGGCGTTGGCTCAATCACCAACTGCGGCAGTCACTTCGGAAACTCAGAATGTGTCCAGGTCAACCAACATCCTCACGTTCTCGCAACTGGCCATGGCGGGACAGGCTTCCGTTCTGGGGACCAGTACGCTCTACACCGGCTTTGACGTCACCGCTTTTGCTGCCGGCTCCATTCAGGGCGCGCAGATTCACCTGCGGGCCCAGTACACCCCCGTGGTGAGTGGCGAGGGCTCTGTGTTGGTCAAGTCCGGTTCCAACGTGTTGGCAACCCACACCCTGGACAACTCGGGCACGCTGGACATGTCCTTCGACGTTCCCGCCGAGGCGATCTCGTCGTACGTCGGAATTGCCCTCGAACTGCGCTACAACCCGGATCGCGAATGTGCCCCGCTGTCAGACCGGATGACCTTCGCACTGGATGCCCAGTCCACCGTCTCGGTCACCCCCGGCACCTTCAACCGTGGCGGATTCGCCGTCCTGCCAATGGCATTCACACCTGACTTCAACGTGGCCGTTGATCATCCCGAACAGATCCGCTACGCCGCCCGTGCCATCAACCTGATGGGCCAGCAGACCGCGGAGCCGCTGCGGCCGAACGTGACGACGCTCAAAGAAGCCGCCGGCTCCGGCGTCGGCTTGCTGATCGTCGCCACCGGAAGCGAGCTGGCGCAGGCCGGCATGCTTCCGCCGGTCAATCCTGGCGACAAGAATTCGGTCAAGGTCGATGGCAGCCAGGTCACCGACGTCGACCTGGGCGGTCCACTCGGCGTCGTCCAGGCTTTCGCACACAACAATCGAACGGTGCTGGCCATCGACGCCAACGCAGACTGGTCGTTGGTGGACAAGAGTTTCGACTACATCGCCCAGCTGGAGAGCCGATGGAACTCGTTGACCGGTGACGTCGTCGCCACCGGTGCCGCAGGCGTCACCGTCAACCTGACCATTCGTGATGGCGGGCCGATGGCGCATCAGCCCGATCTGGGTACCGGATGGACGTGGTGGTTGTGGGCCACGGTGGCGATCGGTGTTCTGGTGGTCCTGGCGGTGGCTGGTTTGCTCATCGTCCGGCGGCGACGCGCCAAGGCGTGATGTCGTGACCGCGGTAATCAACCCGGCCGCGCCAACTTCGACGCAGGTTGACCCGCAACGGCCACCTTCGCGCCGGTCCTGGTGGCAGCCCGTCACCCTGTTCGTGCTGCTCTCGACGGCGTACTTCGTCGCAGGGTCGGTGCTGATCATGAGGTACAACCTCTACGACGGAGACGGCATCAGCCGGGTGGCCAACGCCGGATACACCCTGTTCAGCAGGGACCCGCACCTGTCCGCCATCGGCTTCGTGTGGAACCCGCTGCCGAGCCTGGTCCAGGTCCCGTTGCTGCCGCTGAGTCATTGGTGGCCGGAGCTGCGGACGTACGGACTGACCGGCGTCCTACAAAGCGCGCTGTTCATGGCGGCTGCGGCCCTGATGGTGCGCCAGATCGCGATCGACCGGTCCACCGGCCCCGTCTGGCGCTGGGTCGCTGTCACGTGCTTCGCCCTCAACCCGTTGATCGTGATCTATGGCGGCGCGGGGATGAGTGAAGCAGCCGAGGTGTTCTGCGTGCTGTGGTGTGTGCGCTATCTGCTGCTGTGGGTCGATTCGCAACGCGTCGGTGATCTGGCCTGGGCGGGCATCGCCTTGGGCGTCGGTTACCTGGCCCGCTACGAGATGGTGGTCGCCGCGGCGGGTGCGGCGCTGCTGGTGCTGGCTGTGGTGCTGGTCCGGCTGCCGCGCACGGAGCGGATCCCGTCCGCCGCCCTCAACGTGATCATCTTGCTCTTCCCAATCGCGCTGGCGTTCATCACGTGGGCCGTCACCGGCTGGATCGTCAACGGTGAGTTGTTCGCGACCCTGTCATCGCGGTACGGCAACGGCAGCCAGGTCGCCGAAGCAGTCGCCCGCAGCGGCACCGCGCACTCGGCGTCGGCGGACCTGCTGCTGATCGCCGTGCGGTTGTTCGCCATGCAACCGTTCGTGGGCATCGCAGCCGTCCTGGCTGCAGCGCTCGCCGTACTGACCAAGAAGTTCGATGCCCTGGTGCCGGCGGCGGTCTGCGGGTCCGTGCTGGCCTTCTCGGCGTGGAGCCAGTTCACCGGCACCACGTTCGGCTGGTTCCGGTTCTATCTGTTGGCGATTCCGATGGTGACCGTCATTGCGCTGGTGTGCTGGACACCCAGCGGGCTGCCCGTCGGCTGGTGGCGCCTCGGCTCCCTGCCCAGTCGCCTGGGAGCGGCCTTACTGACCGCGTCCCTGCTGATCGGAATCCCGGTCACGGCCCAATCCATGCTCAATCAGGACATCGGGAACCAGCAGTTGCAGTTCGGGCTTAATTCGCTGCTGAACCCGGGGACCTATCCACCCGACGAGCAGTGGTACCGCCGGATGGGCGACGACGATCGGCTGCTGGCCTCGTATCTGGATCGCAAACACCTCCCCGAAGGGTCGGTGCTGATGGACACGTTCTTTTGCTGGGGGGTCTGGCTGGCGTCAGACAACCCTAAGCAGTTCGTGATCACCAGCGACTACGATTTCGTGGTCGCTCTGAATCGTCCGTGGGACTTCGGCATTCAGTACATCGTGGTCAGCAATCCGAACATCTCCGACGCCGACGCCGTCAACCTGCGGTATCCGACGCTCTGGGCCGACGGTGCAGGCTTCGCCTCGGTGGTGTACTCGTCCAACGAACCCGGCGGCAAGGAACGCCGCCGGGTATACCGTGTCAACGGCCAGCCGGGCTCCCCCGCCGCGGCGACCGCCAGCACACCGCCGAAGAAGTAGCGCTCAGCCCAGCTTGCGCAGCCGGGGCTCCAGATCGCGCTGGAACAGCTCCAGGAAGCGTCGCTGATCCTGCCCGGGTGCGTGGAACACCAGGTGGTTGAGGCCGTATTTGACGTACTCGCCGACCTTCTCGACGGCCTCGTCGGGATCCGAGGAGACGATCCACCGCTTGGCGACCTGCTCGATGGGCAGCTCGTCGGCGGCCTTCTCCATCTCCAGCGGATCGTGGATGTTGGTCTTCTG
>JBEVHL010000660.1:0-14023 GCA_040511255.1 Mycobacterium sp. | reverse complement strand
CGGGTCCGCATCGCCGCGAGCGGTGTCTGCCACTCAGACCTGTCCCAGGCGACCGGCGCCCTACCGGCCGGAACGCCGTGCGTCCTTGGGCATGAAGGGGCCGGCGTCATCGAGGCAGTCGGCCCCGAAGTCCACCATGTCGCTCCGGGCGATCACGTGGTGATCGCCTGGGTGGCCGCCTGCGGGCACTGCTGGTTCTGCGAGCGTGGCGAAGTTCACCTGTGCCGCAATGCGATTCGTGACAGCTACGCGATGCCGTACGCCACCGACACGGCAGGCCGAGCACTGTTCACCTCGATGGGCGTCTCCAGCTTCTCGACAGCCACAAACTGCCTGGGTCGCGCCGTGGTGCCAATCGAGGCCGATATCCCATTGGAGATCGCGTCACTGATCGGCTGTGGTGTTGCCACCGGCGCGGGCGCGGCCCTGAATACCGCGCCGGTCGAGCACGGCAGCTCGGTGGCGGTGATCGGTCTGGGCGGTGTCGGCCTGGCGTCGTTGATGGCCGCGAAAGTCCGCGGTGCGGCCGAGTTGATCGCAGTCGATCCGGTGGCATCGCGTCGCGATGCCGCGGTTTCGCTGGGCGCCACTCATGCGGTCGATCCCGCCGACGGTGACGTCGCAAAGCAGATCCGCGCGATGACGGGTCGCCGCGGAGCGGATTTCATCTTCGAAGCGGTCGGTCGGCAGTCCACCATCGAGACGGCGATCAGCGCCACCCGGCGCGGTGGCGTCACGTGCATCGTCGGGGCGGCGCCACCTGACGAAACGGTGTCACTCTCGGCCTACGACCTCTATATGCACGGAAAGACCTTGGTGGGTTGCCAATACGGTTCCGTGGTGCCCGGCAGGGACTTCCCGTTGCTGCTGAATCTGTGGAGAACGGGACGGCTCCCGCTTGAGCAGCTGATCACCGGGCGGATCACGCTCGATGACGTCAACAGTGCCTTCGACGATCTGCTGCGAGGTACCGGGATCCGATCCGTCATCGTCAACGAGTGAAGCGAGGCAACCGCAGATGAGCACGCCCGAGACAACGGCACCGGCCGGCTGGCGACGCTACCCCTATCAACTGGTACCCGGGGATGCCCAGCTCGACTTCCCGGCCGCCGAAGGCACGCATCTCGGCTTCGAGTCTGATACCTGGTATCTCGCAGGACATCTGACCGCCGAGAAGTCCGGACGGCTGTTCGCCTTTATCTCGATCTTCAACCGGAACCGGCCAGGCGGTGATGTGGTCGCCGACTTTCACACCTTCGCGCTGTTCGATACCGACAACGACCGCTACGGCACCTATACCGACTACGACATGCCGCCGAAGAACATGGAACCTGGTGCCGTCCCCAAGCTCACCAGCGCAGAGGGCCACCTGGATCTGCGTTACGAGAGCAGCGCAGGCACCACGACGTGGACCACGACCCGTGACGACGCCGGGGCTCTGACACCCTTCGTCTACGACTTCGCCGATATCGGTGTCGACAAGACTGGCGCCACAATGGAATTGCGCCTACACGTGGTCCCATCACGACCGCCGGCCCCTGTCGGGGCTGCGGTCTACAACGGCAAAATCGTCGCGTGTATCCAGGACGATACGTACTCGTACTTCCAGACCGGCGTACGGCTCACCGGCACGCTGCGCTGGGGTGATCTGACCGAAAAGGTGATCGGCCACACTGGCCATATCGACCGGCAGTGGTTTCCCCACTACGCCGGTGGGGGCGGCACTGGCGGGGACGCGCGCGGCCAAGCCCACGAATGGCACACCATCAGCCTCGACAACGGGGTCGACCTCGGGGTGTGGCGTCAATTCGATCGCCGAAACGGTAACGCACTGGTGCCGTTCACCGGCATCACCACCAGCTGCGCCGACGGCACACCGCCTCAGTGCGTCGAGGATCTCGATGTCACTACCACCGGTTATGTGCGCTGGCCGGACGAGGTCCGGAGTCTGATGCGGCCGCCGTCGAAGCCTCGGTACCTGCCGGAGCGCCATGTCATCCGGTCCGCCACGCTTGAGTTGGAATTGACCGGTGAGCCACTGGTGCACGCCCCGGCGCATGCGCTACCGATCGAATACCTGGAAGGCCCCTACCGCTACCACGGCACCATGCACGGTCAACCAGTGACCGGGGTCGCGCTGTACGAAGCCACCAATGCCATGTACCGCGATTGGGAACTGATCGACGTTCTGGCCACCCAGGTCGTCGCAGCCCGCGTCGATTCCGATGCACTGACCGCGGCGATCCAAGATGCCCGCACATACATCGCCCGTCGAGATAATCAGGCCACCTTGGCTTTTCTGGATCGGGAGGTGCGGCCGCTGCTCGCCGCGTTATCGGACGACCCGGCCGCAGAACTGCTCGATCTCCTGGCGAATCTGTTCGATGCCGTGAGCAACGACGTGCGATGAGGGCGCGATCGTCGCGGTCAGCCCAGCCGAGTCATCGAGAACGGGCGTTTGATGACGATGGGCAGGTTCCGGTTGCAGGCCCCACTCGGCCCCTGCATCATGTCGGTGCCTTGCAGCGTGACCGCGTCGAAACCGAACGACTGGCGAGTGTCGACGAAACTGCCATCAGCGCACAGGATCCCGTCGGGCCGTTCATACTCGATCCACCATCGGCCGCTGCGTTGCTCAGCGTTTGCCGTCCAACCGTCCGAGCTGGTCACCGTGCCGTGGCAATCGTCGAGGAAACAGCTGGTAGCGAAGGTCAGCGTCTGCGTGACATCGGGGTAGGGATAGTTCCAGCCGTAGGACACATCGTTACGGGTGCCGAGTCCGCCATCTGAGAAGGCGGTGTAGCTGCCGTTGAGAGGCTGCGCGGCGTGAGCCGGCCCCGCACAGGCGATACCCAACGCAAACATCAGCGCCGTACCCGGTACCGCCAGCAGCGCCGTCACCCGCCCCTCAGTCATTGGGCTGCAACAGAATCGGCAACGTCACGGTCTCCCGCAGGAGTGTCGATGCGCCCATCTGCACACCGTCGAGTACCTGGTATCGCGGCCACCTGCGCAACACCTGCGTGAAAAGCACCTTGGCCTCCAACCTGGCGAGCTGAGCACCGAGGCAGAAGTGCTCGCCGATGCCGAAAGCCAGGTGTGGGTTGGGCCACCTCGCCACGTCGAACTCGCCTGCATCCGAGCCGAATACAGTCTCATCGCGGTTCGCTGCCGCGTAGAGCATGACGAGGTAGGAGTCCGCGTCGACGTCCGCCCCACTCACGGTCACAGGGCAGGTCGTGGTACGCGCCATCGCGACGATCGGCGTGATCCAGCGCAGCATCTCCTCCACCGCCGACGGGATCAACGATTCGTCGGCAACGAGATGTGCGCGCTGATCGGGGTGTTCGGCCAGTGCGACCAGTCCCCCGCTGACCAGGTGGCGGGTGGTCTCGTTACCGGCGACCAGCAGGCTCATGCAAAAGCCGAGCTGTTCAGCCCTGGTGAGTTCGGCGTCGGCCAGGATCGCGGTGAGTAGATCCTCTGGTGGATCCGGCTCGCCGATCCTTGCGTCGAGTTTGGCGTTGAAATAGGTGAAAAAATCGATCGCCACCATCGCACGCGGGTCGGTTGGATCGGTGGCGGCGATGGCGATCGCATCTGACCAGATACGGAACGTCGGCAGGTCCTCGGCAGGCACACCCAACATGTGGGCGATCACCAGGATCGGCACCGGCGCACTGATCGCGTTCACCGCATCAATCGGCACCGACGGGTCGATCGCGTCGAGAACGTCCCCGACAATGCGCTCGACGACGGGTGTCAGCTCTGCGACCCGCCGAACGGTGAACCCCCGATTGACGATTCGGCGCATTGCAACGTGCCGAGGTGGGTCTACGTAGAGAATGGATTCGGCGCCGCTCACCGTCCGCTTGAGGTCGCCGATCAGCACACCCTTGGCCGAGCTGTAGGTCGCAGGGTCCTTGCTGATCTCAACGATCTCGCGGTGGCCTGTCACCGCCCAGAAGCCGGCGTCGGGCTGCCGGACGACGGGACAGCCACGACGCAGCTCGGCGAGCTCGTGGTCCGGCCCCCGCCGCCAGAACTCTGGGTCGTGGACCATCGGAACTTTCACTGTAGTTCCTCTTCCTCCCCGTCGTCGGGCATCAACGGTATACGTTACCGTAAGCGTATCGTAGGTGTGGTCGATCCCACGTGGTCAATGTGGCGGCAAGCCAGCAGCCGCACGGATCTGCCGGCGCGCGGCGGTCCGGTCCTGGTCGGGAAATATGTAATGGCTCAGCGCAGTTCGAGCGATTGCGCCCGCCAGGTCAGCTTCGTCTGCGGTCAGAGACACGCCGTCCTCGCGTGCGCACCGCTGCAGAACCACTGTCAACCCTTCGACGATCATGGGTAGTGCCCGCGCCATTTGTTCGTGCGCGAAGTCCGGCTCAAGGTCGAGCAGTTGCCCCGACGGCTGATCCTCGACAAAGGTCGCAACGACATCCAACGCGGCATCCAGTCGCGCGATACCCGAAGAACTGGACATCGCCGCGTCCATTGCCGCGTTGAAGCGACGATATTCGCGCTTGCCCAGGGCATCGATCAGCTCTTCCTTGGACACGAAGTAGCGGTAGATTGTCGGCCGCGAAACCCCGGCGATGGTCGCGACATCGGAAAGCGACAGCTTGCGCGCGCCGGTCCGGAACACGAGTCGCTGGGCTGCATCAAGGATCCGGTCACCCAGATCCCTGTGATCTGAGGCCGTTCGGGTTGGTTCGACAGTCATTTCAGGCGGCCGAGTTCGCACAACCACGGAATCAGCCGGCGCAATCCGTCGTCGAAGGACATCGGCCGATAATCCAGCCGCCGGGTGGTCAGGTTGTCGTAGGTTCTGGGCTTGCGTACACCCTTTGCGGCCGCCTCGGCGATCGCCATCAAGGTCGGGCCGAACTCCGCCAAGAGTGTTGCCTGGTCCGCGCGGTAGTCGAGATCGTCTACCCGGTGGTCGATTCCAGCGATCTCACAGGCCCGGTTGATGCCGGCCGCGGTGCTGATGGTGTCCTCCGGCTGACCGATCAACAGGTAGCGCTCACCTGCTTTTCCACGATCGAGGGCGGCGATGGATCCCCTGGCGACGTCTGCCCCAGCTACCCAGGTGACCGGAAAAGTGAGGTAGCGCTTGATCTTTCCACGCATGCCTGCCAGCAGGACCCGGTTGAAGCTGCTGCGGTGCAGAGCACGGTCGACGACCAAGCCGGGACCGAAGATCGCCCCGGGGTGGCAGGTCAGCACGTCCTCGCCCGCAGCGGCCCGCCGATGCGCATCCAGGAAGGCCGCCAGTTTGGTCACCGTGTAGGGGTCATCCGGTGGATCCTCAAGAACGGGCGCGTCTTCGAAATCGAGGTCGGTGGCGAGATTGATGAAGGTGGCCGTACTGAGGGCGACCACCCGACGCATGCCGAGTGCTTTCCCTGCGTCGAGCACATTGCTCGTGCCGACCACGTTGACGGCCCTGAAATCGTCGAGATCCTGACTGGCCCCACCCAACAGTGCGGCGCAGTGGATGGCCGCTTCGGCACCCTTGGCTGCGCGAAGGACGTCATCGGCGTCGCTGATGTCGCCGCGAATCAACTCGACACCGATTCCGGCGAGCGCTGTTGCTTCGTCCGGGTTGCGGACCAGCGCTCGGACATGGTCACCCCGCTCGATCAGCTGCTGACAGACATTACCGCCGGTCTGCCCGGTTGCGCCGGTGACAAAAACCGTGCTGGCCATAATCGCACCTCCGAGAGTTACATATGAGACAGCTCTAGTAAATAATGTAACAGCCGAGCAGGCATTGTCCTACAGTTCCAGATATGAACTTCGATCCATCAAGCATTCTTCTGACCGATCGCGTTGCCGTGGTGACCGGCGGAGGCGCGGGCATCGGACGCGGTATCGCGGCCGGGCTGAAAGCGTTCGGGGCACGGGTGGCGATCTGGGAACGCGACGCGAAATCATGCGCCTCTGCCGCCGACGAACTGGGTGTACTCGGTATCACCACCGATGTCAGGGACAGCGCCGCAGTTGATGCCTCGCTTGCGCAGACCGTCGCAGAACTCGGCCCAGTCACGATCCTGGTCAACAACGCCGGTGGCGTGTTCTGGTCAGGAATCCTCGACACCACCGAAAACGGCTGGGACGCACTGTACAAATCGAATCTGCGGCACGTCTACCTGTGCACCCAGCGGGTTGCGCGTGGGCTTGTCGAGCAGAAGCTGCCGGGCAGCATCATCAGCGTGACGTCCATCGAAGGCGTGCGCGCCGCACCGGGTTACGCGACGTACGCCGCTGCCAAGGCAGGCGTGATCAACTACACCAAGACCGCTGCACTCGAGCTCGCGCCGTACGGCATCAGGGTCAACGCCCTCGCCCCCGATCTCACCATGACCGAGGGCATCAGATCGATCTCACCACCGGGAACCGAAGAGCGGGCCGGTTTCATGATTCCATTGGGACGACCGGGTCATGTCAACGAGATGGCCGGCGCCGCAATCTTTCTCGCATCGGAGATGTCCAGCTACATAACGGGACAGACGATCCACGTCGACGGGGGAACCCAGGCCTCCTCCGGGTGGTACCACCACCCCGACACCGGCGAATATGTTCTCGGCGCCGATGGGCACTTTCTCAACTGACCAGCATCAGATGAAGTCGCTGCCGCCGTCGACGTTGACGGTGGCACCAGTGACGTAGCCGTTTCTTTTCGAGGCCAGGTACGTCGTGATGGAGGCGATCTCCTCGGGCAGGCCGGCTCGGCCGAGGTCACAGGGCTGGTGAAAGTTGTTGTCGATCCAGGTCATCACGTCGACCGGATTGGTCGCATCGAGCCCGTCGGCGGCCAGGATGTCTTTGAGGTTCTCGGTGAAGCTGGCGGTGACGATGGTGCCCGGGCATACGCAGTTCACCAGGATGCCATCTTTGGCAAGGCTTTTCGACAGATTCTTGGTGATGCTGCTCAACGCCGCCTTCGAGGCGGTGTAGGCGACGATCCGCGGGTTCTGACGCTGGATCGAGTGTGCCGAGAGCGTGACGATGCGCGCCCACTCGGCTTCCCGCAGCATCGGCAGCGCCGCACGGATCGAACGCACCCCGGACATGGTCCCCAGCGAAAACGCGGCATCCCAGTCGGCGTCTGCCATCTCCTCGAAGTAGCCGTCGCCAGGACCGATGGTGTGCACCAGGCTGTTCAGCGCACCCCACCGCTGCTTGACCGCGTCGAAGCCGGCCGCGATCGAGTCGGCGTCGGTCATGTCCACGCTTATCCCGACCGCGTCGGGTGCGCCGGCCGCGAGCAGCGACTCCGTCGCTGCATCGAGAGCATCCTGCCCCCGAGCCATCACCGCGACGCGAGCCCCATCTGCTGCCAGTGTCTGGGCGATCGCCAGCCCCATCCCCTTGCTTCCACCCGTGACGACGGCGGCCGACCCTGCCAGACCCAGATCCATGTTCTCCCTTAAATGTTGTCACGCATCCCTATCCGGATGCGTTGTCCGTCAGCACTTCCTGCTGATTGTTCGGCGCATCTGCCAGCACCGCGGCGATTGAATCGGGCGCGACGCCCAGTCCCCGCAGGCAGAAACGTTGCACCCGTTCCCGCAGCCCGGCCAGGTCACCGCCGGCCGTGGCCCAATGCCGTTCCACGCTGGACCACACCACACCCTGGATCGACAGCGCATCGTTGTCGGGGTCCACCTCGGTGAACAAGCCCAGATCCATTCCGCGCCGGAGCTGTTCGATCAGCGGCCGCAGAATCTCGCCGTAGGCCGGCCCGACCAGTTCGGGTGCGGCGAACATCTGCGACTGCGCCTCGAGGGAGACCTTGCGCAGATCCGAACGGATCTGGTCGTTGAAGGCCAGATCAAGTCTGCCGTCGATCCAGGCCGCCACCGCCCGCACGGGATCCGCGGTATCCCTCATCCCCTTTCGCAGCCGCAGCATTTCGACCAGCGCCATGTCGAGGAACACCGCGGACACCAGCTGGTCCTTGGAGTCGAAATGCCGGTAGAAAGCGCGGGTGCTCAGCTGTGCGCGACTCAGCACCTGAGACACGCTCAACGCGCCGACTCCCTCCTCACGCACGATCTTCGACGCGGCGGACAGAATCGCGATGCGTACCCGTGGATCGGCTTCGAGCTTTTTGCGCCCGCCACTGCTGGATTCCATCTCGCTATTGAACCGTGCGCTGCGACGCCGGTCAGGCGGACGCGTCGTAGGTGTCGAGGTATTCGCCGAAGGCCTCACGGACCTGGCCTTCGGTCAACCCGAAGTCGGCGAGTTCGTAGGTGTGGGTGCCGCGCTGGCCGGGCTTGTGCAGGTCGGCCCACTCCTGCACCTTCGTGCGGGCTGCATCGCTGAACTGCAGACCGAGCTGTTGATAGCTGTCGGCCACCGTCTTGACCGAGTCGGTCTGCAGGTCCGCGAACGACACGTCGACGAAGCGGTCGTCGCCGAACTTTTTGCGGAAGTCCATGGCCCGGCCGACCCCCTTGGCCCACCATGCCAGCTGTTCGGCGCCGAGTTCGTGCGGGTCCTTACGGTCGCTGCTCCAGCTGCGGATGTAGGAGATCAGGCTGCACACGGAACCCAGCACCTTCGCCGGATCGCGATGACTCCAGAGGAATTTGGCGTTGGGGTACACCTCGACGAAGGCGTCGAGGGCGAACATGTGCACGGGGGTGCGCAGGTGCCACAAGCTCGGCTTACAGTGCCACTGAAGCAGTTTCAGTACCTGCTGGTGATACTCGTAGGTTTCGCGCATGTCGGTTTCCAGCAACCATTCGATGTAGCTGGGCACCCGAACCACGCCGTCGAAGTGATAGGTCCGGAAACTCATCCCCATCAGGTCCTGGCATTCGGTCGCAGCTTCGGGCTCGCTGCTCATCATCGTCTTGAACTCCGGGAACATCTGGTCGATCATCGCTTGACCCTCGGCGGCTTGCGCGATCCGAGGGTCGGTGTACTGGGTGTCGGCCTCCGGTGGCGGCGTCGGGGCCTGCGACTCCCAGGTTCGCAGCGACCGGAACTGCGGATCGTTGGCGATCAACTGGCCCAATGCCGTTGTACCCGTGCGGGGTAACCCGAGGATGACGACCGGACCGTCGACGACTTCGCCGGCGATTTCCGGGTGCTGCTTGTAGGTCTCGATGATCTTGAGCCGTTGGATCAACGCGTTGCTCATCGTCGCGTGCTGAATCACCCTGCCGAGATCGTTGAGATCGGCTTCGTTGTTCAACCCGTCGACAGTGCGCTCCAGGCCCTCCCGGTAGTACGAAGTGCCGAAGTCGTCCAGCCCGGTGGCGGCACGGGCGCCGTCTTCCAGTTCGTCTGCGGAGAAGCTCATCGGTAGAACCTTTCGTGCACGGCGCGGCGGCGCGCCGCGATGACGTGGGCTCGCTGTTCGGCGGTGGTCAGCGTCGTTTCCGGCGGCAACGCGTCGAGCACGTCAGCGACCTTCACCAGCCGCACACTCGGCACGGGCGCGGTTTCTGTTCGTACGCAACGCAAGAGCATGGCACCGTTGCTGTGCCCGGCAGTATCGAGCCAGTTGGCCACCCCGGGGTCCTGCGCGGAAAGCACGAAACGCACCAGGCCGTCCGGGTCGACTACTGCCTGGTGACCGTTGAGGCTGGACTGGTGCCGCCCGTAGTGGATCGTCTCCAGCCAGGGATTCCCGAGCGAGATGCTCCAGTAGACCCCCTTGGGCGGTTCCACCTCCAGCACCAGCGCTTCGTCCGGCTCCAGCTCGAAACGTCCGATCACAGGGCGATTTTCGGCGGCCGCACCCATCGAGGACATATCCATCGGCGGGACGAAGTTGTTGGCCTGCGGCATTGCGCCGAAGTCGAGGAAGAATTTGAGGTTGTCGTAGACGAAGTCCCCCAACGCCTGCAATTGCCGAGACACCGAGACGTCCAGTGCCACCGAGCGGTCCTTGGGCTCGACTTCCGCGCCAACGCGCTCGATCTTCAGCGCTGCCAGTTTCTCGGTATCCCAGTCGTAGAGGAAATTTCGCACGGTCAACGTCGGATGCTCCCCGGCCAACTTCAGCCAGTTGCCGTCGTGCTCATCAGCGGAGAGGATCGCCTCGAAGTTGCCGTCGGCATCCATCTCCAGATCGTCGACGAGGAAGTTGGTGGTCGCGGCCATTCCGTCCATCGTCTGTAGGCCGACATACCTTGCGGTGCCCCGATTGCCGTACAACCGATACGTCTCACCGGCTCGCAGGTTCGCGTTCATGTAGACACAATCCGGGCACTCCAGTCCCCAGGTGACGATGTCGTCCATGCCCGCGCGGTTGACCGCCAGCACAGGATCAGGATCGACCCGCAGCGCCATATCGACACCGACGGCCAGCAGCACCATCAGGTGCCGCATGCCCGATGCATAGTCGAGCCGGTTCTTGTTGACCGGCGTCGAGACGACGAGCCGTTCGGCCGCTGCCAAGCGCTCTTGCAGATGGGCCCACGCCACGGCCAGTTCGACGTCGTCTCCGGCCCCGGACAGCGCGGCCTCGGCGATCGAGTGCGGTAACCACGCCATCGGGTTCTTCCACGCCTGAGTCGCCTCGTCCGCCATGGATCCTCCGTCTGCGCCGTGCTGCCTGTGATGAGTTTCGAGAACAGCATTTTCACTTAGTCCATGAACTATCACACTGCAGCCGGAGGAATGTCAACGGGATTCCCGTAAGAAGCGCGACACTCACCCGGATGGCCCGTTGCTCCTTAACCCAATTTCGTTGTGGTGCAATTAGATACGATTTAGAGCGATCCGCTACCGCGACCTCGACAAATCCTGGAGGGCCTGGGTTGGTTCCGCCGGATAAGGACATGGCTAATGTTGGGTGATCCAACCGGGAATAGTGCCCCAGCCCCGGATGCCACGGTCTAACATACGGTAAATGTTGCGGTTGCTTCTACGCCTACCGACCCAAGGGGCCACATGTCCGAGCTGAGCCATCCGCCGGCGTCTTTCCGGCTGCTACCAGCCGTCGACGACTTGAACCGGCCCTTCTGGACCGGTGGCCAAGAGGGCGAGTTGCGCTTCTGGCGCTGCCAGACGTGCGCCTACTGGATTCACCCACCTACACCGTTATGTCCCAAGTGCTTGTCAAAGGACCTCGCAGTGGAAGCCGCATCGGGACTGGCTGTGGTGCATACCTTTTCAGTGAACTATCAGCCCTGGATGCCTGGCCTGGAGCCTCCCTACGTGGTGGCGATCGTCGCCTTGGCCGAACAGGATGGACTCCGCCTCACCACCAACGTGCTCGACGTCGACCCGGCCGAGGTGTTCATCGGGATGGAAGTCGAAGTACGTTTTGAGCAGCACGAGGACGTCTGGATACCCGTTTTCACGCCCTCGGCCGGAGCCGCGCGATGAATCGGGCAATCTCCGAGAACGCCGTCATCTCCGGGGTGGGCCAGTCTGCGCTCGGACGCCGCCTGTTCCGCGACCCACTCGAACTGACCCTCGACGCCTGTCTGGCTGCCATCGAAGACGCAGGGTTGACCCGGGCCGATATCGACGGCATCGCCACCTATCCCGGAAATATGACCACCCCACCCGGGTACAGCGGAGCCGGTGTCACCGAGGTCCACGACGCGCTGAGGCTCGATCTCGGATGGTTCGCCGGCGGGATCGAGGCCCCGGGTCAGCTCGGCTCAGTCATCACCGCCTGTGCGGCCGTCGCAACCGGCCTGGCAAACCATGTGCTGTGCTTTCGCACGGTATGGGAGGGCAGCGCGCAGGCCGGGCATGGACGTGCTGCAGTATTGCCCGGCGGGAGGGGCGGCGAGATTCCTCGCATGGGTGGGTTCACCCAGTGGTGCATGCCCTACGGCGCTCCGTCGGCAGCAGTGTGGGTCGCGATGATGGCGGCGCGGCACTTTCACGAGTTCGGCACCACCCGAACGCAACTCGGCGCGATCGCGGTCAACGCCAGAGCCAATGCGCGCCACAACCCCAACGCCATCTATACCGACCCCATGTCGATCGAGGACTATCTTTCTGCGCGGATGATCTCGTCGCCGTTCTGTCTGTACGACTGCGATGTACCCTCCGACGGATCGACAGCGATCATCGTCTCGCGTGCCGTCACCACTCCCGACCTGCGCAAGACACCGATCCGGGTGGAGGCCGTATCCACCGCGATCCATGGCCGCCCGTCCTGGGATCAGTGGGACGACCTGACGACAATGGCCTCACGCGACGCCGGCGCCAACCTCTGGACGAACACCGAACTGCGCCCGGCGGATGTTGACGTCGCCGAACTCTACGACGGCTTCAGCTTTTTGACCATGGCATGGCTGGAGGCATTGGGATTCTGCGGCAAAGGCGAAGGCGGTCCGTTCGTGGAAGGCGGCTCCCGCATCGCACTCGACGGCGAGCTGCCACTGAACACCAGTGGCGGCCAGCTGTCTGCAGGACGACTACACGGCTACGGCTTCCTGCACGAGGCCTGCGTCCAACTCTGGGGGGAAGGTGGTGATCGGCAGGTCACCCGATCGGGCGGGCGACGACCGGAAGTGGCTGTTGCCGCGGCCGGCGGCGGCCCCCTCGCCGGTGCCATGCTGCTCACCGCCGGCTGACGCCCCTGCCGAGCTCACGCTTTCGCATCCCGGGCTGTGCTCGAGCGGGCGGTGCTGGGAGTCGCCCACGGTTGCAGTGCGGCTTCGACCGCTTGTCGTAACACGGCCGAACGGGTTTGGGGGTCGGCCGGAGCCCCGGTGTCGTGCATCGCCTGGATGGCTCCAGTGACCGCGCCGACGTAGGCGCCGACCATGGCGCCCGCGGTGATGTGATCCAGCTCCTCGGAGTAGGCGTCGTGCAGTCGTCGGGCGATCTCTCGTTGGGCGTCGACTTGGATCTGTAGGGCGCGCCCGCGGACGGCCGGGACGGACTGGATGAGTCGAAAGCGCAGCTCGTTATGCCTGTCCAAATAGTCATGACCACCGTCGATCACACCGGTCAGACCTCGCAGCAGCACCTCGGTCGTGCTGTCACCGGGCTGTCGTTGTGCGATCGCCGCGGCCGCTGCGTCGACCTGGTTCTCCGCTCCGTCAAACACCAGTTCGTCCTTACTGGCGAAATAGCTGAAGAACGTGCGCGGAGCGATGCCTGCGGCGGCGGCGATGTCGGCAATGGTGGTCTCGTCGTAGCCGCGTGACTCGAAGAGATCGATGGCGGCGTCGAGGATGGCCGCCTTGGTGCGGTCGCGCTTCTGCTCACGATGCGAGCCGGCCGGTGCAGGCGCCATCGCCCCACAGTAAAGGAGCAGTGGGCGGCGCACAAGCTGCATTAATACATTAGAAGCATTATCGCAGTGATTGCACTTTTGCACTCACTGCATTATTGTACGGGGGACACCAATTATCGCGCTGAGCGCGTGAACGGCGCCGAAAGTCGTTGTCGCTGAGTGTTGTTGATCATTTCCCGACCGGAGGTAGGACCCCATGGCAGCAGCGTGGTCGACCGTGGATGTTGTGACCGATGGCGTCGACAGGGTCACCGTCATCGGTCAGGTCTTCGTGGGGCGGGGCCCGATTGTCGATATGAGCGTGAGTTCGCGCAGCGGGATGGTCTTCGTGACGAATCAGACCGACGACAGCGTCTCGCAGCTGGATCTAGACACTCTCGTCGTGGTCGCCACAGTCACCGACACGAACGAGCCGTTCGTGGTGAAAACAGCCGGTTCGCGCGCGTTTGTCAGTACTGCGTCCGCCGCCTACGACGCCGTGACGGTGATAGACACCGATTCTGGCGGGGTCGTCGCGACCTTTCCTTTGGCGGCCTCGATCCGTGACCTGGCCTTGAGTCCCGACGGATGTCTCATCTATGTTGCGCGCACCACCGGAGATGGAGCAGACGTCGCGGTGATCGACACCATTTCTGGTGCGATCACCACGGTCGACCTCGGCACCCGACGCGGGTCGACCGCAGCGGTGATCACCATCAGCCGCGACGGCGCCTGGGTTTACGTCGTCACCGCCGACCACCTCGGCAGCGAGCTGGTGGCCATCGACACCCGCGACGACCGAGT
>JBEVHL010000659.1:0-8541 GCA_040511255.1 Mycobacterium sp. | reverse complement strand
CTGTTGGTGGCCACCCCGCGCGAAGGAAGCTCTGCCGTAGCGATTTTGGACGCTGGGCCCGTTCATTGCGTTGACCACGGCCGCCACTTCGGGACCCGGCTTACTGACTGCTCCGAGCTCGAGGCGCTCGCCTGTCACACCCCAGGCAACGGATCAATGAGGTAGCCGCTTCACTCAGTTGATGATCGAGGTGTCGTATTTACGCGACATCGCCAACTCCTGGTCCTCAAACCATCCGGCCCTCAGGACCTTGGGACAGACTGTCCGACTGCTGCTTAAAGGCTGTCAGTTCAAGGTGTTTCGGCGTCCGCTTGCGTGACATGCAACACGATCCGGGCGCCGATCGAACCTAGACCCCGACGAATGCGTCTAGCTCAGTGGATGAACAACACCACTACCCCAGTGACAAAACAACCCTGGAGCCGAATATGAGCGCTTACATCACAGCCACCGGCAGCTTTCTCCCCGGCGACCCCGTGCCTAACGACGAAATAGAGGATTACATCGGAAAGGCGGGACGCTCGACCTCTGATCTTAAGGACATCACTCTCGCCAACTGCGGCATCAAGACGCGCCACTACGCGATCGACAAGGCTCAGCAGACAGTCATCTCCAACGCGGCGATGGCGGCCAGTGCCGTTCGCGTCGCAGCTGAGCGGGCCGGCCTCGGTCCCGACGATGTCGAGCTGCTCTGCGCGGCCACCACGCTGCCGGACATGATGGCGCCAGGACAGGCCAGCATGGTGCACGGCGAGTTGGGCTACGGTCCCCTCGAAATCGCTACCCTGCACGGCATCTGCAGTTCAGGGATGATGGCGCTAAAGAATGCATACCTGCAGGTGGCGATCGGTGAGAAGCGCACCGCGATCAGCGTGGCCAGCGAGTTCGCCTCCCGCTTCTTCAAGAGCTCGCGTTTCGACGAGATGGGCACGGTCGCCGAGGAGGGGTCCCTGCCGCTCGAAGCCGCATTCTTGCGCTACATGCTCTCGGATGGGGCCGGCGCGGCGGTAATCCAAAGCGAGCCCAGAACCTCCGGCATCAGCCTGCGCATCGACTGGATCTCGCTGACGTCGTATGCGAACACCGAGAAAACGTGTATGTACGGCGGCAGTCCCGACACGGGATGCGCGAAGACGTGGGGGGACTACCCGACCGCCGCGGCAGCCGCCGCCGACGGTGCGTTGGTCCTGAGGCAGGATCTTTCCCTGCTGCCACACCTGGTGAAGGTCGGCGTCGACGAGTATGACCGCCTGCTCCGACTGGGTAAATTCGATCCGTCGACGCTGACCTGGATCCCAGCGCATTACTCGAGCGAACGAATGAAAACCATTGTGATGAAAGAGTTCGCCCGACGAGGTATTGACGGGGGCCGCCCCGAAATGTGGTACAGCAACCTGACGAGCGTCGGAAACATCGGCAGCGCTTCCATTTACGTCATCCTGGACGAGATGATGGAGCTGGGTCTGATCAAGGACGGCGACACGATGCTGTGTATGGTTCCCGAGTCCGGCCGGTTCGCGGTTTCGTTCATGCATCTCACCGCGGTGTCGTCGGCATCCGCGTCGGACACCCGACGGTGACCACGGCCTTCGAAGCCGCCCCGACCGAGCAGCTGCGCCGTCGGGCAGTCGTATTCCTGTACACGCAGACCGGACAGCTGCGCGAGGTGGCCCAGGCATTGACCGCCCCGCTGGAAGCGCGTGGGTGGGACATCCGTTGGATCGACGTGCAGCCGTGTGACGCGTTCCCGTTTCCCTGGTCGATTCGCCGATTCTTCGGGGTGTTCCCGCAGGTGGTGGATCCGGAGGCGCTCGTGGAGCTCGTCGAGCCGGCGGGCGGTTTCGACACGGCTGCAGACGAATTGGTCATCCTGGCCTACCAGGTGTGGTACCTGGCGCCCTCGCTTCCCATCCGATCGCTGCTGAAAACGCATCCCGAGGCGGTCCGGGGTCGCACCGTCGTCTCGCTGATCGCCTGCCGCAACATGTGGTATTCGGCGGCAATCGAAGCGTCCGGGCTGCTGCAATCCGCGGGTGCCCGGCGCGTCGAGGTGGTGGCCGCCACCGATACGCGAGGGTCATCGACGTCCCTGGTGACCACTCTGCGCTGGCTGCTGACCGGAAAACGCGCACCGTTTCTATGGTTTGGGCGGGCCGGGGTCGGCGATGACGAACTCGCAAGAGTCGACGTAGTAGGGCAGTGCATCGCTGAGTCGCGGCCATGTCCGCAGGACGCAGCGCCCGTCGTGCCTGCGTTGGCTGCGGCGGACGTCCTTGCCGGCAAGGTGTTTCGCAAGTGGGGCGCAACGGTTAGGTCCATGCGTCGATTCGGTGTTGCTGCGCACGCCGCGAGTTTGATCACCTTCGCGCTTGGCCTGGGGATCGCGATCGTGGTCGGTCTGCCGTTGATCGGATGCGCCGCAGTCGTGGGCGGTGGCCGCTTCGCTGCCCGCGTGCGCGGGTTCGTCTACCCGCGGATCTCGTTCGATCTGCCGGTATTCGACGAGGTGGCGATCGCATGACCGCGATAGACCCCCGTGACAGGACGACCGCTGACGGCGAGCCGGGATGGGAGGCAATGGTGACCGCTGACACCCCCGAGTACCAGGAACTCGTGGACTGGCTGACCGCAAAGGTGGCCAGGTACCTCAACGTGGCGCCGGACACGATCGCCATCGACACCCCGTTGGCCGATTACGGGATTGACTCCGCCGCGAGTCTGACGCTGTGCGCCGACCTGGAGTTCGAGAAGGGACTGCCCGTCGAGACCACGATTGTGTGGGATTACGCCACCATTGATGCCATCGCGGTGCACCTGGTCACCGAGCGGGTGCTGCCGTGATACCGATCGCCGTGGTAGGTGTCGATTGCCGCTTCCCTGGCGCTCCCGACAAGGACGCGTTCTGGCGGCTACTGATGGATGGCGTAATCGCCGACAGCGAAGTGCCTTCGCAGCGTTGGAATGTCGACGCCTACTATCGCACCGACGGTGCTCCCGGCTCGATGAACACCCGACGTGGCCATTTCATCGACAATGTCGACACATTCGACAACGACTTCTTCGGGATAGCGCCGATCGAGGCGGGGACGCTTGACCCGCAGCAACGCCTGCTCCTGGAGTCATCCTGGCGCGCAATCGAAGATGCCGGAATCGATCCGCGGTCGCTGACCGACACCCCGACCGGGGTCTTCGTCGGCATCATGTCCAGCGAGTGGAGCAACCTGCAGATTCTCGACTTCGCCGGGCTCAGCGCGTTCCGCGGCACGGGCAGTGGTTATTTCATGACTGCTAACCGCATCTCCTACCACCTGGGCCTCATCGGACCAAGCGTGGCCATCGACTCAGCCTGCTCGTCATCACTGACTGCCGTACACCAGGGCTGCGCCGCGCTTCGCTCTGGGGAGGCTGATACCGTTATCGCGGCTGGTGCCAATCTCATTCTGACGCCGGCGCTTTCGATCTTCTACACTCAGGCCGGGCTGTCCGCTCCCGACGGTCGCTGCAAGCCGTTCGGACTGGGCGCCAACGGCATCGGCCGGGGCGAGGGCGTGGCCGCGGTAGTGCTGCGCCGACTCGACGACGCCCTTGCCGACGGGCAGCCGATCTATGCCGTCGTGAAGAGTTCGGTCACCAACCACGACGGCCGCAGCAACGGCATCACCGCCCCGAACCGCCGGTCGCAGGTGGAGTTGATGCGCCGGGCGCTGAGCCTGGCAGAGGTTGATGCCGGACAGATCGACTTCGTCGAAGCGCACGGCACCGGCACGGTGCTGGGCGACATGATCGAAGCCAACGCCCTTGGCGACGTGCACAAGACCCGACGCGGCGAGCCATGTCTGCTCGGTTCCGTGAAGGGAAACATCGGACACACCGAAGGCAGTGCGGGGATCGCGGCGTTCATCAAGGCGTGCCTGGCGTTACATCATGGCGTGCTGCCGCCGACGGTGTTCGGTGACAGCGCCAATCCGGCCCTGCGGCTGCACGAGCACGGGCTGCAGCTGGCCGACGATCCCCGAAAGTTGCCGGTGAACGGTGCGCTGGGTGGGGTGAGCTCGTTCGGCCTCGGCGGCAGTAACGCGCACGCAGTTCTGGAGTCGGCGCCGGCCACGGCGCTGCCCGACCCGGGTGCGAACGGGGTCCTGACGATTTCGGCGCCGTCGGCGCAGGCGCTGCGGCGCAACGCCGAGTCGATGACCACCGCGCTGGAGACCCTCGACACTTCGCAAGTGGCCTCCTGGTGCCGCTCGACGAACGTCGTAAAGCGATCACATCGGCATCGCCTTGTCGCGGAAGGCAACCGCGACACCCTGGTTGATGGGCTGCGCCAATTTGCGGCCGGCGACGGTGCCGACCTCGTGTCGTCCGCCCCGCCCCACAGGGCCCCGGCCAGCGTCGGGCTCCTGTTCTCAGGTCAGGGCACCCAGTACCCGGGCATGACACGGCCGCTCTACGACGCTCATCCGATGTACCGGGAGAACCTCGACGCCGCGGTGGCCGCCCTGGATCCGCACCTTGGATCGGATCTGCTCGCAACGATCTTCGGCGGCGCACCCGGCCTCGATCACACGAGCCTCGCGCAGCCGGCGTTGTTCGCCGTGTCCTACGCGCTGGGAAAGACTCTGCTACAGAGCGGCATCCGCGTGCCATTCGGGATCGGCCACAGCGTCGGGGAGGTCACCGCCGCCTGCCTGGCCGGTGTGTTTACGGTCGACACCGCCGCCAAGCTCATCGTGGCCAGAGGGCGGCTGATGGGCGCGTTGCCTCCCGGTGGGGCAATGATCGCGGTCGACCTCAGCGTTGAGCAGGCCGAGGCACTCGTCGCCGACGAACCCGGGTGCGGGATCGCAGCGGTCAATGGGCCGCACTCCCTGACCATCTCCGGAGCCACCGATGCCGTGGCACGAGCCCAAACGCTGATTCGGCAGCGGGGCGGTAAAGCGATGAATCTGGCGGTGTCACACGCCTTTCACTCGCCGCTCATGGAGCCGATGGTGGCTGACTTCCGGCACGAGATAGCCGGACTCGAGCCCGGACCCGCCGAGTTTCCGCTGTTCTCCACGGTGCTCGGCCGAGAAGTCGAGGGCCGGGAAATGACCGTCGACTACTGGGCGGGGCAGATCTGTTCGCCGGTGCTGTTCTTCGACGCGGTCCAGGCCGCCTTCAGCGCCGAACGTGCCGACTATCTCGCCGAGGCCGGCCCCAAATCTGGCCTGCTCACCCTCGCCAGGCGGGGCGGACTGCCGCCACAGACACGCTCGCTCACATTGTGCAGCGGCCCGGATTCCGACGGAACAGAACTGCTCGGTGTGGCCGCCACGATGATGCGCGACGGCTACTCACCCGATTTGGCGGCCCTGTACGGCGGACCGGCCGGCCCGCCGCAGCGGATCCCGCCGTACGCCTTCGATACCTCCAGCCGGTTCTGGTTCGACGGCCCGATCACTTACACCCGACAGCTGGCGCAGCCCGCCGAGGCTCCAGCCGGCGAGCCACTCGGCGAGGCGGAGAGCACCGAGCAGCCGCAGGCCGGTGCGGAGGGCGGGGTTCTCACGCTGATCGCCGATGTCGGCGGTTATTCGGTCACCACGCTCACCCGGTCCAAACGGCTCGCTGACGACTTGGGCTACGACTCGTTGCTGCAGCTTCGCCTCCTGGACCGGCTGCGGGCGGAATATCCACCTCTGCACAACGTCACCGTCGCCGAGGTGCTCTCGAAGATTCACAGCGTCGGCGATCTCGTCGACTTCGTGTTGCAGCGGCTCGACGAGGGCGGGATGACCGGATGACACCCGTTGAATTGGTGTGCTTTCACCACGCTGGTGGCGGGTCCGCGTCGTTTCACCCGCTGCGCCGAGCGCTGACGAACATGGGCGCCGAGGTGGCACTCACCGCAGTGACGCTGCCGGGGCGGGAGTCGCGCCGCGACGAGCCCCGCCACGTCGACGCCGAGACCTGCGTGCGGGCACTGGCCGACGAGCTCGACGAGCTGTTGCGTCGGCCCCACGTCCTGCTGGGCCACAGCATGCGCGCAATCCTGGCGTATTTGGTTGCTCAACAACGCATCTCACGCGGCCTGCGAGCGCCGGAGGCGGTGATCGTCGCGTCCTGCCGCGCCCCGCACCTACCCGCGCCCCTAGGCGATCTGCACCTGCTCGGCGATCACGAGCTGGCCGCGGAACTCGCACGCTATGGCGGGCTTCCGACGGAAGTCCTGACCCGTCCTGACTGGCTTGCACTGCTGATGCCCACCGTCCGTGACGATCTGCGGATCTGCCAGTCCCATTGGCGGGCGGATGCGCCACCGCTTCCGTGTCCACTGCACATCGTCGCAGGCCTGGACGACCCGGTGGCGCCGCCGGACATGATGGCCGCCTGGGCGTCGTATTCGGTGCGGCCTCAACCGGTTCGCTCTTACCCCGGCGGCCACTTCCTGTTCCGTTCGCCGGAACCGGCATTGGTGGCCACCGTTGCACGTGTCGCCAAGGCAGCGGCACGGGAAAGGAATCTACTCCCGTGAGCGTGTTAACCCGCGAAATATCCGCCGCAGCGGCATCCTCGCCGCGGCACCTGACCGCAGGCACGGTCGCCGACCCAGTTCGGTTGACGTGGCGCGAAGTCCACGAGCAGGCGAAGCGGATGGCCGGCGGCCTGGCCGCAAGGGCAATAGGCCGCCACGGTTCGGTCGCGGTGCTGGCCACCGATGCCGCTGATATCGCGCCGCTCGCGCAGGCGGCCTGGCTGAGTCGCGCCGCGGTGACCATGTTGCAGCAACCAACGCCCCGCACCGACCTGGCGGTCTGGCTGGCCGACACGGTTCGGGCGACTCAGATGATCAAGGCCGACGTGGTCGTTATCGGGGAGCAGTTCCTGAGTGCGCTGGATCCGCTGACGGCCCACGGTCTGGCTGTCTGCACCGTCGCGTCCTTGCGTCGCGCCGACCCGATCGAGCTCGACATCACGGACCATGCCGACGAGGCGGATATCGCGATGCGGCAGTTGACATCCGGATCGACCGGAGTGCCCAAAGCCGTCGAGATCAGTCACGGCAATCTCGCCGCGAATGCCGTCGCTTTGCGCCATGGGCTCGAACTCGATGTCAACACGGACGTGATGGCGAGCTGGCTGCCGCTCTCTCATGACATGGGGATGATCGCCTTCGTGTGCTTTCCCATGCAGCTGGGCATTGAAACTGTCGTCGTCCCACCGGAGCAGTTCCTCAAACGACCGCTCGTCTGGGCAGAGTTGATCAGCAGGCACCGCGCGACCATCACCTCAGGCCCCAATTTCGCGTACTCCGTGCTCGCTCGCGTGCTGCAGCGGGCCGACCCGGAAGCCATCGACCTTTCATCGCTGCGGGTCGCGGTGAACGGAGCCGAACCGATCGACCACCGCGACATGGCCGACTTCGCTGCGGTCGGCTCGCGCTTCGGTCTGCGGCCGACGGCGCTGACGCCCGCTTACGGACTCGCCGAAGCCACATTGGTTGCGTCGCTGGGGTCGGCGCACGACCAGGCGATCGTCGACCAGGTCGCGCGGCGGGCCATTGCGGAGGCGCACCGCGCGCAGCCGGTCCGCGACGACTCCGCGGATGTGCAGCATCTCGTGTGTGTGGGGTTACCGGTGAGCGGCCTGGATCTGCGGATAGGTCGGAACGGAATAGCGTTGGCACCCCGAGAGATTGGCGCAATCGAGCTGCGCGGCCCCATGGTTGCCGACAACTATCTCACATCCGGCGGTGTGGTGCCGCTGGCAACAGATGGCTGGTTCGACAGCGGAGACCTGGGTTACCTCGACGAGGAGGGGCGACTCTATGTCTGCGGTCGCACAAAGGATCTCATCGTGCTGGCCGGCAGGAATCTCTATCCGCACGATATCGAGCGTGCGGCCGAGGGTGTCGACGGCGTGCGAAAGGGCTGCGTGATCGCGCTGCGTGTCGACGCCGATCGAGAGGGCTTTGCGGTGCTCGCCGAAGTACGCAGCGCGGATGACGAAGACGTGCGCGCACGGATCAGCCTCGATATCGCCGCCCGGGTGAGCCGTCAGGTCGGGCACCGGCCGCGTGACATCCTGTTGTTCCCCGCCGGCGCGTTACCGAAGACGCCGTCCGGCAAGCTACGCCGCAGCAGCGCTCGAGAATTGCTCCTGACGTGAATGCCCACCACAGCTATCCGCCAGGCCGTTTGGCGTCAGGTGCACAACAGGTGACCGACACCTGCGATGTCCTTGTCGTCGGCGCTGGGCCGGTGGGCGCCACGGCGGCATTGCTTCTCGCGAGCTATGGCATCGAATGCACCGTGGTAGAGCCACGCCGCGAGCCACAACGCCACCCCGCTGCGCATGTGCTCTCGACGCGGTCAATGGAGATTTGGCGCGAGATCGGCCTCGAGCGCGACATCCGCGGCCTCAGCGCCCCGATGCATGAGCTGCGGTGCATCGCGTACTGCACCACCTTCGCCGGACCCGAGCTCGGACGGGTGCCACTGGCCGACTTGCCCGACGCGCAGATGGACGCAATCGAATCGATCAGCCCCACCCGCAGCG
>JBEVHL010000658.1:0-7102 GCA_040511255.1 Mycobacterium sp. | reverse complement strand
GGGGTGTCGATGACGCCGGGGCTGACCACGTTGACGCGGATCCCGCGCCCGGTCAGCTCGGCAGCCCAGGTGCGGGTGAAGGACCGGATGGCGGCCTTGGTGGCGGCGTAGACGCCGTAGGACGGGAACCCTTTCACGTTCATGCCCGACGACATCAGGATGATGCTCCCCCCGTCGGACATCAGCGGAACCGCCTTCTGCACGGTGAAGTACGTGCCCCTGGCATTGGTGTTGAACAGCTTGTCGAAATGGGCGGGTGTGACCTGATCACCGGTGGACAGTTCGATGGTGCCCGCGTTGGCGACGACGATATCGAGCCGGCCCTTCTCGGCCTTGATGGTGGCGTAGAGCCGGTCCAGGTCGTCCAGGTCCGCGATGTCGCCGGCCACCGCGGACACATCGTGGCCGATCTGCGCCGTGGCCTTCTCCAGCTCTTCGACCCGCCGCCCGGTGAGGTAGACGAATGCGCCTTCGTCGACGAGGCGCTGCGCGACGGCCAGCCCGATCCCGACGCTGGCGCCGGTGACGAGGGCGATTTTTCCTGCAAGAGTGCTCATTGCTCTTCCTTCGGGGTGTGGTTGATGCCGGTAGCCACTTAAGTTGGAATCCGAAATCGTCGAATCACTCGTTCGTGCGATATCTACGTCGCGGAGAGGCACGCATGGGGTTCGGCCATCGCACGCCGTTGCGCGGCCGCGATGACCAGTTGGCCGATGCGGCGACGGTGCTGCGGGCCGCCACGGTCAACGGCCGGGCCGGCGCGGTGCTCATCAGGGGCCGACCGGGCGGCGGGAAGAGCCGGCTGTTCGAGGCGGTCATCGACCGGGCCAACCGCGAGGGACTGACGGTGCTGCACGGCAGCGGGGACGCCGACGCCGCCACCATGCCGATGGCCCCGCTGCTGCAGGCAGTGCTGCGCGGACCGACCCCGTTGATGGACCGTGCGACCGTGCAGCAGGCGATGGGCAACGAGGAAGTGCGCTACATCCTGGTCCAGGACATCGCCGAGGCCATCGAACGCTCGGCGCGTAGCCGCGCGCTGGTGATCGCCATCGACGACCTCCAGTTCTGCGACACCACAACGCTGTTCGCATTGCGGGTACTGACCGAACAGCTCGCCGCCGAGCCGGTGGTGTGGCTGGTGGCCGCCAGGGAGCCCGTCACCGACGACACGGTGGCCCGGACCCTGGACCGTCTGCAGCAGCTGGATTCTCGCACCTTGCTCGCCACGCCGCTGCCGTTGCCTGCCGCCCTGGCGATCGCCGAAGACATCGTCGGCGCCACGCTGGACGCCAACCTACGGACGATGGTGGCGCGCGCCGACGGTGAGGTGCTCGACCTGGTCGAGACGCTGCGCGGCCTGGTCGACGAACACCGGATTCAGCTCACCGCCGGACACGCCGTGTTGGCGGACACCAAAGTGCCGACCCGGCTTCGAGATTCGGTCGGCCGCCAGTTGGCCCGGCTGACACCGCTCGCCGCCGAAACGGTGACCACCGCATCGGTGGTGGGCCGCCGGTTCTCGCCCCAGGTCATCGCGGCACTGCTCGGACAGCCGCTGCGGGAGATCGCCCAGGCGCTACGGCAGGCCGAAAGCATCCGGATCGTGTCGGAGGTCAATTCGTACGGCTCAGAGGATCAGTTCACCTTCCGCCACGACCTGATTCGGGAAGCCTTGGAGTTGACGCTCACTCCGGCGGTCCGGCGGGAACTGCGCCGCGCCGCCGTCGACGCCCAACTGGCGCGGGGCATGTCGGTGGTAGAGGTGGCGGGTGCGCTGGCTGCCAGCGCCGAGCCCGGCGACCTGGAGGCAGCCGAGCTACTGGAGCAGGCCGCGCAGCACACCGCCGCGATGGATCCGTCCACCGGTGCCGACCTGTTGGCCCGGGCCGCGGAGCTCGCCCGCGACGACCCCACCCGTCGCGATCGCCTGGTGGCGCGGCAGGTTTCGCTGCTGTGGCAGGCGGGCCGATCCCGCGACGCCCAGGAACTCGGTGAGCAGGCACTGGTCAGCGGGCTCGATCCGGCACACGAAGCCGAAGTCCGACTGGGTCTGGCGCGGGTGGCCGCCGAGCATTCCTACACCGAAGCCGGCCATCAGACCAGTACCGCGCTGGCACTGCCCGCGCTGCCGGATGCCATCCGCGCGCAGCTGTACGCCGGACGGGCGGTGGCGAAGATCGTGATGCACGATTTCGAGGGCCTCGACGGTGACCTCGCCGCCGGACTGGAGCTGGCCGACCGGTCCGGCGCTCTGCCTGCGCAAGCCTCGCTGTTGGCCACCAAATCGACCCTGGCCTTCTACCAAATGGATTGGCCGACAGCGTTTTCACTGGCCGCCGCAGGCCAACGCATTGCCGAGACAGCGGCCGCGGAGACGTCGATGTGGACGCCCGGGTCTCTGTGGACCGCCATCCTCTGGGGCGTCACCGGATCCCCGAAAGAGGCGCTTGGCATTCTCGACGGGGAAATTGCCGATGCCACCGCACGGCAGCAGGGCGCGGCTCTGGCGTTGTTGATGATGGTCCGCGCCCGCGTGCTGCTCGAGGCGGGCCGGCTGTCCGACGCGCAGTCCGAGGCCGAAGCGGTGCTCACCATGACCGACTGGCGCGACCGCAACAGCGTGGCCGATTTCACCGTGAACTTCGTCCTGCGCCGCGTCGCCCAGTACACCGGCGATCCAGATGCATTGCGCCGCACCGAAGCCGATGCCACCCGACTGACGCAGGAAGCGGTGGCCAGCGTACGCCGACCTGGGAAATGGCTGGCCGCACTGGATGCCGACGCCGACGGCAACTCGGCTCTGGCGCTCGAGCTGACCGCCGAGGGTGTGGCCGCCTACGGTCGTCTCGGCGACGCCTTCACCTTCGACCCCGCCGACGAGCCGCTGTTCGCCCGCATCGCCGCCCGCGCCGGTCGGCCCGATCTTGCCGCCCGCGCCGCGGTGTACACCGAGGAGCGCGCCACCAGGAACCCGACGTTCCCGCTGCTGGCCGCCCTGGCCCGGCACACCCGGGGACTGGTCGACGACAACCCCGACGCCCTCGGTGAGGCGGTGGCACTGTTCGCCGACACGCAGCGTCCCCTGCCGCAGGCCGCGGCGCTGGAGGACGCAGGACGCGTCACGGCCGACCGCGACAAGGCCGTCGACCTGCTCGACCAGGCGCACGCGATCTACCGCGAGACAGGTGCGCTACGCGACGCTGCCCGAATCCGGCAGCGGCTGCGCACACTCGGGGTGCGCCGCGCCGCGGCCAAGCGCGACGGGTCCGGCGACCTCACCCCGTCGGAACTTGCGGTGGCCAGACTCGTCGCCCGCGGCAGCACCAACCGGGAGGTCGCGGCGGAGCTCTTCCTGTCGCCGCACACCGTCAACAGCCACCTGCGACACGCGTTCACCAAACTGGGCATCAGATCGCGCGTCGAACTCGCCAGGATCCCGATGCTGAGCGACACTCCATGAACAGTCCGTCACAGCAAGGGGGTTGGCATCGTGCTCTGGCTGTTGCAGATTCCAGCTCCGATCTCCGGATTCATCTGGGTTGGCATCGTCGTCGGGTTCTCGGTGGGCGGGCTGCTGCTGTTCCGCAGAGCGGTGTCGCACACCAGACTTGAGCATGCCAGCGTGGTTTCCGGCCAGGTGTTTCAGCTGGCCGGCGTGCTGTACGCGGTGCTGGTGGCCTTCCTCGTCGTCGTGGTGTGGGAACAATTCGGCAATGCCGAGGACGCCAGCGCGGCCGAGGCGAGTGCCATCGTCGATCTGCTGCGGCACTCGTCGGCGTTGCCGGAGGCGTCCCGCGCCGGGGTGCAGCGAAGTCTCATCGCCTACACCGAGGATGTGATCAACGACGAGTTTCCGCGGATGCGCCGCGGCGAGAAGGTCGAAGAGCAGTCCGAGCAACTGACGACGCTGTGGAACAGCTACCTCAACGTCCAGCCGGTGTCGCGCAACGAGATCTCATTCTTTGACGACGACATCGTCCGGTTGAACGATCTGAGCGCCAACCGCAAGCTCCGGGTCGAGACGGCGGAGTCGGCGATCCCGGGTGAACTGTGGGTTCTGCTCATCGGCGGGGGCGCCATCGTGATGGCGTTCACCTTCCTGTTCAGCACCCGCGACCTGCTGGTGCACGCCATCGCCGTGGGCCTGACCGGCGCCTTGTTGGGCTTCATCATGTATCTCATCTTCGCGCTGGAGCATCCGTACGTCGGGGCGCTGTCGGTGCGACCCGACGCCTATGTCAACGTGCTGCACATCTGGGAACAGCACACCCTGATCCACTGAACCGAATTGTCTCGCTCCTCACCACCTCGCCCCTCGGTGGCTTGTCGACTCAACTAGACACTTTCCGAAATCTGAACATTCGGTCCGCGCGCATCGCCTAACGTTCTGCGGGTGACGCGTAACCCCCACGCCGGAGAGCCGTTCACCGCCACCGACGCCGAGATCGCGGCCGCACTCGAAGACCTGTCCATCCCTGCGCTGTTGCTGTCGTGTGTGCACATGAGCGGGGATGCCGGACTGCTGGATGGACCGCTGAAACCCGCGGGCATCTTCCTCAACGAGGTTCAGGGCTACATGTCCGAGGAGGACAAGGCCGCGGCGCGGAAGTTGGCGCTGGGCATCATCACCGACTACCGCGATCGCGGGTGTCCTGAACCGGCGCCGGTGGACGCCCGGCAACTGCATCGCATGATGAACTTCATCGCCTGCACCGACGTGCCCGACGAATACGTGCCGATGATGCTCGAAGAGATGGAACTCGACGGCCGCGACGCCCGAGGCACCGACTTCGAGGCCAGCACCTCCGCACTCGCGGAGTTCCCCGTCGTCGTGATCGGCTGCGGGCAGTCCGGTCTGCTGGCGGCAATTCGCCTGCAGCAGGCGGGAATTCCGTACACGGTCATCGAGAAGAATGCCGGGGTGGGCGGAACCTGGTGGGAGAACAGCTATCCTGGCGCACGGGTCGATGTCGGCAACCACTTCTACTGCTACAGCTTCGAACCCGACGATCACTGGACCGAGTTCTTCGCCCAGCAGCCCGAACTGCAGGGCTATTTCCAGGGCGTGATGGAGCGGCACGGGATCGCCGAGCACGTGCGGTTCAACACCCACGTGCAGAGCGCCACGTGGGATGAGGGCACCGCGACGTGGTCGGTGCTGGTGGTCAATCCCGACGGCACCGAGGAGACCCTGGTGGCCCGCGCGGTGATCAGTGCGGTCGGTCAGCTCAACACCCCGTTCGTGCCGGACCTGGCCGGCGCCGAATCCTTTGCGGGACCGGCCTTTCACACTGCCCGCTGGGATCACGACGTCGACTTGGCCGGTAAGAACGTGGTGATGGTGGGCGCCGGCGCGACGGGTTTTCAGCTGGCCCCGGCCATCGCCGACGAAGTGGCCAGCCTGACCGTCTTCCAGCGCACCGCGCAGTGGATGTTCCCCAACCCGAACTACCACGCCGCCGTCGGCCCCGGTGTGCAATGGGCCCTGCGGCATCTGCCGTTCTACGGCCGCTGGTACCGGTTCCTGATCTTCTGGCCGGGCTGCGACAGCGGGCTGGCCGCGGCGAAGGTCGACCCGGACTGGGCCGACCAACAGCGGGCGGTCAGCGAGGTCAACGACCTGGCCCGGATGATGTTCACCGAGTGGATCTCCAGCCAGATCGACGGCGACGCAGAGCTTCTGGCGAAGGTGGTGCCGGATTATCCGGCCACCGGCAAGCGCACGCTGCAGGACAACGGCAGCTGGCTGAGAACCTTGACCCGCGAGCACGTCGAGCTGGTCCGCACCGGCATCGCGCGCGTCGAGGCCGACGCCGTGATCGCCGACGACGGGGCGCGCTACCCTGCCGACGTGCTGGTCTACGCCACCGGATTCCGGGCGAACGACCTGTTGTCATCGGTGAAGGTGTTCGGCCGCAATGGAATTGAATTGCAGGACAGCTGGGGCCGTCGGCCCGCCGCGTATCTGGGGATCACGGTGCCCGGCTTTCCCAACTTCTTCTGCCTGTACGGCCCGGGGACGAACCTGGCCAGCGGCGGCAGCCTGATCTTCCACTCCGAATGCGAGGTCCGCTACATCATGGGCTGCCTGAATCTACTGACGGCCGCAGATAAGAGCGCGATGGAACCGCGGCAGGATCGCTACGACGACTGGTACCAGAAATGCCAGGCCGAACTCAAGACGCTGGTCTGGTCGCAACCGACCATCAAGCACAGCTTCTACAAGAACGCCGACGGTGAAGTGCACGGGCTGAGCCCGTGGCGACTGGTCGATTACTGGACGTGGACCCGCAGTCCGGACCCGGACGATTTCGTGATCAACTGACCGATATGCGCACCGTTGTCATCGACGCCCCGGGCCAGATCCGCGTCGACACCCAACCCGATCCGTCGCTCCCCGGCCCCGACGGAGCCATCGTCGCGGTGACGACCACCGCGATCTGCGGCTCGGATCTGCATTTCTACGAAGGCGACTATCCGCTGCTCGCACCGGTGGCGCTCGGGCACGAGGCCGTCGGCACCGTGGTCGAGGTCGGGCCCGATGTCCGCACCGTCAAGCTCGGCGACCTGGTGCTGGTGTCCTCGGTCGCCGGGTGCGGCGTCTGCGCCGGCTGCGCCACCCACGATCCGATCCAGTGCCTGTCGGGCCCGCAGATCTTCGGCTCCGGCGCACTGCCGGGCGCGCAGTCCGACCTGCTGGCGGTGCCTGCCGCCGACTTCCAACTGCTGCGCATCCCGGACGGTATCGACACCGAGGAAGCGCTGCTGCTGACCGACAACCTGGCCACCGGCTGGGCCGGTGGCCAGCGTGCCGACATCCCACCCGGCGGCACCGTCGTGGTGTTCGGGCTCGGCGCGGTCGGCCTGTGCGCCTTGCGCAGCGCGATCGCCCAGGGCGCAGGCACGGTGTTCGCGGTCGATCCCGTCGAGGGCAGGCGCGCTCTGGCCGCCAATGCCGGTGCCACTCCGCTCGATCCGTCGGAGATCGGCACGGTCCTGGACTTCACCGGTGGCCGCGGCGCGGCATCGGTGATCGATGCGGTCGGCAACGACACCACCATGACGGCGGCACTGACGTATGTACGTCCCGGTGGCACCG
>JBEVHL010000657.1:0-24019 GCA_040511255.1 Mycobacterium sp. | reverse complement strand
CCGGAGACATGACGTTGACTGCCGACCCACCGCGCCAGTGGTGGCAGGCCGGCTCGGGCGAAGGCTACGTCAGCTTCAACGAAGCCAAGATCACCAAGGTGCTGGCCCGCGGAAACCGGCTGGTCCCCGAGGTAGTGCACGCCGTCTGCGATCGCATCGGCACGAAGTCCCGGGATCTGGACCTGTTGGTGACCAACCAGCCCAACCGGGTGTTCCTGCGCAATTGGAATGAAGCTCTGGAGCTGCCACGGGAGCGGCATCGCGACACGTTCCACCAGTGCGGCAACCTGTTCGCCGTAGGCATCCCGGTGAACTTCGAGGCCGCCATCAACGACGGTCAGGTCAGCACCGGTGACACCGTGATGATGGCCGGATTCGCCCACGCCGGTGACTTTGCCGGCGCGGCCGCCATCCGCTGGGGTGGGCGGTCCTGATGACCGCGGCCAGCCGGGCTTTCACTGAGGCCGTCGCGCTGCTGCCCGATGCGGTGAACCCCTTGGCGTTGTCGTCCAACGAAAGTCCTTTTGCCCCACTGCCTGCCGTGCAGTCGGCACTGATCGCGGCGATCGGCGCCGGCAATCGGTATCCCGAGTTCTTACCGGAACGGCTGAGGCAGTTGATCGCCGGACATCTCGACGTGCAGGACGAACAGGTGGTCATCGGCTCCGGCGCGGCGGGAGTGGCCCTGCAGGTACTCCACGCGGTCACCAGCCCTGGTGACCGAATCGTATTGGCCTCGCCCACTTTCGACGGGTATCCGATCTTCGCGGAGATGGCCCGGTTGACGTCGGTGGCGGTGCCGCTGGATGCGCATGGCCACCAGGATCTGGACGCCATGGCCGATGCGGCGACGGATGCGCGGGTGGTGGTGCTCTGTCGCCCGCACAACCCAACCGGCACAATAGAATCCGTCGCGGAGATCGAGCGCTTTCTGCAACGACTCCCCGCCGACACGATAGTCATACTCGACGAGGCCTATGTCGAGTTTCTCGCTGGTGAGCACCGAATCGACGCGTGCGATCTGGTGGTCAGGTATCCGAACGTGGTGGTACTGCGGACCTTTTCGAAGGCCTACGGCCTCGCAGGTCTTCGGATCGGGTACGGACTGTGTGCGCCGGATCTGGGCCGCCGGCTGTGGACCATGCAAATGCCCTACGGCACCGCGGTCACCAGCTTGGTCGCCGTGGCAGCCTGCTTGCAGGCCGAGAGTCAACTGAACGCACGAATCAGGCACATCACCGCCGAACGCCGATACTTTCAGCGGAAGCTGCGTTCCATGGGCGTCTACAGCACCGAATCCCACGGCAACTTTCTCTATCTGCCACCATCTATCCGGTTATGGCGCAACGTGTTCCACCAAGACGGGCTCCAAATCCGACATTACCCAGACGGGGCTGCCCGCATCACGGTCGGCACCCGGACATCAACCAGAGCCGTACTGGCGGCCTTGGCAAGCACCCCATGACCCAACTATGAAGGGACCGCGATGCGTTCCACAGCAATAGGTTCACCTGTCGTCATCACTGCGCTGATAGCGGGTATGAGTGCCGTGGCCGTGGCACCACTGGCCTCCATTCCGGCACGCCATGACTTTCTCACGGGCCACGAGATCCGACTCGCCGCCGCAGCTGTTCCCCCGGGGGCGATCCCCGCGGCATTTCTCCGCAATCAGCTCACGTACTGCGGGCTGATCTGCCCGTCCATCGCGCAGTTGATCACCACTGTTCCGATCGGCGTGGTGGAGTCGCCGCTGGCTTTCCTCGCCGCCGTGCAATCTGGGTCACTGCTCAAAGCGGTTGGTAGCGCCGCGGAAGCGGTGACCGCGCCGGCAGACGCCGCCACGGCAGGCATCATCACACCCGACGTGTTCATTGTCGTGCCGAAGGCGTTCAAGGCTCTGGACGTCACGGTGGTTCAGGCTCTCAATGTCGCTGCAGCAGTGTCGGATCCGAGCAGCTTCCTCCCGGCGGTGCAGACCGCGCGGGGACAAATC
This sequence comes from Mycobacterium sp., assembly GCA_040511255.1. Lineage (GTDB taxonomy): Bacteria > Actinomycetota > Actinomycetes > Mycobacteriales > Mycobacteriaceae > Mycobacterium. The sequence goes on along the minus strand of JBEVHL010000657.1, from coordinate 22,026 downwards.
CTCAATGCACTTGACCAGCCGGCCACCCGCCCGCCGTCGGACCTGCCCACCGGGGCGCAGGGCCTCGTCGAGGTGGCGGCCGTCGAAGGGATCAATGTCGTCTCCGCGGTCGCCTTTCAGGCGGGCGAACTGGCCTTGGCCGGCGCGGTCCACGTCGCCAACGTCACGGCCACCGAGCTCGCCAGCACCGGCAATGTCGGCACTGCGCTGGGAGCGGGCGCCTCCGCCACGAACGCGGTGGCCAACCAGGCCGGCGGAATTGTCAGCGCCGCCGTCGACACCGCGGTGACCAACGTCGGCAAGGCACTTCACGAAACCTCGCCGGCCACCAAGGGTGCCGTCGGGCACTCCAAGCATTCCGTCTCCCCCGCACCCAAGAGGCCACTTGCCGCAGCCGTCAAATCGGCGGTCAACAAGGTCAAGAAGCCCGCGGTTGGGGATGACCGGGTCACGACGAAGGCGCACGGGCAGCCCGGGCATCGGGCTCTGAAGCCAGCGTCTGGGTCCCGAGAACGGCGATGAGGGCCAGGCGTTCGGCGTCTTGCGTGCCGGGCTCGGCGGTGTAGATCATGATGCACAGATCGGGCCCGGCGACGGTGAGTACGTCGCAGTCCAAGGTCAGCGCACCCACCTGTGGATGGTCGATGGTCTTGCGCGACCCAGCCATGTGCCGGCCTGCGTTTCCGGAGTCCCACAGCTCGGCGAACTGGCCGCTTTTCGCCCGGAGTTCGGCGACCAAGCGGCGAACCTGTTGATCGGCGGGATACCGGTTGGCCGTCGCGCGCAGCTGAGCGACCTGCGCGGTCTTGAGCGCCAACAGGGACCCCGGGGTGTGCCGAACGCGGCTGCCTGAGCCGAGGAAGTTGCGCCACACGGCATTTCGTTCGTTGCCGCGATGTACACCCATCACGGCGTCGTACAGCGGATTGGCCAGAAGCTGGGTGCACCCCGCGTCGAAGACCGCGACCGGTGTTCCGGTCAGCCGGTCCAGCATCCGCTGCACGCCCGCCGGAATATAGGCGGGCACCGTTCCGAGACCCGGTGGCACCAGCCCGGCGGTATGGAAGAGATGCTCACGTTCGGCGGAAGACACCCGCAACGCCCGGCCCAGTGCTTCGACGACCTGTTCGGAGGGATGGGTCGCCCGGCCCTGTTCCAGCCGGGTGATGTAGTCGACCGAGATGCCTGCCAGCTGCGCCAGCTCTTCGCGGCGCAGCCCGGTTGCCCGCCGATGGCCGCCGACAGGCAATCCGGCCGCGTCCGGTGACACCCGGTCACGCCAACGCCGCAGGGTGTGCCCGAACTCGGTGCCGACCATGACTCCATCGTGCCTGTCCGCGTCCCGTTGCGTCCTGGTACTGGCAGTCCTAGGAAGACGGGGCCACTGGCTGGTGGTGCGACCGCGCCGCATCGTGGAGGTATGACAACCACATTGATCACCGGCGCCAACAAGGGCATCGGCTACGAGACGGCCCGCCAGCTGATCGCCGCGGGCCACACCGTCTATCTGGGCAGCCGCGATGCCGAACGCGGCAACCGGGCCGCAGCGCAACTGGGTGCCCGCGCCATCGCGCTCGACATCACCGACGACGGGTCCGTGCAGGCGGCCGTGCACACCATTGAGGCCGACGGCGGGCTCGACGTCTTGGTCAACAATGCCGCGGTCGAAGAGCGCGGCGACCACAACGTGGTGATCGGGCCTGCCGACGTCACCGCGGATCTGGTGCGGAACACGTTCGAGACCAACGTCTTTGGCACCGTGCGGGTATTACACGCGTTCCTTCCGCTGTTGCAGCGTTCCGCGGCGCCTGTCGTGGTGAACGTCAGCAGCGGCCTCGGCTCGCTGACCCTGTTCGCCCCGGCCCCGGCTGACATCTATCCGGGCGTGGCGTATCCGGCGTCGAAGGCCGCGGTCAACATGATCACCGTGCAGTACGCGAAGGCGTTTCCCACCATCCGGATCAACGCCGCGGATCCGGGTTTCACCAAGACCGATCTGAACGGCAACACCGGTACCCAGACCGTCGAGCAGGGCGCAGCGGTGATCGTGCGGCTGGCGCAGGTCGGTCCCGATGGACCCACCGCGGGGTTCTTCAACGCCGACGGCGCCGTGCCCTGGTGAGCGCTACCGGCCCGCAACTTTCAGGACGCGCTTGCGCAATCCTTTTGTCGCGGTGTCCAACAGGCCCTTGGCACCCTGCTTGATCAGGAAACCGGGCAGCGGTGCCAGCAGGTCGACAGTCAGGTCGAAGCGGACCAGGGTGGAGTCGCCGTCTGGCGTCAACGTGTAGCGCGCCTCCTGGGCGCGCTGCTGCGTCGAACTGACCAGCGTCCAGCCCACCCCGTCGTCGTAGAAGGTGTGGTCAAGAATCTGGTCGTCCGTGATGCCGACGATTTTGACGACCTGGCGCGACCTGCTGGGCCTGCCCTCGTCATCGCGTTCCAGCACCTCGACCGTCTGATGCGCCGACGACCAGTCGGTCAGCGATTCCAGGTCGAGCAGAACTGCCATGATCTCGTCGCGCGTCGCTTCGATGACGACTTCCCGGGTCTCGCTGATGGCCACGGGTTACCGTACCGCCGGCACGGGCAGCCAGGCGCTGCCCTGCTCGCGGTCGAGCACCGTCTCGCTCTTGTTCTTCAACCAGAAGATGTAGACCAGCAAGCTGACCCCGATCACCACCGTCACGTAGATGATGAACCAGCCGATGTGCTGGCCCGACTTGGCCGCCTGGAACAGCACCGGCGCCGTGCCACCGAAGACGGAGTTCGCCAGCGCATAGCCGAGACCCACTCCCAGCGCCCGGATCTCGGCGGGGAACAACTCCGCCTTCACGATCGCGTTGACCGAGGTGTAGCCGGTCAGGATCACGTAGCCGACGGCGGTGAGGGTGAACGCGATGAACGGTGAACTGGTCTGCGGCAGATAGGTGATCAGGATGTAGGTGTAGATGACGCCGCCCGCACCGAAGAACACCAGCAGAGGTTTGCGGCCGATCCGGTCGCTGAGCAGACCGCCGAGGGGTTGCAGCAGCATCAGGAAGATCAACCCCAGGAGATTGACCCACGTCGCGGTCAGCGCCTGGTCCTTACCGAAGGTGGACTTGACGATTGCGGGCGCGTTGATGGTGTAGGTGTAGAACGCCACCGTGCCGCCCGCGGTGATCAGGAACACCAGCAGCAACGGACGCCAGTGCGTGGTGAACAACGCCTTCATCGATCCGGCGGACTGGTCCTTGCCGTCGCGGATGGCCTCCAGATGGGACTCGCTGAGCGACTCGTCCATGGACCGCCGGATCCAGAGCACCACCAGCGCGGCGATACCGCCGATGAAGAAGCCGATGCGCCACCCCCAGGCGGTGACGGTTTCGACGTCCAGCACCGATAGCGCGATCAGCAGGGTGAACTGTGCGAGGACATGACCGCCGATCAGGGTGACGTACTGGAAGGACGACAGGAACCCGCGTCGGTTCGCGGTGGCGGCTTCGGACATGTAGGTCGCCGAGGTGCCGTATTCACCGCCGGTGGCGAAGCCCTGGATGAGCCGGGCCAGGACCAGGATCACCGCCGCCCACCACCCGATGATCTCGCGGGTGGGCATGACCGCGACGACGAACGAGCAGGCGGACATCAAGGTGATGCTGAACATCAGGGCGGCTTTGCGGCCGCGACGATCGGCGTACCGGCCGAAGAACCAGGAGCCCACCGGTCGCATCACGAAGGTGACCGCGAAGATCGCGTAGATATAGAGCGTCGAGTTGGTGTCGGCCTTGTCGAAGAACTGCGCCTCGAAATACGTGGCGAAGACGGTGTAGGTGTACACGTCGTACCACTCGACGAGGTTGCCCGCCGAACCCTTGACGGTGTTGAGCACCGCCCGCCGGGTGTTGGTCGGTGGGCGGGTGGGACCGGTGGTGCCGGACTTCGGAGCCGCGTCGCTCATCTGAGGGACGATAACCGATCGGTTCACAGGTTCGGGGCCGCTTCGGCGCGACCCGCCTGGTCAGCTCCGTTCGAGGACGACCACCGGGATCACCCGATCGGTCTTCTTCTGGTAATCCTCGTAGTCCGGCCACGCCTGCACCATCGAGTCCCACATGGCGGGCTTTTCCTCGTCGGCGGCCACCCGGGCGCGAACCGCGAAGCGTTCGCCCTTGATCTGCACCTCCGCGGAGGGGTTGTCCTGCAGATTCAGGAACCAGGCCGGGGGTGCGTCGGTGCCGCCTTTGGACGCGACCACCAGATAGGCGTCATCTCCCCACGGCCGGAAGATCAGCGCATGCCGCCGCTCGGTCTGTGACTTCCTGCCGGTGGTGAACAGGATGAGGATCTCGGTGCCGTTGCGCCAATGGAACCCGTCCTCGCCGTCGGTCTCGAGATAGCGCTCGACGTGGGGATCGCCGTGCAGGTCTTCAGCTGTGGTCATCGTTGTCAGGTACCCACAGCGGGCGGCCCGCAATATCGGGCTACCAGGGCACCACGCCGTTGCGGTCGAAGAAGCCGCCGGTGGGCCCGTCCGCGCCGACGGTAGCCAGCCGCACGATGGCATCGGTGCCCTCGTCGACGCTCTGGGTGCCGTTGTTCCCGTTCATGTCGGTGGCGGTGTAACCGGGGTCGACGGCATTGATCCGCAGCGCAGGCAGCGCCTTGGCGTATTGCACGGTGAGCGCGACAACCGCCGTTTTGGACGAGCCGTACGCCAACACCGGGAAATTCGATTCCATCCGATCCGGGTCCGTCGTGACACCGAGCGAGCCAAGCCCGCTGGAGACGTTCACGATCACCGGCGCCGCCGACTGCTGTAGCAGGGGCAGGGCGGCGTGAGTCACGCGGACGACACCGAACACGTTGGTCTCGTAGACACGGCGGACGTCGTCGGCGGTGACCTCGGCGGGGGTGGTGAGCCCATCGCTGATGCCGGCGTTGTTGATCAGGACGTCGAGGTGCCCCTCTGCGTCCGCGATGGTTTTCACCGCAGCGGCCACGGACTCGTCGTCGGTGACATCCAGTGGGACGAAGGTGGCGCCGATCGCCTCGGCAGCGGCGGCTCCGCGCTGCGGGTCGCGGGCACCGAGATAAACGGTCTGGCCCGCCGCGATGAGCCGTTCGGCCGCGCGATAGCCGAGGCCCTTGTTCGCACCGGTGATGAGAGTGATCGTCATCCGCTCATCCTGCGCCTCGGCGCGATTGAGGCAGAACTCAGTGCGACGATCCGGCCGAAATTTCGCGCTCAGCTCTGTCTCGATGTGGTCGGCCCAGCAGGTAGGCGCCCGAGGCGATCGCCGCGACGACGATCATCACGATCGCCAACGGCAGTGCGGTGTTCTCCCCGCCGAGGCTGACCAGCGGCGAGACCAGGGCGCCGAGGCCGAACTGCAGGGCGCCCAGCACCGCCGATCCGGTGCCTGCCGCCTGAGGCACGGCGCCCAGGGTGACTGCGGTGGCATTACCCAGGACCAGGCCCAGGCTGGCCACCGCGACGAAGATCGGGATCGGCAGCGACCAGACCGGCGCGGCGAGCAGAACCAGGCCCAGCAGTGCGACGGTCGCGCCGAACACCAGGGCGATGCCGATGCCGAGGAGGGTGCGCACGGGCACCGAACCGGTCAGCTTGGCCGAGAGCGCGCTGACGGCGGCGAGGCCGAGGGCGTTGACACCGAAGGCGATGCCGTACTGCACCGGGGCCAATCCGATCATGACCTGATAGAGGAACGGCGAGGCGGAGATGTAGGCCATCATCACGGCAAAGCCGAACGCGAAGGTGAAGGCGTTTCCGATGAACACCCGCGATCGCAGGGCGCGGAATCCTGTTGCGGCGCTGGACTGTTCACGCTTGACGGCAGCTCGACGTTGGGTGGTGTGTGATTCGCGGACCACCAAGACCGTTGCCACCAGCATCGTCAGCACCAGACCGAAGACCGCCCAGAGGATTCCGCGCCAGCCGATCGGGTCGACGAGCAGGCTGCCGGCGAACGGGGCCACCACCGGAGCGATACCGCCGACGATCATCATCAGACTGAAGGCCCGAGCCGCCCCCTTGCCGGAGGCCAGGTCGGAGATGATGGCCCGTCCGATGACCATGCCCGCAGCGCCGGTGAACCCCTGCGCGAATCGCGCTGCGGTGAGCACCTCGATATTAGGCGCGGTGGCGGCCACCGCACTGGCGGCCACGCACAATGCCGCACCGACGACCAGCGGACGCAGCCGCCCGAACCGGTCCGACAGCGTGCCGAAGGCCAGCTGGCCGAACATGATGCCGGTCAGGAATGCCGTCAACGTCAGCTGGACCGCGGTGGCCGTCGAACCGAGGTCATCGGTCATCCGCGGGAAGGCAGGCAGATAGAGATCGGTGGCAAAGGGGGCTACCGCGGAGAGCAATGCCAAGACCAGGAGCAGGGCTGCACCGATTTTCGGCGCCTCGGTGCGGACCGGGTCAGGCTTGCCCGTCGGTGTGCGGGTGCGCACGCTCATCGTTCTCCCTCATGGTTATGTTTCGATAACTATAATTGCATAACCAAATCGCGGTACGCTCACCCGATGGAGACATTCGCCACGTCGACCGACGATGACGACCTGGCGGATCTGGCCGAGTTGATCCTCAACGTGGCCCGTGAGATCCGCTCCCGGCGGCCCGGTGACGACGACCGCGTCATCCACCTCAGTTGGTCCGAGGCCCATGTGATGCGCTTCGTCGACCACCATCCCGGCGCCGCGCCCAGCGACGTCGCCGAGGCCACCGGGCTGCATCGCAGCAATCTGAGCACCGCCCTGCGCAGCTTGGCGGCTCACGGACTCATCGAGCGCCGCACCGATCCCGCCGACCGTCGCGGCGTCAACCTCTTCCCCACTGCGCTAGCCGCGTCGAATCTCGCGTTGGTCCGCGCCGACTGGGCCCGTCACCTCGCCACCACGATCGGCGAGAACCGCGCGGCGGTGCCGGACGCGCTTGCGCTGCTTCGCCGGCTTGAGGATGGGCTCATCGCGGGTCGGCAAGGCTGAACCGACGCCGTCACGAACCTATGCTTCACAGCAATGGCGAATGATTCGATCACCTCCGACTGGCTCGACGCGGCGGCCACCGGCGCGGGAATGGTCCCGGCCTTCCAGCCGATCGTCTCGCTGCCCGAAGAAACCACGGTCGGGTTCGAAGCGCTGGCCCGGTGGCCCGAGCTGCCCAGCTGCGAGCCGGAACAGGTGTTCGATCATGCGGCCGCCACCGGCGCCCTGGAAACACTCGATCGGTTGTGCACCGACGCCGCCATATCGATGGCGCTGAGCACTCAGCTGCGGCGGGGCACGCTGTTGTGCGTGAACGCCGAACCGTCGACCCGCTACGACGGTCGCGAAGGTGACCCGGTGCTCGCGCGCGCCCACGACGAACTGACCTTGATGTTCGAGATCACCGAACGCAGCCTGCTCGCCCACCCGCATTCGTTGATCCGCAAAGTCGCCGCCCTGCGAGCCGACGGATTCGCGATCGCCCTCGATGACGTCGGCGCACACCCGGACTCGCTGGCCCTGCTCGACGTGATCCGGCCCGACGTCATCAAGCTCGATCTCGAGCTGATACAGACCCAACCTACGTACGCGCAGGCCCGCACCCTGGCCGCGGTGCTGGCCCATCACGAACGCACCGACGCCGCGATCCTCGCCGAAGGAATCGAGACCGAAGAACACCTGGAGCAGGCACTCGCGGTGGGTGCGACGCTGGGCCAAGGGTTCCGGTTCGGCCATGCCGGACCGCTGGACCGGGACGCCACCGCCTCGTGGTCACCACCGCCGCACACCAAGCTGCAGGACACCAACACGGGTTCGCCGTTCGACCGCGTCGCAGGTACGTCTCCGGTGCGCACCGCACGCAAACAAACCCTGACCGCGCTGTCCCGCAACATCGAGAGCCAGGCCGCACAGGCCGACGACCGGCCCATGGTCTTCAGCGCGCTGCAACGCGACCAGCACTTCACCAAGGCCACCCAGGAGCGCTATCGCAACCTGGCGGCCACCTGCCCGCTGGTTGCGGTATTCGGGCAGAACCTACCGCCGGACCTGGGCTCAGGCGTTCGCGGGGTCGAACTGCATCCCGCCGACCCGTTGTGCGCCGAATGGACGGTGATCGCGCTGGGACCCCACAACGCCACCGCGCTGATAGCCCGTGAGCACGCTCACGAAAATGCTCGGGTCAGACGCGATGGTGATCGCCGGTTCGACTTCGTGATCACCTACGACCGGGCACTGGTCACCGCCGCAGCGCGAGACCTGCTCGACCGCATGCAGTGAGAATCACGCGGCCCCGTTCACCAAAGTGAACTGGCCCAACTCGCTGACACCCCGCTTGAAGAAGTCGCTGCAGCCGATCAAGTACTTCAGGTAGCGGTCGTAATCGGCCACCGAGGTGGCGGCGACGGCGGCGTCCCGATTCGCCTGCAGAGCTTCGGCCCAGGTGTCCAGGGTGCGCACGTAGTGCTCGTCGAGCAGTTGCTTCTGTTCAACGGAGAATCCGGCGTTCTGGGACAGCCCGATGATGTCTTCGTCGCACGGGATCGACCCGCCGGGGAAAATCTCCTTGGCGATGAAGCGCATGAACTTCAGGTCGGTCATGGTGATCGGGATGCCCATCTCCGGCCAGCGCTTCAACGGGTGACCCATGATGGTCTGCAACACCATTCGCCCGCCGCTGGGCAGGATGCGATGGCACGTCTCGAAGAACGCGCCATAGCGTTCCTTCGGGAAGGCTTCGAAGGCCTCGATGCTGACGATCCGGTCGACCGGCTCGTCGAACTGCTCCCAGCCCTTCAACAGCACCCGGCGGGAGCGGGGGCTGTCAATCGAGTCCAGCAGCTGCTGAGCAAAGGCGGCCTGGTTCTTGCTTAGTGTCAGGCCGATGACGTTGACGTCGTACTTCTCGACCGCGCGCTGCATCACCGAGCCCCAACCGCAACCGACATCGAGCAGCGTCATACCGGGCTGCAACTGCAACTTGCCAAGGGCCAGATCGATTTTCGCCATCTGCGCCTCTTCGAGCGACATGTCGTCACGCTCGTAAAAGGCGCAGCTGTAGGTCCGCGACGGGTCCTGGAACGTACCGAAGAAGTCATCGGACAGGTCGTAATGCGCCTGGACGTCTTCGAAATGCGGCTCCATCGTCGCGGTTTGTGGTGTTCGTGTTGTCTCAGCCATCCCCGACTGACCTCCATCCAACGGACCGCGAAAGAAATGTGGCCCTAAGTGCTTAGCGTGCTTAACCTAAATTACCAGTCATCCCTTCTCGCAGGTGAATTGGACGACATCGGTGTAGCCGAGGCGGAACAGATCCGCGCAGCCGGTCAGATACTTCAGGAACCGCTCGTAAATCTCCTCGGACGTGATGGCAATTGCCTCGTCCTTGTGGGCTTCGAGATTGGCCGCCCAGGTATCCAGCGTCTTGGTGTAATGCGGCCGAAGCGCCTGTTTCCGGGTCACGGTATAGCCGGCCTGTACGGCATGCTTCTCGACCTGCGCGACAAGTGGCAAACGGCCACCGGGATAAATCTCGTCCATGATGAACTTGATGAAACGCACCCGCGACATGGTGAGCGGCAGTTTGCGTTCCTTGATCTCTTCATCACTGGGAATCACGATGGTGTGCAGCAACTGCACCCCGTCATCGGGCATCAGGTTGAAGGTCTTCTTGAAATAGTCGTCGTATTTGTTGAAGCCGAAGTGTTCGAAAGCCCCGATCGAGACGATCCGGTCGACGGGTTCGTCGAACTCCTCCCACGGCTGCAGTCGAACTTCCATGCGCCTGGAGCTCTTCGAATTGGCGAACCAGAAGTCCTCGATGTGCTGCTTCTGGTTCTCTGAAAGCGTAAGACCGATGACGTTCACGTCGTACTTCTCGACCGCCCGCATGATCGTCGCGCCCCATCCGCAGCCGATATCGACCAGCGTCATCCCTGGCTCCAGACCGAGCTTGCCGAGCGACAGATCGATCTTGGCCATCTGCGCTTCTTCGAGCGTCATGTCGTCGCGCTCGAAGTATGCGCAGCTGTAGACCTGGTTGGGGTCCTGCCACAGCTTGAAGAAGTCGTTCGAGATGTCGTAGTGGAACTGCACTTCTTCGGCGTTCGATCCGCGCGTATCTGCTGCGGACGACGACAACCAGGCGGACTCGGCCTGCGGCACCTGCTTGGAGCTGGGATTGGTTTCGGGGGTGTTCGACACTGTCCATCCTTACCGGCATTGGAGACTGATACGCCTTACCACCGTCGCATACCCCGTGCCACGGTGGGTGAATCGACACCGGCATGGCGCGGTCGGTGTTCCGGCGGTCGTCGACGGGATTGTCGATGATGGTAGGCCGTCTGCGCGGCCGGGGCTGGACGCAGGGCGGCCCGAGACCGTCGCGGTCGCCAATTGCTCTGCGGAGAAAAGGAATCCACCGTCCGGCCAGGTCCGGTGCAGACCCATCCGCATGGTGCTCGCCGGCTACTGCGCCGTTATTTGCCGAGCGTCGCCGCGGTGCCAGCCCGCAATTCTGTCGCGGACTGATCGGGACCGCCGATATCAGCGCTCAACGCGCCAATAGGTTGTCAAGGCAGGACGTTGCTGGTAAGGGTTGTTTCCATGTTGGCGCACCAGAGACTCGTCAGCCGTCGTGCTGTCGATTTGCTCCGGGTGGCCTCCGCGCTCTGTCGCTGAACTGACGTCGCGAGTCTGACCACCTCCCTCTGCGTTCTTCAGCACCGACCACTGGAGCATTCCGATGAAAACCCTTGTCCTCATTGCAATTGTGGGCTTCGCGGCCCAACTCGTCGACGGCAGCCTGGGGATGGCCTACGGCGTCACGACCACCACCCTGCTGCTGGCCATCGGGACCAATCCCGCCGCCGCGTCGGCCACGGTGCATCTCGCCGAGATCGGCACCACCCTGATTTCCGGGGTTTCGCACTGGAAGTTCGGCAACGTCGACTGGGGCGTGGTGCGCAAGATCGCGATCCCCGGTGCCATCGGCGCGTTCCTGGGCGCGACGGTGTTGTCGAAGCTGTCCACCGAGGCGGCGGCGCCGGTGATGGCGATCATCCTGCTGGTGCTCGGCATCTACATCCTGGTGCGCTTCACCTTCCAGGGGATACCGCGGCACAACCTCGGCAAGCCGTTGCGGAAGCGGTTCCTGGCGCCGCTCGGTTTCGTCGCGGGCTTCGTGGATGCCACCGGTGGCGGCGGGTGGGGTCCGGTCGGTACGCCGGCGATCCTGGCCAGCGGACGGATCGAACCGCGCAAGGTGATCGGATCCATCGACACCAGCGAGTTCGTCATCGCGATCGCAGCCAGCTTGGGCTTCCTGTTTGCCCTCGGCTCGCAGGGGGTCAACTTCACCTGGGTGCTGGCCATCCTGGCCGGCGGGGTGGTGGCGGCGCCGCTGGCGGCGTGGCTGGTCCGCCACATTCCGCCGCGCCTGCTGGGCGCCTCCGTCGGCGGCATCATCGTGCTCACCAACGCCCGCAGTCTGCTGCGCAGCGATCTCGTCGACGTCAGCTCAGCGGTGCAGAACGCGATCTACGGCGTCATCATCGTGGCGTGGGTGGCGGCGTTCGCGTACTCCCTGCGCGAATACCTCAAGGACCGCGAGCACGAGTCGTCGGACTACGTCTCCTCGATTGCGGAGTCTGCGGTCACAACCGGCCGTTGAGAATCAGATTCCAGTAGACCTGCGGAAGTCCGTACCGGTCGAACGCCCACGTGGTGCGGCGGGGTTTGAGTGGATCCAGGAACGATGGCAGCGGTGACGTCACCGTTCCGGTCCGGTCGAATTCGGCGGCGATCAGTCGGTGTGCGTCCGTCGCGATCGGCGCCACCGTGTAGCCGTCGTATTCGGTGAATCGGCCGCCGCTGCGAGCGGCGAGCAGATTGTCCACCAGGATCGAAATCTGTTGGCGCAGAGCACCTCCGGAGGGGTCGGTATCGACGGCCGCACCGTCTCCCGCCGCCCAGACCTCGGGGTGGGCCCGGTGCCGGAACGTCCGGGAATCGATGTCGACAAGTCCATGGCTGCCCTCGGCGGTGAGGCCGGATTCCACCACCCACGTGGGGCCGCGGAACGGCGGGACCAGATGCAGCAGGTCGTAGGTGAGCTGCTGCGCGACGCCGGCGTGATCGGTCACCGTCAGCTGGCGCTGCTCGGGTTGCAGTGCGGAGACCGCGGTGTTGAACAGCACCTGCACGCCGAGCTCACCGAGGCACTCGGCGAGGCGATCGTCGAGCGGTTTGACTCCGAGCAGGTGCGGTCGGTCGACGACCAGGGTGATGGCGACGCCCGGAAGCCGACCCGCACTCTTCCAGTGCGCAGCCGCCAGGAACAGCGGCTTGAAGGTGGTGCCGGTGCAACTCACCGGCGGACGCGGCACCGTGAACACCGCATGCCCGCCCCGCTGGACCGATTGCACCACGTCCCAGGTCTTCTCGGCCCGGTCGAGGTAGTTGCTGGCCACTGCGGAATGCTCCAGTGCCGCCTCGATGCCGGGTAGTGCGTCGGTATCGGGAACCAGGCCGGCCCCGAGGATCAGGTCGCGATACCGGTACCGTTTCCCGCTGGCGCAGCGCACGGTCTTCTCCGCCGCGTCCACCGACACGGCCGCATCCTGGAGCCAGGTGCAGTCCTTCGGTGTCACCGACCGCTGCGTGCGTTCAGCGGCGCGCAGCGAGGCCTCTCCTCCACCGACGTAGGAGAGCAGCGGCCGGTAGGTGTGGACGTACTGCGGTTCGATCACCGCGACGTCCGTGACGCCCTGTCGGATGAGCCGCGCTGCAGCGCTGATGCCGGCGTTGCCGCCACCGACGATCAGGACATCGAACAATCCGTCATGGTTCATCTGCGGGCGGTACCCAGTCTGCCAACGGGCGAAGCGGTCCGTGCGCCGAGAAGGTGTGACGGAGGTCTGACGCCGGTGCGCCCGCCGCGTGGCCGGCCCGCCATCGGGTACCCGACCACCATGCATGATCTGACGAAACAGTTTGTCCGCGCGCTCGAAGAGTTGCACCGCGACCGCAATGTCGAGCCACTTCTGAAGCTGTTCAGTGCAGACGCGACGTTGAGTAAGGCCGGCATGCCCCACGGGCAGCACGGCGCAGAGGGCGCCCGGACGTTCTGGGAGCAGTACCGCAACGTGTTCGATGAACTCGAAGCGACATTCCAGCACATCACCACCGACGAGGGCATTGCCTATCTGGAGTGGACGTCGCAAGGCACCCTGCCCGACGGCTCCGATTTCAGCTACACCGGCGTGAGTGTGCTGGAGGCAACGGGTGACACCATCGACGCGTTCCGCACCTATTACGACACCGCCGCATTCCTCGAAAGGCAAAGCGCCGTCAGCACATAACGCGGCACTGATCGTCGCGGTCGGTCATCCGTTGCCGGCGGCCACCCGGGCGCGTTCCTTCATCGAGGCGACCACTCCGCCGTCGTTGAGGATGTCGGTGCCGGTGAGATAGCCGGCTTTGGCACTGACGCAGAAGGCGAACAGCTCAGCCATCTCTTCGGCCTTGCCCCACCGCGGCACTGCGAAATCGGCGACCAGCGCGCCCGCCCCGGCATCGGCTTCGAGCTGACCCATCTCGGTGTCGACAGACCCCGGGGAGACCGAGACGATGCGCAGCCCCCGGCCGTTGAACCGTTCCGCCTGTGACGTGCTGTACCACCTGACGAAACTCTTGCTCACCGCGTAGGCGAAACCGGACCGGGCCTCCACAGGCAGCGCGGCGCAGGCCGCCGCCATCTCGTCGGCAAAGCCAGCCACGTCCTGCAGTGCATGTGGGAATTGTGCTGCGGGAATATGAGATTCAGGCACAAGGTGCGCGGCCATCGACGCGACGTTGACGATCGCGGCACCTTCGGTTGCGGCGTCGAAGAAGGCTTCGTTGACGTTGAGTGTGCCGAGTGCATTGGTGGTCATGACATAGTCCGCGTCGCCCATGCTGGGGCTCACCCCGGCGGTGTGGACCACCGCCGACAGTGTCCCGAGGCTCGCCGCAGTCTCGAACATTCGGGCCACCGCCGCACGGTCGGTGACATCGCAACGGACGATCGTGGCCGAGATCCCGAGGTCGGCCAGCGCGGCGGCCGCAGCATCGAGGCGGTCCGGTCTGACATCGCCGAGCACCACCGGCTGATCGCGCCCGATGATCTTGGCGGTGGCCAGACCCATGCCACCCGCTCCCCCGGTGATTACCGCGACTTGGCTCATCTCTGGAACGTATACGTCAGTGCCGACCCGCCGTATCCCGGGTCGGGCCGATCATGGTCCTGGCACGGGATCGCCGCGGGGCGATAACGGGCGGCCCACTTCGCTGATCGGCACACCGCGCCCGTACAGGTGTCCCTGGGCGAACCGGCAGCCCGCCGCGAACACCGTGTCAGCCTGCGCCGTCGACTCGATTCCTTCGGCAATCACCTCGAGCCCCAATGCTCCGCACAATCCGATGACAGAGCGGTACAGCTCGAAACCGCGCTCGGGTTCGGCACCCACCGCCAGGCTGCGGTCGAGCTTGACCACGTTGACCGGCAGCGCATGCAGATATGTCAGCGAGTTGAACCCTGCCCCGAAGTCGTCAAGAGCCACCTTCACGCCCAGCGCACGCAGTCGCCTGATGGCGGCGGCCCCGTCCGAAAGGTCAACGATGGGAACGGTTTCGGTGATTTCCAGGACGAGCCGGCCGGGTTCGAACGCGTACCTCTCCAGCGTGCGCGCCACCTCCTGCTCGAAGGCGCGGCTGCCCAGCCGCGCCGCGCCGACGTTGACGTGGATGTCCAGTGGCAGGCCGGCCTCCTGCACCTCCTGACAAGCCAACGCCAACACCATGGTGTCGAGGGCGGCCCCGAGACCGGCACCTTCGGCCATGGCCACGAAGGTTTCCGGCGGGATCTGCATTCCGTTCGGCGCGCTCCACCGTGCCAGGGCTTCGACTGCCACCAGCGTGCCGTCCGGCAGACTCACCACCGGCTGATAGGCCAGTCTGAACCCGGGCGGTACTCCTCCGGCCGCCTGTCGCAGGGCGCTCGGAAAATCCACCGAGACGCTCGAGGACGGTCGATAGATCACCGCGGTGTCCTTGCCGAGCCGCTTGCCCGCATACATCGAGATGTCGGCTTGGCGGAGCAGGTCATCGGACGTGGGCGCCGGCTCGCCGATATCGGGGCGGACCAGACCCATGCTGGCTCGCACGCGCACCGACGATCCGTGCACAGCGAACGGATCCCGAAGCGCCACCCGGAGGCGGTCCGCGACCACCTCGGGCGCCTCGTGCTTACCCTCGATCAAGATCGCGAATTCATCGCCACCGATGCGGGCCAAGGTGTCCGCAGCCCCGACGCAACGCTGCAGCCGTTCCCCCACCGCGCACAGCAGTTCGTCACCTGCGGCGTGGCCGAACTGGTCGTTGACCTCTTTGAAGTCGTCGATGTCGACGAAGATCAGCACGAACTTGCGGTGCGCCAAAGCATCGTCGAGCTGCCGAGCGAAGAGCAACCGGTTGGGCAGCCCCGTCAACGCATCGTGATGCACCTGGTGGGCCAGCCGATGCTGCGCGTCATACAGCCGGCGGGTCAGTTGCCGCTGGGCGCGCATCGCCACCAGTTGTCGCGCGGTGACCAGCATGATCACCGCCAGTGCCGCCCACACCACCGCCGGATCCAGGCGTCTGGCGATCAATAAGTGAAACGCCAGGAGCGCGCAGATGCCCAGGAAGCCGAGGTACGGCAGAACCGACTGCACCCAGTCCATGGCGTCATCTCGGCGACCGCCGTCAGGCTGGGGATGAAGGTGCAGCATCGCGAAGGCGATCATCAACGGGCCGAGGATGGCGCCGACGCCGCCCCATAGATCTCCGTCGGTCACGCCAACGGTGCGCAGGTACGCCACTAGCCTCTCCGAGGCCGCGACCGTCACCACCCCGCCGGAAAGCAGCAAGAAGTTGGCCCGGTAAGGCCGGTCGCGGCGGTAGCTCATCGCCATCAGCGCCGCGACCACCACCACGATCAGCTGCACCAGCGAGTAGGCGATCACGACGGTGACGTTCTGCGATCGGGGCAGGGCGGCGCCGTTCATCGTGCCCAGTCCGGCGATGAGGACCAGGATCGCGAACGTCACCGCCGCCACCAACCCGTCCAGCAGGGCGATGGCACGCGAATAGCGCAACAACGTTTCCTGCCTGCCGCGCAGACCCCCACCGGCCCGGGCCAGCAGAACCATGGCGGCCAGGGACAGCACCGGCGGCAGGAAGTATGCGGCCACCCCTACCGGTGGAGAAGAGGTGCCGCCCTGCCCCGCGGCGCCCCACCACCAGAACAGCTCGCCGACCAGCCAGCTGAGCATCGCCGCGACGATCAGCAAGCGCCACCACCGCGAGCTGCCGAACACCTGGCTCGCCACCAGGACTGCGCACACCAGCGCGGCGATACCGCAGACCCCTTGTAGCGCAGCGGCCACCCAGCGCGCAGCTTCGTCACCGTAGATCGCCAGCGCGTTGGCCCACGCCAGTACTGCAAAAGTGGCAAACAGTGCGAGACGAAGCTGGCTACCCTTGACTGACACCGACCCCCCGCCTTTGACCGTGTCGAAGGTCCGTCCATCCTGCCACGACGGCAGGCCGGCCCACTGGGATTTGGCTGGACCGTGCCCCGTTTTGTAGAGGTTCGGGCAAAGTTTGACCCGGCTCGGGTCGACGACGGCCGGCGGACCTCGCACCGGTCTTTATCTACTCGACGGATTCGTTGCTTCGGTAGTCTCGATCGGAACAGACGACGAAAGATTTCCCACCATGCAGTCAACGGTTACGCCCGAGGCGCAGACCGCCGTCACCGATATCGCGCAGCGCTACGGGCTGTCCCGGGATGCGGTGCTGGCCATGTTGTTCGCGGTGCACGCCGGCGGCGGCACCATGGCGCAGTTCTCCATCCCCGAACTCGGGGGGTCCGGCCAGTGGATGCGGGGCGGGATGACGATGGTCGGCAATATGTTCGACAACGGACTCAAGGCACGCGTCGACGGGCTGTGTGCGGAGTTGGCCCAACTGCTGACCACTATCGCGGTGTTTCCTGAGGGCGCCCAGGCCGCAGTGCCGTCGGCCAATTGGTGGCCGGCTGACCTCGGCATTCCGAGCGCGTCCGGCGGGCAGAACGATTCACGCTACGCAATCTTTCCGAGCACCCGGCGGCTGGCGATCCAAACAGGCGGCGTCACAAGGATTTTCGACACCGACGAGCACCGGATCGGTGGCGTGCAACAGCAGCAGGGCGGCCGACCCGGCTCGGTGAGTTTCACCAGCCAATTCGGCACGTTCGATGTTTCAAGTCTGACCGAACTCGGCGCACAGCAGGTGGCCGAAACCCCCACCGCCGCGCCCGCGCCCGCAGCGCAGGCCCCCACCTCCCCTGCCGGTGCGTCCGGGGATACCACCGCGATCATCTCGGCCATCGAGGCGCTGGCCGGGCTGCACGAACGCGGCATCCTCACCGACGACGAATTCGCCGCGAAGAAAACCGAGCTGCTCAGCCGGCTTTGAGTGTTAAGCCAAGTTGGGCTGTTTTCGTAGCCAAACTTTCTTGTTCGCCGGAGTGCCGCACCGCAAGCTGAGATCCGTCCCGGCGGCTTGATGCTGCCGTCATGCAGTCGACGGGGGACAAGCCCCGTGAGGATCTCGTTCATGACCACCAGCGAACTCACCACCGACAGCGCGCCATCCACCTCGGTCGCGGTGGCCAAACCGGTGACCCCGGATAAATCGCTGATCGACCTGAGCCCGAAGAACCGCGGCCGCCAGAGGGTGCGTCAACGGACCCGGTTCTGGGCCGGCTGGACGTTGCGCATCAGTGTGCCGATCCTGCTGATCGTGTTCTGGCAGCTCACAGTCAGCTGGGGTGGCATCTCCGAAGACGTGCTGCCGTCACCGAAGACGATTGTCGAGGCCTACAGCTACTTGTGGGACAACGGCTCGCTGCAGGCGGCCCTGCCGATCTCGCTGCGTAGAGCCGGGGAAGGGCTGTTGATCGGCGGCACCATCGGCCTGGTGCTCGGCATCTTCGCCGGGCTGTGGAAGATCGGTGAGGAAACGTTCGACGCCACCCTGCAGATGCTGCGGACCGTCCCGTTCATCGCCTTGGTTCCGCTGTTCGTCACCTGGTTCGGTATCGACGAGCCGTCCAAGCTCGCGCTCATCACCGCCGCGGCGCTGTTCCCGCTGTACCTGAACACCTTTCATGCGGTGAAGGGTGTCGACCAGAAACTCATCGAGGCGGGCAAGACCTTCGGGCTGTCCGGCTTTCAGATCGCGCGGCGCATCATCTTCCCGACGGCGATGCCCGGCATCCTCACCGGTGTGCGCTTTGCGTGCTCGTTCTCCCTGCTGTCCCTGGTGCTGGCCGAGCAGGTCAACTCCACGGCCGGCATCGGCTACCTGATCATCAACGCCCAGAACAACCAGCGCCCGGACATCGTCATCGCAGGCATCTGGATCTACGCGGTGCTCGGGATTCTCATCGACTTCCTCATGCGCGGCCTCGAGCGCCTCGTCCTACCTTGGAGGGCTCGTGTCAACATCGGCTGAACCGGACCTCGCCTACGCGGTCGAGGCCGTCGGAGTGCGGCGCGTCTTCAACGGCCGGGCGGTGCTCGACGATGTCAACCTCCGGTTGCACAAAGGCGATTTCGTCGCACTGCTCGGCCCGTCCGGCACGGGTAAGACGACCCTGCTGCGCATCATCGGTGGCCTGGACACCGCCGATGCAGGGCATGTGGTGGTGCCGCGAGTGCGCTCGACCGTCTTCCAGGAGCCGCGTCTGGTCCCTGCCCAAAGAGTCTGGCGCAACGTCGTACTCGGTGCGCGACGGCCACGCGCGGCACGTCGCAAGGCCGTCGACGCTCTGGCCGAGGTCGGCATCGAGGGCCACGCCAAGGCCTGGCCCCGCACGCTGTCCGGCGGTGAGGCCCAGCGCGTCGCGCTGGCCCGGGCCTTGGTCACCGAGCCGGACCTGCTGCTGCTCGACGAACCGTTCGCCGCGCTGGATGCTCTGACCCGTATCAAGATGCACGACCTGTTGGCCGCGCTGTGCGCCAAGCACGAACCGGCCGTCGTCCTGGTCACCCACGACGTCGACGAGGCGATCCTGCTGGCCGACCGCGTGCTGGTGCTGTCGAACGGATCGATCGCGATGGAAGTGCCGGTCGAAATCGAAAAGCCCCGCCGCCGTGACGATCCGCGCTTCCTCGAACTCCGGGCGACGCTGCTCGAGCAACTCGGCGTGGCACGCACAGTCGGCGGCCCACTCACAGAACCACTCTTAGAACAAGGAACCCCCTCTCCATGAGCTCCGTCATCACCCCGCGCCGCATCTTGGCTCTCGCCCTCGCAGTGCTGATGTCAGCGGTCACCGCGTGTGGCGGGGCCACCACGTCTGGCGGCGGCGGGGCCAACGGCGGCGTCGACCTCAAGATCAGTTACCAGACCGCCGACTTCCCGGCCCTACTGAAGGCGTCCGGGCTGTTCGAGGATCTGCCGTACAGATACGAGGTGCCGATCATCAACGGGCCGGCCAGTCAGCTGGCCGCGTTGTACGGCAAGCAGATCGACGTCGGTGAGGCCGGCGACAACACGGGTGCGTTCGAGGTGGCCAACGCCGCGACCACCTGGACCAAGGAGACCGCACCCATCCAGGGATTCGCGGTGCAGTACATCCCCAATGCGCCCTTCCCCTCGCCTGCTGTCTACGTGACGAAGGGTTCGGGAATCAAGACGCTGGCCGATCTGAAGGGCAAGAAGATCGGCTACAACTACGGCGGCAACATCTACGCCGGGTATGTGGTGGCGTTAGAGCGGGGTGGACTCGGGCCCGATGACGTCCAGGGCGTGCAGTTCCCGGCCAATCAGGCCGCCGCCAACGCCTTCAATGCGGGTGATCTCGATGCTGTCGTCACGTCATATTTCTTGGTCAAGAAGCTCGTCGATTCCGGCGAGGCCATCAAGATCGCCGATCCGCAGAGCCTCGGGACCATCGGCAACGGTGGCGGCTGGCTCGCCCGCACCGACGCCCTGAAAGACCCCGCCAAGCTGGCCGCGATCAAGGACTTCTTCGGGCGGTTGCGCAAGGTGTACGAGGAGTGGATCCCGGCCCACGAGACCGAATACGAGAAGCTGATGGACACCGTGCTGAACCAGACACCCGATGTGGCGAAGGTCAACTGGCAGAACAACTCTCATATGACCTTCTACAAAATCGGTGACCCGCAGTTCCTCAAGATCCAGCAGGAGATCGTCAACGCCGCTTTCAAGGTGGGCGGCCTCAAGACCGACGCCGACGCGAGCATCGGCTACACGACGATCCTGGACCCGGTCACCACGGGCTGAGGTGTGGAAGGCTGCAGCCATGAGTGAATACAACCCCTCGATGCAAAAAGCGCGACTCGCAGATGCACCTCAGGACGTGCACGGGTTGATCTCCAAGCGGACCGCGACGCTCGACGGCGTCTCGGTCACCGAGGTCACGTTCGGGGCGGGCGCTCGATGGTCGAACGACCTGAAGGACTACGCGGGCACGGACCTGTGTCAGTTACCGCACGTGGCACTGGTGACCAGTGGGACGCTCGCGGTGGAGATGACCGACGGCGCGAAGGAGGAATTCTCCGCCGGCGACGTCATGCTGCTACCGCCCGGCCACGACGCCTGGGCGGTGGGCGACCAGGCGTGCATCTTCGTCGAGTTCTCCCGCGGCGGGGACTACTACGACCACTGAACGTCAGACCCGGGCCACCACAGGCAGCGGCAGGCCGAGGTGACCACGCAGCGTGGTGGCCTCGTACTCTTGGCGAAAGAGGCCGCGCCGCTGCAACTCCGGCACCAGATGGTCGACGATGAGGTCCAGTCCCACGGGGTAGAAGTCGTGGTTCAGGTTGAACCCGTCCGCCGCTCCACCGGTGAAGAACGCCTCCATCTCATCAGCCACCTGCTCCGGCGTGCCCACCACCATGCGGTGTCCGCCGCCGGCGATGTGCCGGTCGAGCAGCGTCCGCACCGTCAGGTCCTCGGTGCGGGCAGCCTGCAGGACGGAATTGGCGAACCCGAAGCTGGTGGGCTTCCAGTCCGGTGAGTTGATCAGCTCCCACGGCAACTGCCGATCCAACTCGAGGCTGTCCACCGGTACGCCGATCTGCTTGGCCAGTGACACCAGCGAGTCGACGTTGTCGGTGTTGAGGCTTTCCAGTTCGTCGCGACGCGCCCGCGCCTCGGCCTCGGTGCTGCCCAGCACCGGCCACAGTCCAGGCAGGATCAGGACCTCGTCGGGGTTGCGTCCGTAGACATCTCGCGCGCGGGACTTGACCTTGGCGGCAAACTCCCTACCTTGCGCCAGATTGTGTTCGGCGCAGAACACCGCGTCGGCGTGCTTGGCGGCCAGATCGATACCCTGTTCGGAGGCGCCCGCCTGCAGCACCACGGGGTGGCCCTGCGGCGAGCGCGGCACCTGGTACCAGGTGTTCACCTTCAGATGCTCACCGACGAAGTCGACCTCGCGCACCTTCGAAAGGTCGGTCAGCTCACCGCTTTCCTTATCACCGACGAGTGCATCCGGATCCCAGGACTGCCACAGCTGCTTGATCACCGCGATCGCCTCATCGGCGCGGCCGTAGCGGGTGTCGTAGTCGGGGTGGGCATCCAGTCCGAATTGTGCTCCAGCCCTGGTCGATTGCGTGGTGACGACGTTGATGGCGACCCGGCCGCCGGAGACCAGATCGAGCGAAGAGGCCAGCCGGGCGATGTGGTATGGGTGGCGGTAGGTCGACGACACCGTCGCCACCAACCCGACGTGCGTGGTGGCGCGAGCCACCGCGGTCAGCACGATGAACGGGTCAATTGCGTTCCAGGGCTTAGTGAAATCCTGTTGCCCGAAGCCGAGGGTCTCGGCGAGGAACACCCCGTCCAGCAGCCCACGCTCGGCGGTCCGGCCCAGGTTCTCCCATTCGGCGATGTCGAGGAAACCCAGCGGTTCGTCGCGCAGGCGCC
>JBEVHL010000656.1:0-21403 GCA_040511255.1 Mycobacterium sp. | reverse complement strand
GGGCTGCAGGCCGCCGGACCGGAAGGCTTACGCGGAGGTTTGCGCCAGTTCGCCTGCAGGCTCGTTGGCGCCGGAAGCCGGCTCGAAGTAGTGCACGGCGTCGTAGCCGAGGTGCTTGAACACGCGGTTCTGCGCGTTGAACAACCGCAGCGGCGTGCCATCGGCCGCGAAGATCTGGCACACGTGATTCTGCGGGACGTACAGGGTGTCCCCGGTCTTGATGTCGTAGCGCTTCGGCTCCAAAGCGATACGCGCATAATACTTTTCGGCGATCTCCGCCTCGACCTCCCACTGCAGCGCATAGCCTCCGCCGGCCAGCACGTAGTAGACCTCGTCGGCCATCTTCCAGTACTTACCCGAATGGCCGCCGGCGGCCACCTCGAGCTCGAACGCATCGATGCTGAAGATCCGGGCGTCGGTGCTCTCCGGTGAGGAGATGGTCCGCACCCGCCCCAGCGGGCTCTGCTCCCAGACGGTGTCGGCTGGCCCGATGACCTTTTTCCGGTCCAGTACGCCGGGGGTCCAGATGTTCGACCAGTCCTCGCGGGGGCCGAACGCCGCTTCGTTGTCCACCGGGCCGCTGCGGCCCTGCTGGATCAGGCCCATGAACATCCAGGTGCATTTCGCCTTGACGACAAGTGCGAGCGCCTTCTCGTCATAGGGGTTGAAGTGGCGGTGCACCGAATCGGTGTGCACGAACACCAGATCGTCGGTGGACCAGTCGTATCGCTGATCGTCGTGGATTTCGTAGCCGTTGCCTTCGAGGATGTAGAACGCCGCTTCGTTCTGATGACCGTGACCGTGGTTCGACGACTGCGGCGGAAGTTCGACGAAGTGCACCTGAATGGTCTGGGTCAGGAAGTCCTCGTCACCCGGGCCGATCCGCCACCAGGTGCGTGATTGTTCGCTATCCCCCGAATGCCCGATCTTCGCGTCGTCCACTACGAAGTCGTCATCCCGGACGCGTTCCACTTCCAGTTGCTGGCGGCGGAACTCACCCAGGCCGTACGTCTCCGAGGTGAGCCCCCGGACGAATACGCGGCCCTTCTTGCCCATTCTGTTCTCCTTCGCGAATCCCTCTTATGTACAATGGTTAGACCATTGACCATGGTAAGTCAGATCACACTCCGTGTCCAGCAGCCCGGCGGCCTCGCGACCCCCCGTCGCGGACCATCCGGGACCGGCCCGCCGAGCGCTCCGGCGTCAGTCCCATGATCACGTCATCGATGCCACGGACGTTGCACATCCGCGGAAAAACCTTCGCCATGAAGAACTCCCGCTGCTCGGGGAAACCGTGGCAGCACTCCGGGATCACGGTGATCTGGAAATCCAGGTCCCTGGCGTCGAACGCGGTCGAGGCGATACCCACGTGCACGGATCCGCCGACCAGCAGGATGGTGTCGATATCGCGGCTGCGCAGCGACAACTCCAGATGGGTGCCGTGGAAGGCCGACCACCGGTGCTTTGGGACGTCGTAGTCGCCGGGCGCCGGCGCAATCTCCGCCAGTACGGACATGCCCGCCGAACCCGACGCGTGCACCGGCGCGGTGGGATAGGGATTGTCACGCCCCCACGGCCGGAACCGGTTGTCCGTGTCGGCCAGCGTGCGGGCCGCGTCGGCACCGTCGGCCCGGTGGTCGGCGCGCGCATAGAAGATCGGGATACCGACTGCGCGGCACGTGGCGATCAGCCGCTGCGTCGGACCGATCGACCCCGCTGCCTGGATCGCGTCGCGGTAGGCCTCCAACATGTCGAAGACCACCAGGCCCGTCGTCCGGAAATCGTAGTGAAGCACCGGCAACTGCCTCCGGTCCTGGATCAGCGGCGTCATCGGGTGACCCCGATGTCCTCGGGTTCCATTGTCTCGACCGCAGCCAGCAGGTCGTCGGCCGTCAGCAGGTTCGGGTCACGGGTGGTCGCCTGGCGCTGCGCCAACGCAGAAAGCACCAGCTTGCGGACTCGCCGGCCGTCCCAGCCGACGCACGCCGTCGCCAGCTTCGCGTGCAGGCCGTCGTCCTCGGCCAGCGACCTGATGGCGGGCCAGAGCACGGCCAGTTCACGCAGGCTGTGCCGGAAGATCTCTCCGATGGTCACAGTGTCGGGTAACGCCAGCGTGACCACCAGGTCGGCCCGGGACAGGAATGCCTCGTCGACGGCCTCGACAAAGTTGGTGGTCGCGACGAACAGCACCCTGGGCAGATCCGCTGCCACCGCATCGATACCGGCCAACAGCGCGTCGGTGGCCCGGTGCACGTCCACCGGATTGGACCCGAACGACGCCGCGGATCGACGCACCGCGAAGCTCTCCACCTCGTCGATCAGCACCACGGTGTGCGGCCGCCGGGCCGCGAGTTCCGGGATGGTGCCAGACATCAACGCGGTGATGTTGCGTTGACTCTCACCGAGCAACTCGCTCGGAAAGGCGTGCGGATCGATCTCCACGTAGGTGGTGGCGCCGCGCTTGGCGACCGCGCGCGCGGCCATCTGCGCCAGACCGCGCGCCAACGTCGTCTTGCCGGTCCCGGGCGGCCCGGCCAGGATGATGAGCCCGTGCGGCAACCCGGCGAGCGTGGCCAGCGCAGGCCCGTGCAACAGCGTCAACAGGGCGTGGTTGAGTAACCGTTCCTTCACCCCCGGCGGAGTGAGGATGTGGTCCCACGGCCCGTCGTGGTGGTCTGCCGGCAACGCATGGATGGACAGCACACCGGGTGGAAGCGCCAAGGCTGTCACGGCCACGTCGGTCTGGTGACTTCCGGCCAGTCGATGGTGCTGATGTCACCGGCCTGGGCATCGCGGATGTGCTCCGGCGGCTCCTCGAAGAGCACCATGGGATCCATCAGCACCCGCATGGTGTCCAGCAGGCTGTCGAACATGTGGATGCGAACCACTTTCGCCGTGTTCTGCGGGTCGTCATTGAAATGCTGGTGCCACAGGAAGTGGTCGACGACTATGAGATCGCCCTTCTTCCAGGGGTATTCGGTACCGCCTTCGGGCTCGGTGCCGAGGTAGCTGTGCCCGGTGCCCTCGAGGACGTAGAGCCAGGCCTCGCCGGCGTGGCGGTGCATGGACTGCCCACGGCCCGGGCCGAGTTCGAACATCGCCATCGAGATACCGGATGCCTGGTAGCCGATCGCACGGTCCAGCAGGAAGGTGGTGCGCGTCCCGCGGGGCGTCGGCAACAGCTCGAGTTCGTCCCAGTCGGTGTGTAGGCGACCCGACCGGCGGCCCTGCTGGTCGCGGGCCAGCCGCCGGATGCGCCGGGCGTACGGATCGTCGCCGGCCGCATCCTCGGAATAGCCTGGCCGCGAAGGTAATTCCGCGATCGGGGTGTGGCCGGCATCTTCCAGTACCGACATGCCCATGGTCTCCAGCAGTGGCTCGCTGGAGAACGACATGTACCTGGTGGGAATGTCGCCGTCGTTACCAGAGCGATGCCACGACCAGGCCGGCAGGTGCAGTGAATCCCCTGGGCCCCAGTCGATCCGCTCGCCGTCTATTTCGGTCCACCCGTGGCCGGCCACCACCAGCACCATGGCATCCCAGGAATGCCGGTGGATGGTCGACACCACGCCGGGCTCGATCTCGTGGACGAGTGCGTCCATCGAGCGGGTCGGACGGTCGCCATCAGCACCCGCATAGACCCCGACGCGGGTGCCGCGGGCTGTCTCGACAAGTTTCACGTCCTCCAGCGCGACAACGGTCTTCTGGTAGCCGCGCCACTGATCGATGAAATCGGCCCTGCGCTTCTTCTGCACGTGGTAGTGCGAGACCTTGGTGGTGGTGCGCGTTGCCATGTCCTGCCTTCCCAGCCGCGGAACCCGCTGCCGTTTTGGTTGATGGATCAGTGATCGACCGCGGACTTACTCAGGACTGACCACCGGCGTCGGTCACGTTCTTGTAGGCGTCGCTCCACTTCTTGGCGTTGTTGAGCAACTCCTCCTCCGGAACGGAGACGGTCTCGACGCCCGCCAGCGGATCATCAGCGGTGGGGATCGCTCCGATCCGGTTCGCCCCCGCGATCACCGCTTGACCGTCGGTCAGCAGGAAATCGAGGAACAGCATGGCCGCGGCCGGATGCTTGGCCGTCTTCATCAGCCCAGCGCCGTTGGGCCGCAGTACAACCGGCTCTATCGGCTTGCCGTCGGTCTTCCAGGCCACCGGGGCGCCCTTCTCGGCCGCGTTGTCCACGGTGTGCGAATAGATCGAGACCGCGGTGTCGAACTGTCCGGCGGCCAGCAACTCACCCATGACCGTGTGACCCTTGGCGATCTTGCCGTTCGCGGCCAGGCTGCGGAAGAGGTTATTGATGTCCTGGTCGGACATCCCCTGCGACTGGTAGTAGGTGTACATCGCGGCGTACCAGTCGACGTCGCCGATCTCCAGACCCACTCGGCCCTTCCACTGCGGACCGGTCAGATCCTTCAATGACTTCGGTTCGGTGCCCGGCGCCACCTTGGCGGTGTTCCAGCCGACCACGAAGGCGTTGAACCGATCGGCTGTCCAGCCGTCCTTTCGGCCCTCGGGTCGCACCTTTTCCCGCAGTGCGCCCTCGTAGGGGGAGAGCAACTGCTGCTGTTGTAGCGCGTTGAGCTCACCGGCGTTCGTCTCGATGATGTCGGCACCCTGATACCGCGCGCTGGCCTCCTGCAAGACCCGCTGCAACACGGTCTCCGAGTTCGCGCGATAGGTCTCGACTTTGATGCCGTACTTGTCCTCGAACGCTTTCACCACATCGTCGATGTCGGTGTTGGACGTATACAGCGACAGCTGGCCGTCCTTTTTGGCCAGGTCGACCAGCGTGCTGGTGCGCTCGTCTCCCGACATTCCGTTGATCTTGTCGTACACCTGCTGCGCCGCCGAGGACTCGGACGCCGCCGGGCCGGGGGCGCCGGCATTGGGGTTACCGCATGCGGCGATGAGCAGAACCAGTGCCATTACGACGTAGGTAGCCGAACGCTTTTTCGTCACGGCGCGCTCCTCAACTCTGGGGAAATGTGAATGGACTGACCTCAGACCATTGGTGTGATTTCTATCATGTTCGGCGATCGTTGTGAAGGACTTTGACGACAGTCGTTCAGATGACGAATGCTTCGGCTGTCTCGGCAGCAAACAGCTCGGCCGGCCGGTAGCGGCGCCGGGACAAACCCTGGTCGTGGTGATAGTTCAGGAACACCTCGAGCGTCTGCTCGTTCGGGCCGACCCCGTACGACCAGAAGTCTTGGCCCAGTAGTTGCCTGGCCTCTTCGAGGTGCTGGATGAGCCAGGGCTCCATGAAGCGCAACGCCGATGAATCGTAAACGCGCGCATACGCTTCGTCGCGCGCCGCCAGGAAGGCCTTGTAGAGGGACTGGGCAATCCAGCGGTGCCGCTCGTAGACGTCACTGCGGATGGCCACCACATGCATGATGGGGAAGATGCCGGTTGTCGCGTAGTACTCCTTCTCGACGCTGATCACATCGTCGAACAGCCGCCTCACCCGTGGATCGCGATCGCGGAACGGGCTGGGTACGCGCGGGGTGTGCAACGCGTCGATCTCCCCCGTCGCCAGCATCTGCGACAGCGTCGCGCCCGCGGGTATCGGTCGGATATCGAGACCGGTGTCGACTTTGCCCTTCTCGATGCGCCCCGGCGTTTCCTGTCCCCCGGTGAAGTACGTGACCGAATCGACCGGCACACCATGGTGTTCGGCGAGGATGCCTCTGATCCACACACCCGCAGTCAGCTGGAATTCGGGCGCCCCGACCCGCTTGCCGCGCAAATCCGCCGGGGTGGCGATACCGGCATCGGCATTGAGATAGATCCCGCCGTGCCGGAACATGCGCGAGGTGAACACCGGCAGCGCGACGAACGGTCGCGGGTCCTGGTCCAGGGTCGCCACATACGTCGACAGCGACATCTCCGCGATATCGAACTCGCGGTGCCGCAGCATTCGGAAGAACGTCTCCTCCACCGGCAACCGCAGGTAGGTCAGGTCGATCCCGTCGGCCCGCACGCTGCCGTCGTCGAGCGCGCGGGTCCGGTCGTAGTCACCGCACGCCAAGGTCAACTGAAGCCGAGACACTGTTCACCTCTTCTTTGCGCGCCAACCGGCGGTCCAGTCGCGGATATACCCGGCGGGCATTGGTTTCAACAATGGCCCGTCGCTCCGATTCGGCCAGGCCCAGGTTGTCCACGTAGACCAGGGTGTCGTCCCACTCGATACCGGTGTGTGGATCACTGCCCCGGACGGCACCGAGCATCTCGGAGGCGAAAAGGATGTTCTCGGCGGGAATCACGTTGTGTAGCAACTCGATTCCCGGTCCGTGATAGACGCAGGTATCGAAGAAGACATTGCGTAAGAGTTCGCTGGGGTCGGGCCTGCCCATCCGCGCCGCCAGCCCGCGAAACCGCCCCCAGTGATAGGGCACCGCACCGCCGCCGTGCGGTATCACCAGACGCAGGGTCGGAAAGCGGTCGAACAGGTCCTTCTGTACCAGCTGCATGAACACACTGGTGTCGGCGTTGAGATAGTGCGCGCCCAGGGTGTGGAAGTTCGGGTTGCAGGATGTCGAGACATGCACCATGGCGGGCACGTCGAGCTCAACCATCGCCTCATACAACGGATACCAGTACTCGTCGGTCATCGGCGGAGTCGTCCAATAGCCGGCCGCGGCGTCGGGATTGAGGTTGCACCCGACAAAGCCGAGTTCATCCACGCAGCGGCGTAGTTCGTCGATCACCGGGGCCAGCTCACCGCCCGGCGTCTGCGGCAGCTGCGCCACCGGAACGAACGCCTCCGGATACAGCTCCGCGACCCGGTGGACCAGATCGTTCGACGCGCGGGCCCACGCGGTTGCGGTCGGCTGGTCGGGAAGATGGTGTTCCATCGCGGATGCCTTCGGCGAGAAGAGCATCACGTCACCGCCCCGCTCGCGGAGCACCCGCAGCTGGTTGAGTTCGACGCTCTCCCGGATCTCGTCGTCGCCGATCCGGCCGGGGCGGGGTGCCGGGCGGGTCGGGTCAGTCAGCGCGGCCAATTGGCTGTCGCGGAACTCCTGGTGCGCGTGGGGTGCGGTCGTGTAATGACCGTGGATGTCGATGATCACCTGGCCGCGTCCTCGTGGTCGACATAGCGCAGGCCCAGCCGGGCGAGGTCGGCCCGCATATCGTGCACGTCCAAGCTGAGCTCGCCATGGCGGTAACGCTCGCGGGTGCGCTCTTCCCGCTTCTCGCGCTCCTTGGACGCGATCAGCACATTCGGCGCCTCCGCACGCGGCACGATGACCACCCCGTCGTCATCCCCGACCACCACGTCACCGGGGTGGACCGTGGTGTGGGCACACGTCACCGGGATGTTGACAGAGCCGAGCCGTTTCTTGACCGTGCCCTGGGCCGACACGCACTTGGACCAGACCGGGAAGTTCATCGCGGTCAACTCGGCGATGTCCCGGCAGCCTGCCTCGATCACCAGGCCGCGCACCCCGCGGGCCGCGAGCGCGGTGGCCAGCAGTTCCCCGAAGTATCCGTACCGCGACGGCGATTCCGGCACCACCACCAGCACATCGCCCTCCCGGCACTGCTCCACCGCGACGTGGATCATCCAGTTGTCGTCGGGCGGCACGCTGACCGTGACCGCCGTGCCACAGACGCGGGCGCCGGTGTAGATCGGCCGGATGTACGGCGCCAACAGCCCGGTGCGGCCCTGCGCTTCGTGGATGGTGGCAACTCCGTATTCGCCGAGTCCGTCACGCGCCGCCGGATCGGCCCGCAGGGGATTGCGTACGACTATCGACATGCTCAGGCGCCCCTCTCCAGCCACGGCATCAGCGAGATGTGGATGACATCGGTGTCCTCGGTGTCTCCGGCGAGTGCGCGAATGGCCCGGTCGACTTGATCCAGGGCGAAGCGGTGCGTGCTGAGCCGCTCGAGGGGGAATCGGCCCGAGGCGAGCTGCTGCAGCGCCAGCTCGCATGCCCGATAGCTGTGGCCGCGAGCGCTTTTGATGGTGATGGCCTTCTCGGTGAGGTGCTTGATCGGGAAGTCGGGAAATTTCGCCAACTCGCCCTGGATCAGCAGCGTGCCCTCCCGCCGCTTCAGCGCGTCGATGCCGAACAGCACCGGGCCGGCGCCGGCCCTGGAGGTGCAGTCCAAGACGAAATCGACCCCCTTGCCCGCGGTCAGTTCCATGACGCGATCGAGGGCAGGGGTCTGCTCGATGTCGATCACCTCATCGGCGCCGAGTTCGACGGCCAGGTCAAGCCGCGCTCGGTCTCGGGTGGTCCCGGTGACAATGATCAGCGATGCGCCCGCCTGTTTGCAGGCGACCACCTGCGCGAGGCCCTGTTGGCCGGGCCCCTGGATCAGCACTGTGTCGGCGTAGCCCACTCCGGCCGCCAGCAGTGCCCACTCGATACCGTTGGACAGCGGGGTGACCAAGCCGGCCAGTTCGGCGGTCACTCCGTCGGGCACCTTGTGCAACACCGCATTCCAGGGCAGGTACATGTATTCGGAGAAGCCGCCCCACAACGTGCCTGGGTTGTCGGAGGAGGTGTAGCCGTAGCGGCGCGCATCGGCGTTGGTTCGCCAATCGGTCGCTTCGCAATGGCGGTACTCGCCGATCCGGCACCACTCGCAGTTGTAGCAGCCGACGTAATGTTCGACGAAGACGCGGTCGCCTTCGGCCACCCCGTGCAGTTGTTTGAACTTCCGGCCCGCCGCCGCGATGGTGCCGACGTTCTCGTGTCCCATGATCACCGGGGAATCGAACGGCGGTGTCGCGTACATCTTTACGTCGGTCCCGCAGATTCCCGCGACCTCTACCTTCAGTAGTGCTGCGTCATCTGCCAGTTCTGGCATCGGCAGTTCGCGCAGTTCAGTGGTATTCGGCGCGGTCCGCACGGCGGCCAAGACACTTTGAGCCATCTGTCACCCCTGGGGAACTCTTCGGCGCCGCCCGCATAAAGCGATCAACCGTTGGCATTATGGTCAGGCCAATCTACCATCAACGTGACCGACGCCACTAGGGACGGGAAATGAAAGATGTCTGAGTCTGATCGCCTGCTGACCGTGATGACGCGTAGCCAGGGAGCCAACCAAGCCCTCAAGGACGGTCGGGTGACCCCGGCCGGCTTCTCGTTGCAGTTCGAGGAGATTCCGGTGTTGGTCAAGGGGTTTCGCAGAATGGTCCGCGCGCTGGAGTTCGACGTGAGCGAGATGGCCTTGACCACCTACCTCACCGCGCGCGAGCATGGCGTGGCGTTCACCGCGCTGCCGATCTTCCTGGTCCGCGGCTTCCACCACGGCGCGATCCTGGTCAATACCCGCTCCGGAATCCGCACACCCAAAGACCTGGAGGGCCGCCGCGTCGGCGTGAACCGCGGCTACACGGTCACCACCGGGGTGTGGGCCCGTGGCATCCTGTCGAGCGAGTACGGCGTCGACCTCAGGCACATCACGTGGGTACTGTCCGGCGATGAACATGTGGCGTCCTATGTTCCGCCGGCCAACGTCGAGCCCGCCGGGCCGGGAGCAGATCTGGCCGCCATGCTGATCGGCGGTGAACTCGACGCGGTCATCGGTGTCGATGTCGATCACCCCGACGTCGCGCCGTTGATCAGTGATCCCGATGAGGCGGCGTTGACGGCGTTGCGCGAGCGCGCCTTTTACCCGATCAATCACCTGATCGTGGTGAAGGATGCTGTGCTGCAACGGTATCCCGATGTCGCGGGTGCGGTCTTCGATGCATTTGCCGAGGCCAAGCAGCACTACGTGGCGGCACTGCGGGCCGGGGAGGTGTCGTCGGCGAGCGACCAGGTATACGCGCGGGTGCTGCAGACCACCGGCGCTGATCCACTGCCGTATGGGATCGAACCCAACCGGGCCATGCTCGAGGAACTCATCGGCCACGCGGTGGCCCAGCAGATCCTCACCCGCCCGGTCGCCGTCGACGAGATCTTCGCGTCGGCCACGGTGGCCCGCAGCGCTTAGGCGCCGACGGCCTGCGGGACGATCAGCCCCCGTAGCGCCGCGGCGGTGTTCGCAGCCGCCTCGGCGGGCACCGTGCCGCCCTGACCGAGCGCCTTGCGCACCGCCATGTAGTCGGCCGGGGAGTTCACGGCGTCCACCGCGAGCAGTGCGCCGTCGCGGTAGTACAGGACGGAGAAAGCTTCACCGGTGATGTCGCCACGGACCACGAAGTGGTCGTATCCGGCTGCCAGACCGGCGATCTGGAGTTTCAGGTCATATTGATCGGACCAGAACCACGGCACTGCATCGTTCGGCTGCGGCCGGCCGATCAGTGTCGCCGCCGCGGTCTTGGCCTGGCTGATGGCGTTCTGCACCGATTCCAGCCGCACTCGGTCAACCCCGCCCGACGGGCTCGGTTGCACGGTGCAGTCTCCCGCGGCCACCACAGTCGGATTGCTGGTGCGGGCATAGCGGTCCACCACGATGCCACCGGCGGATTCCAGATCAAGTTGCCGCGCCAGTTCGATGCACGGTTCGACGCCGATGCCGACAATCACCAGGTCGGCGGGAAGCTGGCTGCCATCGGACAGCGCAACCGTGCGGACCCGATTCTCCTGGCCGCCCAGGGAGACCACCTGCGTGCCGAGCCGCACCTCGACCCCGCGGCGGGTATGGGCGGCGCGGTAGAACTCCGATACCACCGGCGCGACCGCCCGCCCGATCAGCCGGTCGGCGGCCTCGACGACGGTGACCGATTTGCCCTGCGCTCGGGCCACCGCGGCGGCCTCGAGCCCGATGAACCCACCGCCGATCACCACGACCGATTCGGCGTCGTGTTGGAGCCCGCGCAGCGCCGCAGCATCGTCGGCGGTCCGTAGATACCTCACCCCGTCAAGGTGTGCGCCGGGAACCGAGAGCCGGCGGGGGCGCGCGCCCACGGTCAAGGCCAGGCGATCGAACGGGAGGACGCGGCCATTCGCACTACGCGCTGTTCCCGACGGACCCCCGTCATCAAGGGCGACCGTGTCGATGAGCTCACCGGTAATCAGCGTGATACCGAGGTCGGCGAGGACTTCCGGTGTGCGCAGCCATAAATGGTCCAACTCGGCCGTGCCATGCAAAAACGCTTTCGACAGTGGCGGCCGCTGATAGGGCCCATGTGGCTCGTCGCCGACCAAGGTGATCGGCGACCGGTCACCGCCATCACGCAGGGATACCGCCAGTTGGAGGCCGGCCTGGCTGGCACCGACGATGAGGGTGCCCGCACTCGGCGTCACTGCTCCTCCGGCACACGCACGGTCAACCCGTCCAGTTCCTCGGTCACCGAAATCTGGCATGACAACCGACTGGTCTCCCGCCGATCGTCCACCCCCAGATCCAGCAGATCGTCTTCCATGTCGCCGGCGCCTCCGACCGCCGCGGCAAAATCGTCGTCGACATAGACATGGCAGGTGGCGCAGCTACAGTTGCCGCCGCATTCGCCGATGATTCCCGGCACGCCATTGCGTACCGCGACAGCCATGACGGACTCGCCGGCCCGCGCGTCCACGGTGCGCTGGGTTCCGTCGAGGGCGATGAAGATGACCTTCGGCATGCTCACTCCCGCAGCAGTTGATCGATGGTAATACCATTGGACCATATCGTATCTGTCGTACGGCCTCAAGATCTCCCTGGCGCGTATCCCACGCACCCAGCCCACCGGCCTCCAGTGGCGGCCCATGGGTCTTATGGTCTGATGTATTACCATGCTAGGTTCGCATTGACCACCCGGGACGACGCATGAGGAGGGGGCCGATGCGCATCGCGATCGCCGCCGACCACAACGCCACCGCGTTGAAAGCCCAGCTCTCCGCCTGGCTCGCCGAACGTGGCCACCTCGTCTCTGATCGTGGGGCCCAATCCGATGGCGAGATAGTCGACTATCCACCGCTGTGCGCCGACGTCGGCGCCACGGTGGTCGAGGGCCAGGCCGACTTCGGACTGATCCTCGGCGGTAGCGGCTGCGGCGAGCAGATGGCTGCCAACAAGGTCCGCGGCATCCGAGCTGCGTTGTGCCACTGCGTGTTCACCGCCGAGATCGCACGGGCACACAACGACGCGAATGTCTTGGTGATGGGCGCCAAAGTGGTGGCACCGGACCTGGCAATGCGCATCCTCACCGTATGGCTAGAGACCGAATTCAAAGGTGGCCGTCACCAGATCAGAGTGGATCAGATAGCCGCACTCGAGCGCGGCGAGGCACTGACATGAGCGTCCTGTTGCTGTTACGCCACGGTGAGAGCACGGCCAACGCCGACGACGTGTTCGGTGGCTGGCTGGACTACCCTCTGACACCACGGGGACGCGAACAGGCCACGGCCGCAGGTCAACTCATGCATGCCACTGAGCTTGACCCTGAGGCGGTACACACCTCGCTACTCACCCGGGCCGTCGACACTGCCGAAGCTGTGCTCGCCGAGACGATCTCGCAGCAAACGGACTTGGCGCGGAACTGGCGGTTGAACGAACGGCATTACGGCGTGCTACAGGGCAGAAGCCGAGCGTCCGTGCGCGCGCAGTTCGGCGACGAGGCATTCGATCGATGGCGCCGTTCCTACGATGCCACCCCGCCGGCCATCGCCGAGGACCACCCGCACCACCCACGCCGGGATGCGCGGTACGCCGACCTGACCGACGATGAGCTGCCGGTGGCCGAGTCGCTTGCCGACGTGCACTGCAGGCTACTTCCGTATTGGCGCGACTCGATCGTCCCCGATCTGGCCGCCGGCCGGACAACGTTGGTGGTGGCACATGGAAACTCGCTCCGAGCGTTGTGCCTGCACCTCGACGGGTTGTCGGCCGAGCAGGTGCGCTCGTTGAACATCCCCACCGGAGTGCCTCTTCGCTACGACCTCGACAACGAGCTGTCCCCACAGGTACCGGGCGGTGAGTACCTGGACCCCAGCGCTGCCGCTTCGGGAATCGCCGAAATGGCCGCCGCAGTTAGGCCTGCTGCCGGATGAGATCCAGCGTGCCCAGCTCGCGGATCGCCCGGCAGCCGCGCTCCAACATGGCCAGCACCATATCGCCGCCGCGTTCAGTTTCCGCGGCGAACGCGAAGCCGAAAGTGGTCAGCAGCGTCACCTGCAACATGCCGAGTCGGTAGTCCTGCCAACAGGTTTCGCGATCATAACCGGTCACGCCCTCGGCGATCAGCGCCTCGTAGTAGGCGCCAACCAACTCATCCTCGGCGGCCCCACGACCGTTGGGCGCCAGGCTGGTCGCCACGAAGTACGCCAGGTCCCTGGCGGGCAGTCCCACCGTCAACGTCTGCCAATCGACGACGGTGACCTTGGTGCGTTCAGGGTCGAACAGCAGGTTGTCCACGCGGTAGTCGCCGTGCAGCAGGCTGAAGCGCTCCGGCGCCAGCAGCAGCCAGGCACCGACCAGATCGGCCGCCTCGGTCAGGGTGGTGCGGTCGTCGGCGGTCATCCGCTCGCCGAGCTTGGCGATGGTGGTGTCCGCGGCCATCACGGCGAGATCGCGCATACCGCCGGCGAACGCCCCATCCGCCCGCGGCATGGTCGCCCCGGTGAACGTGAGCCAGCCCGGATCGCACCACCGTGGGCCGTGCAGCCCGGCCAGCGCTTCGGCGGCCAGGCGCGCCTCCACCAGGCTGCAGCCGGCGATCTGGTCGCCCTGCACCGCGGGCGCGAGGTCAGCCATCAACAGCACGAAATCCGCACCATCCCTGGCAATTTCACAGTGGAACCATTTCGGCAGCGGCACCGTCAGGGTGTCGGCGACCTCGGTGTAGAAGGCATATTCGGCACGGTAACCCAGCGCCACCCGCTCCCGCACCGCCTCGTCCTGGGACGGCAGTTTGACGATCATGGTGTCGGGTAGGCCGCCGCGCTCACCGGCGTAGGTGGGTGTCACGCGGTACGTGGCACCGGTCTGTCCGGTGCCCACGGGTGTCACCGACGCGTCGGTGATCTCGACGCCCAGCACCGTCGACAACCAGGTGCCCGTCACGTCCGCCGGGCTGGCGGGGATCGCTGAAGTAGTGGTCATCGGCGCACCTCCATCGCAGAATTAGAACACGTTCTAACCGGGTCGCCGACGACCGGGTTTCTGTCGGTGCCCGCGCCTAGCGTGGCGCCATGACGCACTGGATAAACACCGTCAGCCGCGACCATGTCAGCCGTGGGGTCGCAGGCGGTTTCGCACAGGCAAACCACGGCAAACCGGACCCGCTACGCCGCCTGGCTCGCGGGGACCTGATCGCCTTCTATTCACCCAAAACGGATTATCCGGAAGGTGATCCGCTGCAGGCGTTCACTGCGCTCGGCCGAGTCCTCGATGACGAGCCCTATCAAGTCGAGGTGTCGCCCGATTTTCAGCCGTACCGCCGCAACGTCGAGTTCCTGGACTGCGTGGAGACACCCATCCGGCCGCTGCTCGGCAGTCTCGATTTCATCGAGGACAAGAAGCGATGGGGCTTTCGCTTCCGGTTCGGATTGTTCCGCATCGATGAACACGATTTCGAGGTAATTCGTGCGGCGATGACCTCCGAACTGGCGGGAGGAGGCGCAGCGGTCGCATGATCATGAGGTGAGCAACCTGGAGTCCAGCCCGGCGGAGATCGACGTCGGGCTGGAACACGGCTCGGCTGCCGGCGGTATCGAGATCCTGGAGCCACGGGAGGTTCCGCTGGGCGGTCCGCGGGCAATGCTGGTGCAACGGACGCTGCCGCAGCGGCAGCGATCGCTGATCGGGGCCTGGTGCTTCGCCGACCACTACGGCCCACACGACCTGCGTCACGCACCGGGGATGGACGTGCCGCCGCACCCGCACACCGGCCTGCAAACCGTCAGCTGGTTGTTCAGCGGCGAGATCGAGCACCGCGATTCGGCGGGCACGCATGCCATGGTGCGTCCCGGTGAGCTCAACCTGATGACCGCGGGCGCGGGGATCTGCCACTCCGAGGTGTCCACCGCGGCGACGACAATGCTGCATGGTGTGCAGTTGTGGGTGGCGCTGCCCGACGCGGACCGCGATACCGCGCGCCGGTTCGACCATTACGTGCCGACGCCAGTCGCGCGCGGCCGGTCAACCCTGCGGGTGTTCCTCGGCACGCTCGACGGTGTCAGCTCACCGGTGCACACGTTCACCCCGCTGCTCGGGGCCCAACTCGACCTCGCCCCCCACGCCACCGTGACATTGGACGTCGACCCCACCTTTGAGCACGGCGTGCTGGTGGACCGCGGCGACGTCGTGCTCGACGGCACCGCACTCCAGCCCGCCGAGTTGGGGTACCGCGGCGTCGGCACATCAGCCTTGAAGCTCCACAACGCCGGCGATCGGCCGGCCAGGATGCTGGTGTTGGGCGGCGCTCCGTTCACCGAAGAGCTGCTGATGTGGTGGAACTTCGTCGGACGCAGCCACGAAGACATCGCCGCCTACCGCGAACAATGGCAGAATCACGACGCGCGCTTCGGTGAGGTGGTCGGCTATCAATCTGCGGCACAAGGGATTCCGCGTCGGCTGCCCGCTCCCCCACTGCCCACCACTCGGCTGCGGCCCCGACCCACCCCCTCGTAAGGACTCCACGATGACCACCGACAAGACCGGCGCGGCAACGACGGTCGCGCAGCGCCACCGGATGTTCACCATCGCCGTCGACGACGCCCCTGCGGGGCTGACGTCCTTCGTCGACCACGAGGGCCAGCGGATCTTCCTGCACACCGAGGTCAAGACGCAGTTCGAGGGCCGCGGGTTGGCCAGCATCCTGGTGGACGAAGCACTTACCGCCACCCGCACCGAGGGATTGCGCGTCGTCGCGGTGTGTCCGATGGTCGCCGCCTACGTCGCCAAGCACCACGACTTCGACGACATGGTCGACCCCGTCACGCCCCAGCTGCAGCAGTGGCTGGCAGCTCAGCGACGCCGCTGACCCAGCGCGCGTTGACGACGCGCGCAGAAATCAACCGAGCCGACGGAAGACCTTCGCACCCGCCAGATCGGCCATGTCCTGCAGAACGATGATCTGACCGCTCGTCCAACGTCGCGGACGGGTGTCCCAGATGTACAAGGTGCCTACCGCCTGGTCGTCTTCGCTGAAGAGCGGAACGCCGGCGTACGCACCGACCTCGCCACTGGTCACAGCCGGATGGCCGGCCAGCAGAGGGTGCACAGTGGCGTCGTCGACGATGAAAGGAATGCCGCTCACGACGGTGTATTTACAGATGGACAGCCCCACCGGACGCGAGCGCTCTTCGGCCGCCAGCGCGACACTGGATCCCGCGAAGAATTGCCGTTCGTCGTCCAGTAGCGACACCGCGGCGAAGGGTGCGCCAAGCGCCTCTGCCGTCAAGGAGGCGACGTTGTCCAGCATGGTGTGGGTTTCAGCGCCCATCAGACCGGTGCGGTTCAGAGCGTCTAAACGAGTTGCATGACTGAGCGAAACCCGGATAACGGACTCAAGTGCATCTGGGTCCGCCGACATCCGTTCGACGAGCAAATTGGTGGCAAAGTCGTCGACACCGACGCCTACAACCGTCGCAATAAGCCCTTCCTTAATTTCGCGCAGCTCGGTTTCGAGAATATTCGCCACCTCGCCATCGCTTGAATCGTGCGGTTCGCACGCGCCCCTGCAGAGGAACGATAGTCGGGCCGGACAAATTATGCTCACAAGAACGCGAATCTGCGCCCCGCGGGCTTCGGCCCGCGAAATTTGCCTCCCTGGTTATGTGGCACTGGAGCACCACATTTATGGTGCAGCAGCGTTAATTTCGCCGGTGCGTCCCGTTGAAGCCGGCCCGCAGACCGGCTCCCTTAATCGGTGCATTGTTATATTTGCGCAAGTTAAATATCGGCTTACGGCCGCGGCCAAACGTCCCGGATCGTTATATTGTGGTTGCTGTCGTATCAATTGAAATCGCACTTGCTGATTCCGGCGGCGCGGATCCGCGGCCGAAGGAAGAAGGAGCGTGATGGTCGACTTCACCACTCGCACGATCGACTCGAATATCACCGTAATCAAACCGGTGGGCCGGCTGAACATGGCGGGCGCTTCGACCCTGCGCAAACAGCTGCAGGGAATCGTCGACGGCGGCAGCAGCCGCATAGTTGTTGACCTCAGCACCACCGAGTTCATCGATTCCTCGGGTTTGGGAGCCTTGATTTCCGGGCTCAACATCGCTCGTCAGGTCGGCGGCGATCTGCGTATCGCGGCCACTCCGCAGCAGGTCAGCACCGTACTGGAGCTGACCAACCTGAACCGGGTGCTGCCCACCTACGACTCGCCTGACACCGCGTTTGATGACTGAGCGCGTTCTGGAGACCGTGACAGGTCCAGACACGCTGACCGAGCTGCAGCACACCCTGGACTTGGTATGGGCCGCTGAGGAGGTCCCGGACTACACCCGCCTGTGTATGGACCTGGCGGTGAGCGAGATCGGCACCAACATCATCGAGCACTCCGGCAGCGGGCAGCCGATGCAGCTTCGGATGGTCGTAACCCTGCTGCCGGACACCGTTTCTGTGGTCCTGAGCGACGATGGCCATCCGATCGTCATCGACCTGAGTCAGACAGCGATGCCTGGTGATTTCTCGGACCGGGGTCGCGGGCTGGCCATCGCGCACCGCGTCTTGGACGAGCTGCGGTATACCCGTAATGACGCGGGCAATCGCTGGTTACTGATGCGACGCCGGGCTGAATGAGCCAGCTGGGCACTGACAGCTTGCCGGCGTCTCAACGAACCCGCCGGCAAGTTCCGGACCCGGTCTTCATCGGGGTCATGCTGCTGGCCATATTTGTGTTGGCCATAGTGTCGCTGCAAGTCCAACCAGCCGCCCTGACCACAGCAGCCTGGTGGCCGAACGCCGGTCTCGGGATTGCCCTGGGCATGCGGTTCCCACGGCGCTACACCTGGATGTTGGCGGTGGCGGTCGCTGTCGTGACGCTGCCTGCGGTGTTGTGGGCGGGACGGCCACCGCTGCTGGCCATCGCCTTGGCGGTAGCGGTGGCGGTCGAGATGGCGGTGGGCACGCTGCTACTGCGGGGTCGTGAGGATCACCCGCCCACGCTCTTCACGTCTCGAGATCTCGGCAGGTTTTTCCTGATCGCCATCGCCTCGGGGGTGACCTACAGTCTGATCGCTTCCAGTTCGTCCTGGCTGCTCGGCGATCACGCCGGCGCCTGGGATCGGCTCATGACCGCAGCACCCAAGCATGCCGCCGGAATTCTCCTCCTGACACCGCTGTTCATGAACCTGCCGCGCCGTCAGCATCGCGCATCGTATGTCGAGTCGACGGCTCAGGTGTTCATCTCGCTCGCCGTCGCCATCGTGGTATTCGTCGTCAACGACACGTTGCCGCTGGCTTTTCTGCCGTTCTTGCCTCTGGCGTGGGCCGCACTTCGGATGTCCACGCGATTGCTGTTCCTGGTGATGTTGGCCATCGCCATCATCGCCTCGCTCGGCAGCGCCCACGGTGCGGGTCCGTTCTCCTTCGACCGCCTGGGGCCGACGGCGGGAACCGTGACACTGCAGGCCTTTCAGATGTCGATGGTGGTGGTGTTCCTCGCGTTGTCTCTGGCAGTGGGCTCCGAGCGGGCCAAGTCGTTGCAGCTCTACGAGAGTGAGGAATTGTTCCGCAAGAGCTTCAACTCGTCGGTTGCCGGCAAGCTGATGGTGACCCGCGGACCGGTGCATTGGACGGTGGACCGCAGCAACTCATCAGCCAGGGAACTGCTTCCCGGACTGGATGACGGAGCTGCCTCGCTGGATGAAGTGCTCGGCCCCGAGGCCAGCGGATTGCTGTCTGCGGCTGCGGATTCGCTGATCGACGGAAACGCGCGTCTGACCTTGACGCTGACCGACGGGCGCAGTCTCAACGTGAGCGTCGCGGTGCTCGGCGAGCGGCCGGAGGGCACGTTGATGGCGTTGCATTTCCACGACATCACCGAATCGCGCCGGGTGCGTCAACTCGAGCAGGACGAACGGAACAGGGCCGCTGAGGTACAGCGCGCGCTGTCGCCGGACAACTTTCCGGACACTCCGGGGTGGACGTTCGGCACCTCCACCACACCGGCGAACCAGGTGGGCGGCGATTTCTAC
Source organism: Mycobacterium sp. (assembly GCA_040511255.1). Classification (GTDB taxonomy): domain Bacteria; phylum Actinomycetota; class Actinomycetes; order Mycobacteriales; family Mycobacteriaceae; genus Mycobacterium. Next base: position 2,357 of record JBEVHL010000656.1, on the reverse strand, counting down.
GACGTGCGGGTGTGCGACCACAACGTGGTGGTCAGCCTGGGGGATGTGATGGGCAAGGGTATGGATGCGGGGATGCTGGCCGCCGCCACGCGTGCGGTGTTGCGGTCCTACGATCCGATCACGATCCCGGCGAAGGTCGTCTCCGACACCGCGCGGGTGCTCGAAGGCGACCTGCGCCGGATCAGCGCTTTCGTCACCCTGGCCTACGTGCTGGTCGATATGGACTCTGGGAGCTTCAGTTTCACCGACGCCGGCCACGGCCTGCATTTCGTCACCCGGGCCGAATCCGGAAAGATCGAACGACTTGCATCCACGGATCTGCCGTTGGGATTGGGTGAGCAGTGGCGCGAGATCAGCGGGAGTTTGGGACCCGGGGACACGATCCTGCTCGTCAGCGACGGCGTACTCGATATGTGGGGCGGCTCCGTGGAAGGGCTGGAAGAAGCGATTGCACTCTGTCTCAGACGAGATGGCATCAGCACGCAGGCGTTTGTGGATGAGCTGTGCGCGGTCGCGGGTGTGCTCAATCATCTTGATGACGACGTCACCGCGGTGGCCCTGCGGCGTGAGCGATAAGCCGCTGCCTGCCGTGCCGGGCCACTGATGCTGTTGACCCACAATCCTTTTGCCCGACGCTAGCCAGAAAGGTCGCTGCGCCGCTGCACCCGGTAGCCGAACAGCACAGCCGCGATCAACGACACCGCGATGACAATCTCTGCGATGAAGAACGATCCGAAGTCGATGATCGAGCCCAGTGGCGGACTGCCCGGCACGGCGTTGCGCAGGGGAAACAGCGCAAACAATATCGTCGCCATCATCGAGCACGCCGGGAACAGCAGCCCCTTGTGCCATCTCAGGGCGTAGTACGCCGCCGTGGCCGCGGCGGCGGCCAGACCGAGCATCATGATCATCACGAAGATGGCGAACACCAATGTCGGTGTGCTGCGCCACATGTCGAGATTGATCAAGCCGTCGGAGTTGCCCTGGTTGTCTGATGGCGCGATCTTGAAGAAGGGATCCGTGCTGAACAACGTCATCGCGAACGGCAGTTCGGTGCCGTCGGCAGCAAGGATGTGCAGGTCCATTTCGCCCGTATATCTGTCGAACGGATAGTCGGTCGGCGTTCCGTCCAACGCAAACCGTTGCTCGATATCGGGAACCACCACGCCCTTTTTCAGAACTACCGATTCATTCTGCAGGGTGGTCGTGGACGACAACTTGGCATCGTCGCGCAGATAGCCGTTGTCGTCGGCCAGTGACCCGGCGGGCACGATGTCAGAAATGCTCACCGAGACGACCTGAGCGGCGGTGTCGACCCGGGTGATCCACGCCGTCACATCGAGGCGGTTCGGGTTGGAATCATCGCCCAGGTACGCCGTGTTGTTCGCGGTGTGACGGGTGGGGATGTACATGGCCAGACTGCCGGCCACCATGGCGAGCACCACGACGACACCGAGCAGCGCGGTGAGTAATCCGCGATGGGTCCGGATCATCGCTCGTTCCTCACTTCGGCGTGACACTGGTACGCGACAGCGAGACTTTAGCGGTCCTCGGCGGTGGGTCGAGGCGGATCGGTCGTTGTACTCAACCGTGGCCGAGAGGTGCGCCTGACCTATCGTGACGATGATGAGCACCATGGATGCCGCGACCGCCGCCGCCGCAGCGGAGGCCGAACCCGAGGCGTTCTTCACCGTCGACGGAGACAGGTTGGTCCCTGGCCCGATGGCCCGGGGACCGTGGGGTCAGACGCTCAGCGGCCACATCGTCGGTGGATTGCTGGGCCGCACCCTCGAAACGGCAGTGCCCGATCCCGAACTGCAACCGGCCCGCTTCACCGTGGACCTGCTGCGGCCCATCCTGATGGAACCGGTTCACGTGCAGACCACCGTGCAACGCGAGGGCCGACGCATCACCCTGGTCGACGCGGCGATCATCCAGCACGGCCGCGTGGTGTCGCGCGCCAGCGGGCTGTTTCTGCGCCGCGGTGACGATCCCGACGGCCAGGTCTGGTCGCCGAACTTCGCGATGCCGCCGGTGCCCCCGCCGCCGGCGGTCATTCCGCCTGGCCTACCGATGCTGGTGTGGTCCTACGGCCCGAACCTCGACCGGCCGCTGCCCGGGGTGGGCGCCGGCGAGTGGGAGCAGGCTCATTCCCAGAAGTTCGCCTGGGTGCGGGAGATCCGCCCGCTGATCGCCGGTGAGACCGTCACCCCGTTCACCCGCGTCGCGATGGCCAGCGAGGTGACCAGCTCGATGACGCACTGGGGCACCGCGGGATTGCGCTACATCAACGCCGACTACACCTTGACGTTGAGCCGGCTGCCGGTCGGCCTTTACATCGGCCTGGCCGCCACCGC
>JBEVHL010000655.1:0-2530 GCA_040511255.1 Mycobacterium sp. | reverse complement strand
CCTTGACCGGATCCCAGTCGGAGTCCTGCGAGCCACGCTCGACATCGTCGATATCGACGCGGTTCACCGTGAACGGCACCCGCAACCGCACCAGCGGCCTGGCCTCGCGCAGCTGCGCCTGCACCCCGTCCCCGGGTGGGGCCACATCGAGCAGATGGCCGGTACTGATGGCAGCGGTCACCGGCCCACCGGGAGAGCTGACGTCCACCACGCGCCGACCGGCGATGTGCCGCTTGAACGTCCGGGTGGCTTCGGTCTCGATCTCAGTCCAGGCCGCCTCGGTGATCGGCGCGAGATCGCGATAGAGGTTGTTCATTGCGGATGTCCTTTCAGACTGCCGATCGACAGGGAGCCCGGTGCGGGCTCGGGGGTGACAGCGGAAACTTCGGGTACGGGATCAGCTTCGGCACCGGGGAGCGGTGGCGGGTCGTCGAGAAAGTCGGCCGACGGGGTGAAGAACATGCCGCCGGTGACCGCGGTCGAGAAGTCCAGGATGCGGTCGGTGTTACCCGGTGGGTCACCGATGAACATGTTGCGCAGCATCCGCTCGGTGACCGTCGGGGTGCGGGAGTAACCGATGTAATACGTGCCGTATTCGGCTTTGCCCAGTTCGCCGAACGGCATGTTGTGCCGGACGATCTTGAGTTCATTGCCGTCGGCGTCCTCGATGACGTTGAGCGCCAAGTGCGAATTGGCGGGCTTGACGTCATCGGCCATCTCGATGTCCTCGAGCTTGGTCCGCCCGATCACCTTCTCCTGGTCATCTACCGACAGAGCTTCCCAGCCGCTCATATCGTGCAGGTACTTCTGCACGTGGACGTAGCAGCCGCCGGCGAAATCCGGGTCCTCGTCGCCGATCTCGGTGGCATTGACCGCCACCGGCCCACTGGGGTTCTCGGTGCCGTCCACGAAACCCATCAGGTCGCGGTTGTCGAAAAACTTGAAGCCCTTTACCTCGTCGACGACGGTGACCGCGCCCGCCAACGAGTTCAGGATGCGATGAGCGAGTTCGAAAGAGAAGTCCAGCGATTTCGCCTTGATGTGGAAGAGCAGATCGCCCGGTGTGGCCGGGGCCTCATGCCGGGCGCCCGACAGTGCGACGAACGGATGCAGTTCGGCGGGACGGGGTCCGGTGAACAACCGGTCCCACGCATCGGAGCCGATCGAGGTGACGAGCGACAGCAGTTTCGACGGGTCGCGAAAGCCGACGGAGCGGACCAGTCCGGACAGATCGCCGAGGGCGTCGTGCACCACTTCTTCGCCGCCGTCATCGATGGTGGCCACTAGGAAGATGGCTGCCGGCGTCAGCGGTGTCGTCACCGCTTGGGGCTGTGGAGCAGGCACGATCAGACCCTAGCGTCAAACCGTTCGTCGATCTGGATAAGGATGTCCATATGTCCGCCAGTGCACAGGGTCTGTGCGAATTCGTCGATGCGTCACCCACCCCGTTCCATGTCTGCGCCACTGTGGCGGCGCGGTTGCAGGCGGCGGGGTTCACCGAACTGGCCGAGGCCGACGCGTGGCCGGACGACGGCCGGTTCTACGTGGTGCGCGCCGGATCGTTGGTGGCATGGGATGCCCGCGGTGCCGCCCGGCCGTTCCGGATCGTCGGCGGGCACACCGACAGCCCCAACCTGCGCGTCAAACAACACCCCGACCGCTCGGTCGCAGGCTGGAATGTGGTGGCGCTGCAGCCCTATGGCGGCGCCTGGCTGAACTCGTGGCTGGACCGCGACCTCGGCATCAGCGGCCGGTTGTCGGTGCGCGACAGCGCTGCCGAGGGTGGCATCGCACATCAGCTGGTGCGCATCGACTCTGCGCTGCTACGGGTTCCGCAGCTGGCGATTCACCTCTCCGACGACCGCAAGGGCGTCACCCTGGACCCGCAGCGGCACGTGAACGCGGTCTGGGGTCTGGGCACCGCGCCGCGGTCCTTCCTGAATCATGTGGCCGAGCAGGCCGGCGTCGCCGGTGCCGATGTGCTGGGCTTCGACCTGATGACCCATGACCTGAGCCCGTCGACGATCGCCGGGGTGGACGGTGAGTTCGTCAGTGCGCCAAGGCTGGACAACCAGGGCACCTGTTACGCCGGGTTGGAGGCGTTGCTCGCGGCGCAGCCGACCGGCTATCTGCCGGTGCTGGCCCTGTTCGACCACGAAGAGGTGGGCTCGACCTCGGATCACGGCGCGCAGTCCGATCTACTGCTGACGACGCTGGAGCGCATCGTGCTGGCCGCAGGCGGATCACGGGAGGATTTCCTGCGCCGACTCACCGGTTCGATGGTGGCCTCCGCCGACATGGCCCATGCCACCCACCCGAATTACCCGGAACGCCATGAGCCGTTCCACCAGATCGAGGTGAACGGCGGCCCGGTACTCAAAGTGCAACCCAACCTGCGGTACGCCACCGACGGTCGCACGGCGGCGGCTTTCGAACTGGCCTGCCGTCAGGCCGGGGTGCCGTTGCAGCGCTATGAGCATCGCGCGGATCTACCGTGCGGCTCGACGATCGGACCGATGACCGCAGCCCG
>JBEVHL010000654.1:0-12276 GCA_040511255.1 Mycobacterium sp. | reverse complement strand
TTCGGTCTTTCGGTGTTGATCGACGGCCTGTCGGTGCACGCCCGGCGGCTCAGCTGAAGAGCAGATACTCCACCCGCTGATCGCCGTCCCACCGGCGCAGCGCGACGAACTGTCCGTGCAGATCCGCCGTGGGCATCCCGGCTTCGAACGCCTCGGCGACCTGGCCGACAGTGATCCGGCGAGCCAGGGTGGCGTGTGGGGTCCACTGCCCCGGCACGGCATGCGGCGCAGGCCCGGGCGTCATGTGCGGCACGCAGATCTGGTGCACCTGCAGTTGCAGGGCGAGGAGGTCCGCGGACGGCACGATCAGCCGCGCCAGGGTGTGCCTGCCGGTTCCGAACAGCAGCGGCGCCCCGACTACACAGTCCAGCGGTAGCCGGTCGGCCAGACCCCGCAGCTCGTCGTCGACCTCGGGCGCGAGCCGGTCGGTCACGGTCAGGGTGACGTGCGGGCGATTCGTTGCGGGGTTGCCGTGCCGGGCCTGGCTGGGCAGGCCCGCGTCGACCATGGCGTCCCACACCAGGCGCAGCGCGGCGTCGGTCTCGGCGTCGAAGAGCAACTCGACCGAATGGGCCGCCATCTCAGCGGGCCAACGCCGCAACCCAATCGGGTTCGAACGCCGTGGCGCACAACGTGGTGAAATCGGCTGCCGACAGTGAACCGGCGCCGGCAGGCAGGGCGGCGCGCACGGGCGCCAGCTCGGCGAGGGCCCCGCGGTTGGACACCTCGGCGGCGTCCGGCCGGGCGGGCCAGGCGCCGATGATCAGCCCCGCGCACGAAAGCCTTTGAGCAGCAAGCGCTTCCAAGGTCAGTGCGGTGTGGTTCAGGGTGCCGAGCCCGGGCGGGGCCACTATCACCACCGGTGCGGCCAGCTCGACCGCCAGGTCCCGCAGGGTGACGCCGTCGGCGCCGACCTGGACCAGCAGACCGCCCGCCCCCTCGACGAGGGTGAGGCGGCCGGGCGCGTCGGTGGCCCGGATGGTCGCCAACAGTTCGGCCCGGCTGGGCAGGGGCAAGCCCGCCTCGTCGGCGGCGGCGACCGGCGCCAGTGGCTGCGGGTAGCGCGCGGAGCCGGTCAGTGCGGTCACCCCGGACAGCCGGCCGACTTCGGCGAGATCGTCGTCGCCGTCGATCGTCCCGGTCTGCACCGGTTTGCAAACCGCCACGTCCAACCCGGCCAGGCGGGCGTAGCAGGCCAGCGCGGCGGTGGCCACCGTCTTGCCGACACCGGTGCTGGTCCCGGTCATCATCACGATGCCCATCAGCGCCCCGTGCCCAGGACGTCGGTCAGCACCCGGCCCGCCACCGCCAGTTCGTCGTCGGTCAGCGAGGCACGGGCGGTCAGCCGCAACCGAGAACTGCCCGCGGGCACCGTCGGGGGCCGGAAACAGCCCACCCGGACGCCGCGGTCCAGGCACGCGGTCGCGGCGGCCAGCGCGACCTCGGGCGCCCCGAGGATCACCGACACCACGGCCGATTGCGGGTCGTCGGGGATATCGCAGAACTGTGCCAGCGCGCGGGCGTGCTGCAGCACCGCATGTGCCCGCCACGGCTCCCGGGCCAGCAGACGCAGTGCGGCCAGGGCCGCGCCGACCGCCGCGGGCGCCAGGCCGGTGTCGAAGATGAACGTCCTGGCCGCATCGATCAGGTGGTCGCGCACGGCGGTGGACCCGATCACCGCACCGCCCTGGCTGCCCAGCGCCTTGGACAGCGTCGTCGTCATCACCACGTCGGGAGCACCGGCCAGTCCGACTTCGTGCAGCAGTCCCCGGCCGCCGTCGCCGCGAACTCCGAGCCCGTGTGCCTCGTCGACCAACAGCACCGCCTGGTGCCGTCGGCATACGTCGTGCAAGCGCCGCAGCGGGGCCAACGCCCCGTCGGTGCTGAACACCGAATCGGTGATGACGACGGCACGTTCCTCACTGCGGGAGGCCAACGCGGATTCCACGGCGTCGACATCGCGGTGCGGGGTGATCGCCACCCGTGCCCGCGACAGCCGGCACGCGTCGACCAGCGAGGCATGGGAATAGGCGTCCGACACCAGCAGTGCTCCCGGCCCGGACAGTCCGACGACGGCGCCGATGTTTGCGGTGTAACCCGACGAGAAGACCAAAGCTGCTGGGGCGCCGACGAATTCGGCGAGCTCAGCTTCGAATTCCTGATGCAGTTGGGTGTCGCCGGTGACCAGTCGCGACCCTGTCGAGCCGGCACCCCAGGTACGCAGGGCCGCCACTCCGCCGTCGATGACGTCCGGGTGCTGGGACAGGCCGAGATAGTCGTTGGACGCCAGGTCGAGTTCCACCGCGACCGGTGGCCGGGGTCGCAGCGAGCGCCGCAGGCCGGCCTGGCGGCGTTGGTGCTCGGTGGCCTCGAGCCAGGCCAGGGGCGAGATATCCGCGCGCGTCACCAGTGCCTCCTTGCTCCTTGAACAGTGTTCAGGTTAACGCACGGGCCACCTCGGTCATGGCCGAGGTGATCTGGGCGATCTCCCCCGGCGTGCAGATGAACGGCGGCATCACGTAGATCAGGTTGCGGAACGGGCGCAGCCACACGCCGTGGTCCAACGCCACCGGAGTGGCGACGGCCAAATCGACCGGTTCGGCCATCTCGATGACCCCGATGGCCCCGCACACCCGGACGTCGGCCACCCCCGGCAGCGCCCGCGCCGGCACCAGCCCGGAGCGCAGCCCGTCGCTGATCTCGGCGACCCGTGACCGCCAGTCCTGCCCGATGAGCAGTTCGACGCTGGCCACCGAGACCGCACATGCCAGCGCGTTGGCCATGAACGTGGGTCCGTGCATCAGGGCGCCGGCCTCGGAATTGCTGATCACGTGGGCGATCTCCGCGGTGCACAGGGTGGCGGCCAAGGTGAGGTAGCCCCCGGTCAAGGCCTTGCCGACGCACATGATGTCCGGGCTGACCCCGGCGTGGTCGGCGGCGAACAGCTCTCCGGTGCGACCGAATCCGGTAGCGATCTCGTCGAAGATCAGCAGCACGTCGTGCCGGTCGCAGATCGCCCGCAGATCCTGGAGATAGCGCGGGTCGTGGAAGCGCATGCCGCCGGCGCCCTGCACGACGGGCTCGACCACGACCGCGGCCAGCTCGTCGGCGTGGGCGGCGAGGATCGTCTCGAACTCGGCGCTGTAGGCGGCGTCGTAGTCGGTGGGCACCTGCGGCGCGAACACCTGTCGGGCCAGCACATCGGCCCACAGTGCGTGCATGCCGCCGTCCGGGTCGCACACGCTCATCGGGGTGAACGTGTCGCCGTGATAGCCGCCGCGCCAGGTCATCAGCCGGAACTTGTCGGGCCGGCCGCGGCTGCGCTGGTACTGCAACGCCATCTTGGCGGCGACCTCTACGGCCACCGAGCCGGAATCGCTGAAGAAGACCGTCTCGAGGCCCGCCGGGGTGATCTCGACCAGGAGTTGTGCCAGCCGGGCCGCGGGTTCGTGGGTCAGGCCGCCGAACATGACGTGGTTCAACTGGGCGAGCTGACGGGTGATCGCGGCGTCCAGAACCGGGTGGCCGTGGCCGTGCACCGCGGTCCACCACGAACTCATCGCATCGAGCACCCGAACTTCGCGGCCGTCGCGAACCAGGGTCAGCCAGGCGCCGTCGGCCGCGAGGGCGACGACCGGCGGCAGCGAACCGGGGGCACCGATCGTGCTGTACGGATGCCACACGTGCGCGCTGTCGATGGTGCTGATTTCGGACGGGGACAACCCGGACTGCGCGGACACGGGGTCCGAGCCTAATGGTGAATTGCGGCCCTCAAGACTTTGCTCGTCAGGAGACGCCCAGCGCAATTGGGTAGATTGTCTTTCGACCATGATGTTCCTGACCCCTACCCGGCCGGCTCCAGCAACCGTTCCGGAACCTGCGAGCCTGCCCGCGATGGGCACCAGGAAACAGGGCTTCTATCGACATGATCTCGATGGCCTCCGCGGCGTAGCCATCGCGCTGGTGGCTGTCTTCCACATCTGGTTCGGCCGCGTTTCAGGTGGTGTCGACGTCTTTTTGGTGTTGTCGGGCTTCTTCTTCGGCGGCCGCCTGCTGCGGAATGCGCTCGCAGAAGGGTCGTCGCTGAAACCGGCACGCGAAGTGGTCCGGCTGGTCCGCCGGCTCCTGCCTGCTCTCGTCGTCGTGCTTGCCGTGTCGGCGGTGCTGACCATTTTGGTGCAGCCGCAGACCCGGTGGGAAACGTTTGCCGATCAGAGCCTGGCAAGCCTGGGGTACTACCAGAACTGGGAGCTGGCCAACACCGCCTCGAACTACCTGCAGGCCGGCGAAGCGGTCAGCCCACTGCAACACATCTGGTCGATGTCGGTGCAGGGCCAGTTCTACATCGGTCTGCTGGCGGTCGTCTTCGTGGTGACGGTGCTGCTGCGCAAACTGCTCGGCAAACACCTGCGGATCCTGTTCATCGTGCTGCTGTCGGCGCTGACCATCGGGTCGTTCGTGTTCGCTCTGTTCGCCCACTGGGACGACCAGACCACTGCGTACTACAACACCTTCGCGCGAGCGTGGGAGTTGCTGCTCGGCGCCTTGGTGGGCGCGCTGGTGCCCTACGTCCGGTGGCCGATGTGGTTGCGCACCATCGCGGCGACCGTCGGGCTCGCGGCCATCCTGTCCTGCGGTGCCCTGATCGACGGCGTCGCACAGTTCCCCGGTCCGTGGGCGCTGGTGCCCGTCGGCGCCACGGTCCTGATGATCTTGGCCGCAGCTAACCGCCAGGGCGACCCGCGTACCGCCGACCGGATGCCGCTGCCGAGCCGGATCCTGGCAATCGGCCCCTTCGTCACCCTCGGCGCGATGGCCTACTCCCTGTATCTGTGGCACTGGCCACTGCTCATTTTCTGGCTGTCCTACACCGGTCACACCCATGCCAGCTTCGGCGAAGGCGCGGGCATCCTGGCGGTCTCTGGCGTGCTGGCCTACCTGACCATGCGGTTCGTCGAGGAACCGCTGCGGTCCCGGACCCCCCACGCTTCTCCAGCCCCGCAGACGCCGCAGGTCGCGGTGGTCAAGGTGGCGTGGCGGACCAGGTTGCGTCGCCCGACGATCGCCCTGGGGTCCGTTGTCGCCCTGCTGGGGATCGCGCTGACCGCAACGTCTTTCACCTGGCGGGAACACGTCACCGTCGAGCGGGCCAACGGTAAGGAACTGACCGGCCTGAGCTCACGGGACTACCCGGGAGCGCGCGCTCTGGTCAACAAGGCGCGGGTGCCCAAGCTGCCGATGCGCCCGACCGTGCTCGAAGCCAAGGCCGATCTGCCCGAGACCACCGGCGACGGGTGCATCAGCGATTTCGAGAACGGCGCACTGATCAACTGCACCTACGGCGACAAGGACGCCACCCGCACCATCGCGCTGGCCGGCGGCTCGCACGCCGAGCATTGGATCACCGCGCTGGATCTGCTCGGCCGGATGAAGCACTTCAAGGTAGTCACCTATCTGAAGATGGGTTGCCCGCTGTCGACCGAGACCGTGCCGTTGATCATGGGCAACAACGCGCAGTACCCGCAGTGCCACGAGTGGGTGGACAAGACCATGGACAAGCTGGTCGCCGATCGACCCGACTACGTGTTCACCACCTCGACCCGACCGTGGAACATCAAACCCGGCGACGTGATGCCCGGCAGTTACATCGGGATCTGGCAGACCTTCGCCGACCACCACATCCCCGTGCTGGCGATGCGGGACACGCCCTGGTTGGTCGAGGACGGCGAACCGAGCGAAGCTCCGGACTGCCTGGCCGACGGCGGCGACGCGGTGTCCTGCGGGATGAAGCGCTCCGATGTGCTGGCCGCCCGCAATCCCACCCTGGATTTCGTGGCCCGGTTCCCCAACCTCAAGCCGCTCGACATGTCCGACGCGGTGTGCCGGCCCGACTACTGCCGCGTGGTCGAGGGAAATGTGCTGGTATATCACGATTCTCATCACTTCTCCGCCACGTACATGCGCACCATGACCAACGAGCTGGGTCGTCAGATCGGCGCTGCCACCGGCTGGTGGTGAGCTGCCGCGGTCAGGACACGCCGCGACCGAGCAGGCCACGCCGGGCGCCGATAAGGTCGAACAATGTCGTCGAGCGAGCCATCCAGGTTATCCACGGGGCCTGCAGGTCCGCCGATCACCACGGTTTGGCCGGGCACTCCCTACCCACTGGGCGCCACCTATGATGGCGCCGGCACCAACTTCTCGCTGTTCTCGGAGGTGGCCAACAAAGTCGAGCTGTGCCTGATCGCCAAGAACGGCGTCGAGACGCGGATCAACCTCGACGAGGTCGACGGTTACGTCTGGCACGCCTATCTGCCGACGATCACCCCCGGCCAGCGCTATGGCTTCCGGGTGTACGGCCCCTGGGACCCCAGCGGCGGGCACCGGTGCGACCCCAGCAAGCTGCTGCTGGACCCGTACGGCAAGTCGTTCCACGGCGACTTCGACTTCACCCAGGCGCTGTATTCCTACGACCTGGAAGCCGACGACCTGGCCTCCGGCGGCACGCCACCGATGATCGACTCGCTGGGCCACACGATGACCAGCGTGGTGATCAACCCGTTCTTCAACTGGGCTTCCGACCGCGCCCCCCGCACGCCCTACAACGAGACGATCATCTACGAGGCGCACGTCAAGGGCATGACCGAAACCCACCCGGGGATTCCCGAGGAACTGCGCGGCACCTACGCCGGGCTGGGGCACCCGGTGATCATCGACCACCTCAAGGCGCTGAACATCACGGCCATCGAGTTGATGCCGGTGCACCAGTTCATGCACGACCACCGGCTGGTCGACCTGGGACTGCGCAACTACTGGGGCTACAACACCGTCGGGTTCTTCGCGCCGCACTTTCAGTACGCCGCCACCCGGCACGCCGGTGGCGCGGTGGCCGAGTTCAAGAACATGGTCAAGGCGTTCCACGAGGCGGGCATCGATGTCATCCTGGACGTGGTCTACAACCACACCGCCGAAGGCAACCACCTCGGCCCCACCATCAACTTCCGCGGCATCGACAACGCGGCGTACTACCGGTTGCTCGACGGCGATTTGAAGTTCTACAAGGATTTCACCGGCACCGGCAACAGCCTCAACGCGCGGCATCCGCACACCCTGCAGCTGATCATGGATTCACTGCGGTACTGGGTGCTGGACATGCACGTCGACGGCTTCCGCTTCGACCTGGCTTCGACGCTGGCGCGGGAGTTCTACGACGTCGACCGGTTGAGCGCGTTCTTCGACCTGGTGCAGCAGGATCCGGTGATCAGCCAGGTGAAACTCATCGCCGAACCGTGGGATATCGGTGAGGGCGGCTACCAGGTGGGGAACTTCCCAGGTTTATGGACCGAGTGGAACGGGAAGTATCGCGACACTGTGCGTGATTACTGGCGGGGCGAACCCGCAACCCTTGGCGAGTTCGCGTCCCGGCTGACCGGGTCATCAGACCTCTATGAAGCCACCGGCAGGCGCCCCAGCGCCAGCATCAACTTCGTCACCGCCCACGACGGTTTCACCATGACGGATCTGGTGTCGTACAACGAGAAGCACAACGAGGCCAACGGCGAAGACAACCGTGACGGCGAGAGTCACAACCGGTCGTGGAACTGCGGCGTCGAAGGACCGACCGACGATCCCGAGATTCTTGCGTTGCGCGCCAAGCAGATTCGCAACATCATGGCCACGTTGATGGTCAGCCAGGGCACGCCGATGATCAGCCACGGTGACGAGATCGGCCGCACCCAACTCGGTAACAACAACGTCTACTGCCAGGACTCGCCCGTCGCCTGGATGGACTGGGCCCTGTGCAACACCAATGCCGACCTGGTCACCTTCACCCGGGCCGCGACCAAGCTGCGCAAGAAGCACCCGGTCTTTCGCCGCCGCCGGTTCTTCGAAGGCAAACCGATCCGCACCGCCGACCAGGCCAGAGACATCGCCTGGCTGACGCCCAACGGTGGCGAGATGACCCCGGAAGACTGGGGATCGGGATTCGGCAAATGCGTCGCGGTGTTCCTCAACGGCGACGCCATCCCCTCCCCCAACGCCAGGGGTGAACGGGTGGTCGACGATTCATTTCTGTTGTGCTTCAACGCCCATGACGAACCCGTCGACTTCGTCACCCCCGACGGTGACGACTACGCCCAAGAATGGACTGCTGCCTTGGATACTGCCCAACCGACCGGAGCAAGCGACCTCGTGGTCAAGGCCGGGGAAACGGTGCCGCTGCAGGCCCGCTCCCTGCTGATCCTGCGCAAGACGGCCTGACATGACCAATCCGGTGCTGTCGACCTACCGCCTGCAAATGCGCGGAGACGCCTTCCGCTTCGACGACGCCGTCGAACTGGTGGACTATCTGGCCGATCTCGGCGTCTCGCACATCTACCTGTCGCCCATCCTGACGGCGACCACGGGGTCGACCCACGGGTACGACGTCACCGATCCCACGTCCGTCTCGGCCGAGCTCGGCGGGCCCGAGGGATTGGCCCGGTTGTCTGCCGCGGCACACGAGCGGGGCCTCGGTGTGATCGTCGACATCGTGCCCAACCATGTCGGCGTCGACCAGCCTCAGCAGAACCCGTGGTGGTGGGATGTCCTGACGCACGGTAAGCAGTCGTCCTACTCCTCATTCTTCGATATCGACTGGTCATTGGATCCCGACGGCCGAATCATCTTGCCGGTGTTGGGTTCTGACGACGATGCCGCCGGACTGACCGTCGACGGGGACATCCTGCGCCTGGGTGATCTGGCGTTCCCGATCGCACCTGGCACCGGGTCCGGAACCGGCCCCGAGGTGCACGACCGGCAGCACTATCGGCTGATCAGCTGGCGATCCAACATCTGTGGGTACCGGCGGTTCTTCTCCATCACCTCGTTGGCCGGGCTGCGCCAGGAAGACCCTGCCGTGTTCGACGCCAGCCATGTCGAAGTCAAGCGGTGGTTCACCGAGGGTCTGGTGGACGGTCTGCGCATCGACCATCCGGACGGATTGTCCGATCCTGCAGGCTATCTGGACTGGCTGCGCGAACTCGTCGGACCGCAGGCCTACATCGTCATCGAGAAGATTCTCGCGGTCGACGAGGCATTGGAGCTGTCCCTGCCGGTGGAAGGCACCACCGGCTATGACGTGCTGCGCGAGGTCGGCGGGCTGTTCGTCGACCCGACCGGCAAGCAGAAACTGACCGAGCTGATCGACTCGGCCGGGTTCACCTACGCCGACGTGCCCGCGCTGCTGAGCGAACTGAAAATCCGGTCCGCCACGGTCACCCTGGCCAGTGAGCTGGCCCGGGTGCGGCGCGCGATCGTCGCCGCGGTGGGCACCGATCATCCGTTGCTGCCGGACGCCGTCGCCGCCCTGCTGACCAATGTGCACGTCTACCGCAGCGACTATCTGGGCCTGTCCGCGCTGATGTCCACCGCGATCGCCGAAACCGTCAGCGGCGCACCGGAATTGGCTGAGCCGCTGCAACTTGTCTCCGCGGCGTTGACGGTCGACGTCGAAACGGCGGTGCGCATCCAGCAGCTGTGCGGCGCCGTCACTGCGAAGTCCATGGAGGACTGCCTGTTCTACCGCGACGCCCGGCTGGTGTCACTCAACGAGGTCGGCGGCGAGCCCGAGCGATTCGGCGTCAGCGTTGCCGAGTTCCACCACAGCACCTCCACCAGGGCCGTGCTGTGGCCCACCGCGATGACCACGTTGACCACGCACGACACCAAGCGCGGCGAGGACGTCCGCGCCCGCATCGCGGTGCTGTCCCAGGTGCCGTCGTTGTGGGCGGAGTGGGTCGGCGGCTGGGAGCGGCGCCTGCCTGCCGTCGACGCCGCAACGGGATTGTTCCTGTGGCAGAACATCTTCGGCGTCTGGCCTGCAGACGGTGTGGTGGACGACGCATTGCGCGAGCGGTTGCACGCCTACGCCGAGAAGGCGATCCGGGAAGCGGCCGTGCACACGTCCTGGAACGACCCGGACGAGACGTTCGAATCCGCCGTGCACACCTGGATCGACGCGGTGATCGACGGCCCGGTCGCCACCGAGCTGACCGCGCTGGTCGAGAAGCTGGATCGGCACGCCCAGGGCGACGCCTTGGGCCAGAAGCTGTTCTCGCTCACCGTTCCCGGTGTGCCCGACGTGTACCAGGGCACCGAGCTGTGGGATGACAGCCTGGTGGATCCGGACAACCGCCGCCCGGTGGACTATGCGGCGCGGCGGACCGCGCTGGCGGACCTGAGTCACCCGAAGATCAGGGTGGTGCGCGAGGCCCTACAGTTGCGTCGGCGCCGACCCGAGACATTCCTGGCCGGTAGCTATGCGCCGGTGTTCGCCGAAGGCGCCGGCGCCGAGCATGTCGTCTCGTTCACCCGCGGTGACGACGTCCTGGTGGCCGCCAGCCGCTGGACCACCCGACTGGACGGAACCGGCTGGAGTGAAACAACACTGACGTTGCCCGCAGGCAGTTGGACAGACCTGCTGACCGGCACCACCCATACCGGACCGGTTCTGGTCGCCGACCTGTTCAACGAATTCCCTGTCGCACTATTGGAGCGCATCAATGCCTGAGCACGAATTCGCCGTCTGGGCACCGAAACCCGACCTGGTGCGCCTCGACGTCGAAGGCACCCTGTACCCGATGACGCGTGGTGACGACGACTGGTGGCGGGCCACCGTCGACGCGGCACCCGATGCCAAGTACGGCTTCGTCGTCGGCGACGACGCGAAGGTGCTGCCCGACCCCCGCTCGCCGCGCCAGCCGAACGGCGTGCACGACCGCTCCCAGCTGTGGGACGCGACCTCGGCGACCTGGACCGACGGGGCCTGGCAGGGCAAATCCATCGAGGGCGCAGTCATCTACGAACTGCACATCGGCACCTTCACCCCCGATGGCACGCTGGATGCCGCTATCGAGCGGCTGGACTATCTGGTGGATCTCGGTGTCGACTTTGTCGAACTGATGCCCGTCAACGCCTTCGGTGGGACCAGGGGCTGGGGTTATGACGGTGTGCTCTGGTATGCGGTGCACGAACCATACGGCGGGCCGGACGGCCTGGTCCGATTCGTCGACGCCTGCCACCAACGCGGGCTGGGTGTGCTCATCGACGCCGTGTTCAACCACCTCGGGCCGTCGGGCAACTACCTGCCGGTGTTCGGTCCCTATCTGTCCTCGGCGAGCAACCCGTGGGGTGAAGGCATCAACATCGCCGACGCCGATTCCGACGAGGTGCGCGACTACATCATCGGCTGCGCCTTGCGATGGATGCGCGACTTCCACGCCGACGGGCTGAGGCTGGACGCCGTGCACGCCCTCGTCGACACCACTGCCTTCCACATCCTCGAAGAGTTGGCGCAGGACACCGACGAGCTGGCAACCGAAGTGGGCCGCCCCCTGTCGCTGATCGGCGAGAGCGATCGTAACGACCCGCGGATGATCACTCCGCGCGACCGGGGCGGCTACGGGTTGACCGCGCAGTGGGACGACGACATCCACCATGCCATCCACACCGCGGTATCTGGCGAACAGCAAGGCTATTACTCGGATTTCGGCTCGATCGAGACCCTGGCCAGCACCCTGAAGAACGGGTACTTCCACGCGGGCACCTATTCGTCGTTCCGGCACCGCAGGCATGGCAGGCCACTGGACACCGCCACCATCCCCGGGTCCCGGCTGCTGGCGTACACCACCACCCACGACCAGACCGGCAACCGCGCCATCGGGGATCGGCCGTCGCTGTATCTGACCCCGGGCCAGCTGGCGGTCAGCGCGGCATTGGCGTTGTTGACTCCCTTCACGGCAATGCTTTTCATGGGCGAGGAGTGGGCCGCGTCGAGCCCCTTCCAGTTCTTCAGCTCCCACCCGGAGCCGGAACTGGCCGAAGCCACCCGCAACGGACGCAAAGCCGAATTCGCCGGGCACGGCTGGGATGCCGACGATGTCCCCGATCCGCAGGACCCGGAGACCTTCGAACGCTCCAAGCTCAACTGGGACGAGGTCGACGTCGGCGCGCACGCCGAGATGCACACGCTGTATCGCGACATCGTGGCGCTGCGGCGCGCCGAACCGGATCTCGCGAACTTCTGGCTTGACGATATGGGCGTCGAGTTCGACGAAGATCAGCGGTGGATCACGCTCAAGCGCGGCGGCCTGACCATCGTGTGCAACCTCGGTGAGGACTCGGCCACCGTGCCCGTCGCCGGCGAGGTGGTACTGGCATGGGGCACCCCGGCAGTCGAGGCGGGTAAGACGACGGTGGCCGGGCAGTCCTTCGCGGTGCTGCGCAACTGATCCC
>JBEVHL010000653.1:0-11215 GCA_040511255.1 Mycobacterium sp. | reverse complement strand
TCCGACTGGCGTCGCCGAGTAGGTCGGTGAAGTAATACCGGGCCTGCTGGCCCACCACGAGCACCGACAGCCCGACGGTCGCCAGGAACACCACCGCCGAGAACACCGCCGCCCCCCAACGGCGCGCGCCGAGGAAATACAGTCCGGTGACCGCAGGCGTCAGCTTGATGCCGGCAGCCAGGCCGACGAGCAAACCCGAGAGCCACCACCTGCCGCTGTAGACCGCCCACAGCACCGCCAGCACCAGGACGACATTGACCTGGCCGTAGTCGAAGGTGCTGCGCAGCGGCTCGAGCCAGATCGCCACGGCGGTCCACAACATCGCCGAGCGTTGCCCGTCACGCAGATCGAGCAGACGCTGGCTGACCCGCACGACGCCGTAGAGGGCGGCGATGGTGCCGAGTTGCCACGCGAAGGCCACCACGCCGAACGGCAGCAGGTGCAACGGGTAGAAGAGCACCGCGGCGAAGGGCGGATAGGTGAACGGCAACGGGAAGTCGGGCGTCTGGTCGGCGTAGACATAGCTGTACAGCGTGCCGGGGTGGTTGAGTGCTTCCGCGCCGCCGATGTAGACGTGCAGATCGACGAAGTTCGCCCCGTTCGGCACCAGATATGTCCAGGCCAACCGCGCCGCGATGCTGACTGCCAGCAGCACCGGAGCCAGGGCGGAGACCCGACGGACCGTCGTGTTTATTTGCTCGACTCTAGCCATTCCCCGGGGCCGTCAGCCCACTGTGACGCGCGGACGCCCGCAACCTACTCCAAAACGTTTGGCAGTGGCTCCCACATCACCATCGCCGCTCGGGTGCGTAACGGTTGAATAAATGCCACACGTGTCACTTGAGTAACTCCAGTAACAACGTACGTTCGGCTCATACCGCTTACGAGGAATTGGGAGAGCCATGTCTAGGACCAAGAACCTGTTCACCGCATCAGCGATTGTGGTGGGCTCGTCGGCCGCCCTGCTGACCGGCGGCATCGCAAAAGCAGACCCCGCACCACCGCCAAACCCCATCATGCCGGGCATCAACATGATGGAGCAGCTCATCGACCCAGCTAAGGCGCCGCAACTGCTCCAGCAGGCGACGGCGATGCTGACCGGGCTGAATGCCGCTCCGCCGGCAGCAGTTCCGGCCGCGGCCGCGCCGTCACTGGCCACCGCATCGGTCACGCTGCCGCAGCCGGCCACCCCGCCGCTGCCCGGCATGCCCGGATCGGTTGCCGCCCTGCCCGGAATGCCCGCCACGGCCACGGCCACGCTGCCCGGCATGCCGGCAGCCGCACCGGTGAACGCCCTGGCCGCAACGGCCCCTGCGCCGGCGCCGTTGTCCAGCCTGCCCGCGCTGGCGAGCTCGTTGCCGACCGATCTGACCGCGCTGTTCCCCGCGGCCGGCATCCCCGCGCCGAACCTGGGTGGCGCCGCCGCCGCGCCGGCCGGCGTCGCACCCGCGGTGATCGCACCGGCCGCGCCGGTCGCACCGCTGACAGGGCTGTTCCCCAGCTCTGCCCTTGCTGCCCTCCCCTGATCTGCCCTAGAGGATTGGACGTTGCCTGATGTCGACCAGGACGCTGTTCGCTACCACCACCGTCGCGCTCGGTTCGTCAGTCGCGCTGCTGTTCAGCGGTGTTGCCGCCGCTGATCCGTCGGCGCCGCTGCCGCTGCCGATCGACGGCCTGACAGCGCCTGGCCTACCGGCGATGCAGTCGCTGAGCCCGGCGATCCAGCAGGCGGCGGCCGACCCGGGTAATGCCGCGTCCATGCTGATGGCCGCCGCCTCCGCCTTCGCGGGCAATTCGGCAACGTCGCCGGATGGCGCGAGTCTGGCGACGGCGGTCAATCAGTTCGTGTCCGATCCCGCCACGGCAGCGATACTCAGCCCCACCGCTGCCGCCGCGGGCGTTCCGTTGCCGGCAGCTGCCGTGGCGCCGAGCGTCGATCCGTCGGCGAGCAACGTGCACGGCCCGGGCCCCGGCGTCGTACCCGGCGCGGAGCCGCACATCCTGCCCGGCGTCGACCCGGCCCATGCCGTCGGCCCGGTGCCGGACGCCGTAGCGATGGCGGCGGCACAGCCCGCGCCGGCGCCGGCACCCGAGGTTCCGGTGCAGGTTCCCGCACCCAATGCGGCACCGGTGGCGGCGACGACGACGGAGATGGTCGGCACCACCGACGCCGCTCCGCTGGCCGCGCCCGCTCCGGCACCGGCACCGGCACCCGCTGGTGCGGCCGGGCCCGACACGGCCCCGCCCGGCTACGACCCCGGCACGTCCCCGACGCAGGACTTCATGTATCCGTCGATCGGCAACGGATGCCTGGCTGATGGTGGAAACTCCATCGCCACAGCGCTTTCCGTGGCCGGACCGGCGAACATCCCCACCCCCGGCCCCAAGGCGGGCGAGACGGCCTATGTGTTCACCGCCGTCGGCACCGCCGGACCGGCCGAGGTGCAGAAGCTCCCGCTGAACGTCACCTGGGTGAACCTGACAACGGGCAAATCGGGCACCGCCGCCCTCAAGCCCCGACCGGATATCAACGCGGCCGGCCCGACCACGCTGACCGCCGTCGTCCCGACCGGTTCCGGCAGCATCATGTCGACGATCTTCGGTCAGATCACCACGACCGAAAAGCAGTGCCAGTTCATGCCCACCATCGGTTCGACGGTGGTGCCGTAAGGCTCAGCACCCAATTCGAGCGTGCACACAGATCGCCAAATCGTGCATTCCGGCGATCTGTCTGCACACTCGATGGGTGAGGTCAGGCCTTCGCGGCCTTCTCTTTCGCGGCGGCCTTCATCAGCTTCTTGTGGCTGCGCACCTTGTCCAACGACCCCTGGTCGTGGATATCGGCCACCGACATGAAGACGCCGGATTTCCCGTAGTCCCCCGCCACCTCCTGCCAGCCCTTGGCCTTCATGCCGTACTGCTTGCCCAGCAGCGCCAGGAAGATCTTCGCCTTCTGATCGCCGAACCCCGGTAACCGCTTGAGCCGCAGGAACACTTCCCGCCCATCGGGATTACCGGCCGTCCACACCGCGGCCGCGTCACCGTCGTAATCGTCGACGATCATCTGGGCCAGCGTCTGCACCCGCTTGGACATCGAGCCCGGAAAACGGTGTATCGCAGGCGTTTCCGAACACAGCGCGACGAACTTGTCCGGGTCGTAACCGGCGATCAACTCGGCGTCGAACCCGCCGATCCGGTCGGCGATCTTCTTCGGGCCCGCGAACGCCACCTCCATCGGGATCTGCTGGTCGAGCATCATGCCCACCAACAGCGCCAGCGGATTCGCCTCGAGCAGCGCATCGGCCGCGGGATCTTGCACTAGCTGCAGCTTCGCCATGGCGTCAGTCTAAATCCATTGCCCAACTCCTCAGCTGGGCTCGTCCCTCGCCCCGCATCGTCGTCGGGCTAGATTCATTGCCCAACTCCTCAGCTGGGCTCGTCCCTCGCCCCGCATCGTCATCGGGCTAGATTCACAGCCATGTCCGGCGAGTTCGCAGTCGCGCTTGCCGCGGTGCTGCTCGCCGTCGCAGTGATCGCAGGCGTCATCGTGGTGCGCACCCGCCGCGTCGTCGCGACCCCGACCGAGCGCGCCGTGCACGCCACCCTGCACACCGCGTCGCTCGCCGCCCGCGCCCTGCGGGAAGGGTTGACCCGCGAATCCGCCGGCCGCGCTGTTCCGCATCTGCGCGAACTCACCGGCACCCAGGGTGTCGCGCTGTACGACGGCGACGCACAACTCCTCGCCCAGGATCCGCCCGACGGCCCGATGTGGACGCCTGATCTGCTGACCCGCTGCGCGCGGGCCGCGAGTGAGTCGATCGACGGACAGCGACGGGTGCTGGCCGGCAGCGACGAACCCGCGTTGGTGGCCCAGCCGCTGCTGCCCGACGGCAGCGGCGTGGACGGTGTCCTGGTGGTGGTCACCTTCGGCAGGCCCGGACCCGGAATGCTCGGCGCGGTCGGCGAGGTCGCCCGGTACGCGACCAGCCAGCTCGAACTCGCCGAACTCGACGCGTCCCGCGCCCGACTCGACCGCGCCGAGGTGCTGGCCCTGCGCGCCCAGATCAGCCCGCACTTCGTCTACAACGCGCTGAACACCATCGCCTCCTTCGTCCGCACCGACCCCGACCGCGCCCGCGAACTGATCCTGGACTTCGCCGATTTCACCCGCTACTCCTTCCGGGCGGCCGGGCCGTACACACTGCTGACCGACGAACTCACCAACATCGACCGGTATCTGACGCTGGAGCGGGCCCGATTCGGTGCCGCACTGGACGTCCGGTTGCAGGTGGCGCCGGAGGTGCTGAACGTCGTCGTACCCTTCCTCGCGCTACAACCGTTGGTGGAGAACGCGGTTCGGCACGGACTGGCCGGTCGACACGACGGCGCGATCACCCTGATCGCCCGCGACGAAGGCGCCGACTGCGTCATCACCGTTGAAGACGACGGCGTCGGGATGGATCCGGACGTGCTGCGTTCGGCGCACGCCGATGCCCTGGTCGCGGAGAGCGCCGGTGACCAGACGGCGCACGTCGGGCTGGCCAATGTCGACCATCGGCTGCGAGCGGCATTCGGCAACGATTACGGTCTGGTGGTTGAGACCTCGCTCGGCGCAGGCACGAAGGTGATCATGCGGGTGCCCAAGTTCCGGGCGGGTGTCCACGTCTGACGGTCAACACGGTGAAGGTGGGGTCGGTGGCACGGTTGCTCGATGTCCTCGCCGTCGACGACGAGGTGCCCGCTCTCGACGAATTGACTTACCTACTGGGCGATCACCCCGACGTGGGCAGCGTCCGTAGTGTCTCCGACGCCAACGCCGCGCTGCGGGAACTGTCCGACCACCGACTCGACGCGATCTTCCTCGACATCAACATGCCGGGGCTTTCGGGGCTGGAGCTGGCCGGGGTGCTGGCCAATTTCTCCCACCCACCCGCGGTGGTCTTCGTGACGGCGCATGAAGACAAGGCCGTCGCCGCGTTCGATGTCGGCGCCATCGACTATCTGCTGAAACCGCTGCGCGCACAGCGACTCGACGAAGCCATCCGACGGGTGCTGGCCGCGCTGACCGTCGAACCCGCCGAGTTCGACGACGGCGAGGAGGTGCTGCCCGTCGAGCTCGGCGGGGTGACGCACCTGGTGCGCAGGGACACCATCGGCTGGGTGGAGGCCGACGGCGACTACACCCGGCTGCACTCGGCCTCGGGCTCGCACCTGGTCCGCATCCCGTTGTCGATGCTCGAAACCCGTTGGCGCAACCATGGATTCCAACGGATACACCGCTCGTATCTGGTGGCGCTGCGCCACGTCTCGGGGTTGCGCAGCACTGACGGCGGTGTCCTGGTGCGGGTCTCGGCCAACGGGGAATCCCCCGCGGTCGAACTGCCGGTCAGCCGCCGCCAGACCCGCGAACTACGCGACCGGCTGATCCGCGATCCGATGCGCAGCTACCGGGGCGGTGCCGATGACTGACGACACACCCGGCCCGGCCCGGCGGCAGCGAGTGGTGCTCGCGCATCGGCGGGGCGCGCGGATGGTCCGGACGCGGGTCGAGGTGCAGGAGCAGACCGAGGTGGGTGATGCGTTGGTGCGCGGTCTGGTACGCGCACAACTCGGCCTGGCTCTGCGACTGGCCACGGTGGTGCTGTGCCTGATCATCGCGATCCCGGTGCTGGGTGGGGCCTTTCCCGCACTCGAGGCACTGACGGTCTTCGGCATCAGGGTGAACTGGCTGATTCTCGGCGTGCTGCTCTATCCGCTGCTGTACGGCGTCGGTCGATTGTTCGTCCGGTTCGCCGAGCAGAGCGAGCGCGATTTCATGGCGATCGTCAACGAAGGTGCCGACGACTCGTGACCACCCTGACCGCGTCCGCTCTGCTGTTGTCGGCGCTGGCGACGGTGCTGCTCGGTGCGTACGGCGGCCGGATGTCGCGGACCACGTCGGACTTCCTGGTGGCATCACGCACTGTCGGACCGGGCTGGAACGCCGCTGCAGTCTCCGGCGAATACCTCTCGGCCGCTTCGTTTCTCGGGGTGGCCGGCTTGGTGGCCAAATACGGTGCAGATGCGCTGTGGTACCCGGTCGGCTTCACGGCAGGCTACCTGGGCCTGCTGCTGTTCGTCTCCGCGCCGCTGCGCCGCTCCGGTGCCTACACCGTGCCCGACTTCGCCGAGTTCCGGCTGGGCTCGACGCGGCTGCGCACCGTCAGCATGCTCGTGGTGGTCGTGATCTGTGTGCTGTACCTGGTGCCGCAGTACCAGGGCGCCGGGCTGACCTTGAAAATCCTTCTCGGCGTTCCGGTTTGGCTGGGCCCACTGGCCGTCGCCGCGATCGTCATCGCCAATGTGGTCGGCGGCGGCATGCGGTCGATCACCTTCGTGCAGGCCTTCCAATACTGGTTGAAGCTGACCGCCATTGCCATCCCGGCCTTGGCGCTACTGGCGTTGTTCCTGGGCGATCGCAGCGATCTGCACGGCCCGCTGCCGCCGACCGTGCCGCAGCAGACCGCCGTCACCATCGACACCGATGTGGTGGTTCAGGTGACGCAGCCGGCCGGGATCACCGTCACCGGCGACCTCGACGGGCGCCATCTCGACAACGCTGCCATCCCCGGACCCGGTCGCTACACCCTGGGGCAAGGCAGCACGCTGACCCTGGCGGCCGGCGCTGCCACGCCGGTGGTGGCGGGAGCGCCGGCCAGCGGCGACGAATGGATTGCCTCCGGCGGTGGACTGGGCGGTGGACATCCCTTCTACCAAGTGCTTTCGATCATCGTCGCGACCTTCCTCGGCACCATGGGCCTGCCGCATGTGCTGGTGCGCTTCTACACCAATCCCGACGGCCGCGCGGCCCGGCGTACGGCACTCGCGGTGATCGCACTGCTGTCGCTGTTCTATCTGTTCCCGACGCTGCTGGGGGTGTTCGCCCGCCTCTACGTTCCGCAGTTGCTCATCACCGGAACCGCCGACGCAGCAGTGCTGCTGCTGCCCAGCGCGGCCATCGGCGGCCCGGTGGGCGCCGGCCTGGCCGCACTGGTGGCGGCCGGTGCGATCGCGGCGTTCCTGGCCACGTCCTCGGGTCTGCTGGTCAGCATCGCGGGCGCGTTGTCGACCGACGTCCTGCGCGGCCGGGTCCGCGACTTCCGGTTGGCTGCCATCGTCGGTGGCATCGTCCCGATTCCGCTGGCGTTGGTGGCGTCGTCGTTCGAGTTGTCGCGCAGTGTCGGTCTGGTTTTCGCCGTGGCCGCCTCGACGCTGTGCCCGCTGCTGGTGTTGGGTATCTGGTGGCGGGGCCTGACCAGCATCGGCGCCATCTGCGGGCTGGTGGTGGGTGGCGCGCTGTCCGGGACGGCGACCACGCTGGCCGTCACCGGCGCCATCGACGAGGAGACGCTCGGCGGCTGGCCTGCGGCACTGGTCGGCTATCCCGCGGCGGTGACCGTGCCGCTGGCGTTCCTGACGATGGTGCTCGTCAGCCTGCTCACCGCTTCGACCGCACCGTCCGACGTCGCCAGGATCTTCGCCAGAATGCACGTGCCGGAACGCTTGGGCATGGGGATCGAGCGGTTGCCTTCCCTAGAGACGGACTGACCGTTCGTCGCCGCTGAGGCACCGTTCGTCGCAGCGCCGGACAACTTCGGCGGAACACCCTGCGAAAGAGCTGTGAATGTGACGTGAGTCTCAATAGGCTCATCACACGACCCGGCTCACCTAGGAGTGCACAGTGCCCGCAACCGATCGCCCGCCTGTCGAGACCGTTGGCCACACCGGCCAGCAGTTCCTCGATATGCAAGCCAGCCCCGAGTTCCAGGAACTCCGGAGCAGGCTGCGTCGCTTCGTCTTTCCGATGACCGCCTTCTTCCTGATCTGGTACACGACCTATGTGCTGCTGGGCGCGTTCGCCCACGACTTCATGGCCACGCCCGTGTTCGGCAACGTCAACATCGGCCTGTTGATCGGGCTCGGCCAGTTCCTGAGCACCTTCGTGATCACCGGCATCTACGTCCGGTTCGCCAACCGCGAGCTGGACCCGCGCGCCGCCGCGATCCGCACCGAGATGGAAGGCACCGCGCGATGACCGGTACTCAGCACGTCCTGGCGGCCGGGGAGACCGTCGGCAACCCGGCGGCCAACATCGGCATCTTCGCCCTCTTCGTCGTCATCACGATGATCGTGGTGATTCGCGCCAGCAAGAAGAACGCCACCGCCGACGAGTTCTTCACCGGCGGCCGCGCGTTCTCCGGCCCGCAGAACGGCATCGCCATCGCCGGCGACTATCTGTCGGCGGCCAGCTTCCTCGGCATCGCCGGCGCCATCGCCGTGTACGGCTACGACGGGTTCCTCTACTCCATCGGCTTCCTGGTGGCCTGGCTGGTAGCCCTACTGCTGGTGGCCGAATTGCTGCGCAACACAGGCAGATTCACCATGGCCGACGTGCTGAGCTTCCGGCTCAAGCAGCGTCCGGTCCGGATGGCCGCGGCCACTTCCACCCTGACGGTGTCGCTGTTCTACCTGCTCGCGCAGATGGCCGGCGCAGGCGGTCTGGTAGCCCTGCTGCTCGACATCAAGAGCCGCGGCGGGCAGTCGATCGTCATCGCCGTCGTCGGTGTGCTGATGATCGTCTACGTCCTGGTCGGCGGGATGAAGGGCACCACCTGGGTGCAGATCATCAAGGCTGTCCTGCTGATCATCGGCGCCGCCGTGATGACGCTGCTGGTGCTGGGCAAGTTCGGCTTCAACTTCTCCGAAATCCTCGGCTCGGCACAGTCGGCCGTGTCCGAAGCCACCACCAAGGGCGTCGCCGAACGCAACGTGCTCGCACCGGGCGCGCAGTACGGCGGCTCGATCACCTCGCAGATCAACTTTCTGTCCCTCGCGTTGGCTCTGGTGCTCGGCACCGCGGGCCTGCCCCACGTGTTGATGCGCTTCTACACCGTGCCCACCGCCAAAGAGGCCCGCAAATCCGTGGTCTGGGCGATCGGCCTGATCGGCGCCTTCTACCTGTTCACCCTCGTGTTGGGTTACGGCGCGGCGGCACTGGTGGGGCCGGACCGCATCCTGGCTGCGGCCGGTGGTCAGAACTCGGCCGCTCCGCTGCTGGCGTTCGAACTCGGCGGCGTGGTGCTGCTCGGTGTCATCTCGGCGGTGGCGTTCGCGACCATCCTGGCGGTCGTCGCGGGCCTCACCATCACCGCGTCGGCGTCGTTCGCCCACGACATCTATGCCAGCGTGATCAAGAAGGGCAACGTGGAGGAGGCGGACCAGGTCCGGGTCTCCCGCATCACCGCAGTGGTACTCGGCATCGTCGCCATCGGCCTTGGCATCCTGGCCAACGGCCAGAACATCGCCTTCTTGGTGGCGCTGGCGTTCGCGATCGCCGCGGCTGCCAACCTGCCGACGATCATCTACTCGCTGTACTGGAAACGGTTCAATACCCGCGGCGCACTGTGGAGCATGTACGGCGGCCTGATCTCGACGCTGGTGTTGATCGTGTTCTCTCCCGCGGTGTCGGGCGCCAAGACCGCGATGATCACGAGTGTGGACTTCGCCTTCTTCCCGTTGGCCAACCCGGGCATCGTGTCGATTCCGTTGGCCTTCCTGCTGGGCATCATCGGCACCGTCACCTCCAAGGTGCCCGGCGACCTGGAGCGCAATGCCGAGATGGAAGTGCGGTCGCTGACCGGAATAGGCGCGGAGAAGGCGACCAGCCACTGACGCTGATGTGGTGAGTCTCTCGCCGGGTGGGGTGGCTGGCTGGATGACGTGACGGTGACGCCGCGTTGAACCAGCACATGCCACTCACTCGGCGAGACCCCGCGGCCGTACCATCAGCCGTGCTCCCTGCCCGCCGGCGCTTCGGCTTCGCCCTGCTGACGTACGCCTTCGTGGCCGTCATGATCGGCACGACGCTGCCGACCCCGATGTACGCGCTGTACGCCGACCGGATGCACTTCGCGGTGTTCACCACGACGGTCATCTACGCGACCTACGCCGGCGGCGTCCTGTTCGCGCTACTGGTGTTCGGCCGCTGGTCCGACGCGATCGGCAGGCGACCGATGCTGTTGGCCGGTGCGGGCTGCGCCCTGGTCAGTGCGGTGATCTTCCTGTTCGCGCATTCGGTGCCCGAACTGCTGGTCGCCCGTGTGCTGTCCGGTTTGTCGGCCGGTCTGTTCACCGGCACGGCCACCGCCGCGATCATCGAGGCAGCGCCGGAGAGCTGGCGCGGCCGGGCCTCCGCGGTCGCCACGGTCGCCAATATCGGCGGACTTGGCCTCGGTCCGCTGTTGGCCGGGGTGCTGGTGCAGTACGCGCCCGCCCCGCTGGAGCTGAGTTTCGTCATGCACATCGTGCTGATCCTGCTGGCGGCGGGCGCGGTGTATTTCGCCGCCGAGACCTCTGAACGCAACGGCAGCATCGGATTTCAGCGCCTCTCGGTGCCACCGCAGACCCGGGCGGTCTTCGCCACCGCAGCGACGGCAGCGTTCGCCGGTTTCGCCGTGACGGGCTTGTTCACCGCGGTGGCGCCCGCCTTCGTGTCTGAGGTCATCGGCATCGGCAACCACGCGGTGGCCGGGCTGATCGTCTCGTCGGTGTTCGCGGCGTCCGCAGTGGCACAGATTTTGGCGATTCACTTCCCGCCGGCCCGCGCGGTCGCGGCAGGGTGCGCCATCCTGGTGGTCGGCATGCTCATCTTGGCTGCGGCGCTGCACTTTTCGTCGTTGATCGGGTTGGTGGTCGCGGCGGTGGTGGCCGGCGTCGGGCAGGGCATCAGCTTCGGCCGGGGCTTGGCCGCGGTCTCCGAGCAGACTCCGCCGGAACGCCGCGCCGAGGTCAGCTCGACGTACTTCGTGGTCGCCTACATCGCGATCTCGCTGCCGGTGATCGGTGAAGGGCTCGCGGCTCAGGACTGGGGGCTGCGCACCGCGGGCGTGACGTTTGCGATCGCCGTGGCTGTGCTGTCGGCCGCCTGCCTGGTGGCGATCTTGTGGCAGGAACGCGCCCAGAAAGTTTAGGCCGCAGTTCGCCCATCACGACAACCATTGGCGCACAACAGGTTCCCGCCGCACCTAAACGTCGTCGTCATCCTCGGGTGGGGTGAGGAGGCGTTCGGGGTGGTGGTAGTTGTTGGTGCGGGGTTGGCCGGTGTCGAGGTGGGGTGGGGGGATCCATTCGGTGATGCCGTCGGCGTTTTTGCGGGTGGTCCATGCGGTGTTTTCCA
>JBEVHL010000652.1:0-2832 GCA_040511255.1 Mycobacterium sp. | reverse complement strand
AGCCGGCTCGGCTGCCCCGTTTTCGGAAGCGTTGGTGTGGGTTAGCGGATCACTCGTCGAATCGACGACGGAAGCGATCCTCCATCCGGCTGGTGAACGACCCGCCGGAACCCTTTGATTTCTTCGACCGCGGCGCACCTGGCGCAGGCCCGGATTTGTCCTTGCCCAGCACCCTGGGGCCGGTGACGGCGAAGACGACGCCGGCGAACATGGCGATGAAGCCGATGACGCTGACGATCAGGATCAAATGGTTCTGACCGTAGAACGCGACGCCGGCTACCAGCATCGCCAGACCGATCACGAACAGAGCGACACCTTGGAGGCGACGCCGGGCCGACGGAGCACGCAAGTTGCCGCCACGGACGCTGGATGCGAACTTGGGATCTTCGGCATACAGCGCGCTCTCGATCTGGTCGAGCATGCGCTGCTCATGATCGGAGAGTGGCATTCGCCCTCCTTGCCGAGGCGGCGGTCAGGACCCAAAGGCCCGGGGTGGTGTTCTGCTGCCCGAATTCACGAGCACCTAACAAAGATGATACGAGGTGAATCTGCGCCGTACCACCTAGTTCGACTGTCGATTGTATGACGCGAAGGGCGGATCGGGTGCACAGGCCCACTACCGAACATAATGGCTGTGGACTGAGTGCGGGGCGACACCGGACGCAGTGGTACCAAAGAGGATCTACCACGGAGGGTTCCTGGCGTTGGCGGTGTACCTCATCGAACTCTCGCCGCAGGACATGGCGCGTCGTCTCGGCGACGCCCTGAGCGTGTATGTCGATGCGATGCGCTATCCCCGCGGGACCGAAGAGCAACGCGCCTCCATGTGGCTGGAGCACACCCGCCGCACCGGCTGGAAGGCCGTTGGCGCGGTCGACATCGAGCCCCCGACCGGCGAACCAGCGGAACCCGGTCCACCTGCCGACGGTCTCGGCGACGCCCCGCTGTTGGGCGTGGCCTACGGCTACTGCGGCGCACCCGACCAGTGGTGGCAGCAACAGGTCATCCACGGGTTACGCCGCGGCGGGGCACTGCCGACCGAGATCGACCGGCTGATGAACAGCTACTTCGAACTCACCGAACTGCACATCCACCCCCGCGCGCAGGGTCGGGGTATGGGCGAGGCGCTGGCCCGACGCCTGCTCAGCGGCCGCACCGAGGCCAATGTGCTGCTGTCCACACCCGAGATCAACGGGGAGGCGAACCGGGCGTGGCGGCTCTACCGACGGCTCGGCTTCAACGACGTCATCCGCGACTACCATTTCGCCGGCGACCCCCGCTCGTTCGCCATCCTGGGCCGCCCGCTGCCACTGGAAATCACCAGTTAGCGGTCCGCGGCACGGGCCTCGCCGGCCTCTGGCACGATGACCTCGTGCGCGCCCCCGAACGCAGCGGCAACAGCAACCGCCGCAAGCGTCTGCTGTCGCTGGTCGTCCTGTTGCTCATCATGGCGCCGCTGGCCGTCGGATGCGTCCGGATCCGGGCGTCCCTCACCGTCTCCCCTGACGATCAGGTGTCGGGCCAGATCATCGCCGCGGCCAAACCTCGCAACGGCGACGACAAAGGCCCGCAGCTGTCCAATGACGTGCCGTTCTCGCAGAAGGTGGCCATCTCGGACTACAGCCGCGACGGCTACGTCGGTTCCGAAGCCGTCTTCTCCAACCTGACCTTCGCCGAACTGCCGCAGCTGGCGAACATGAACCGCGAAGCGGCCGGGGTCGATCTGTCACTGCGCCGCGCCGGCGATCTGGTGATCCTGGAAGGCCGCGTCGACCTGACGTCGCTGTCCGACAGCGAGGCAGACGTCCAGCTGACCGTGTCGTTCCCCGGTGAGATCACCTCCACCAACGGTGACCGGATCGACAGCGACGTCGTCCAGTGGACCCTCAAGCCGGGAATCGTGAACACGATGAGCGCCCAGGCCCGGGTCACCGACCCCAGCACCCGCTCGTTCACCGGCGGCGCGCTGGTGCTGGGCATCGCGGCGCTGCTGGTGGCCGGCGTGACCGGCACGGTGGCCTGGCTGGCCAGGGACCGATCGCCGCGATTCGTCGGCTCACACGAAGACACGAACGCGTGACAACGCCCGCAGGGTGGCCTGAGTCACGGAAATCCGAGCCGACGCTCTACGCTGAAGGCGAACTCAGGGGCACAGCCAGGGGTCGAGGATCGCAAGAGAAAGGGGCGCCGCGCTGAGCGTCGACGCAGCGGCACCGTCAGCCGGCGAACTGGCCGGCGCGGTCACCGACCAATTGCGGGGTTACCTCCATGACCGCCGTAACGCCGCCTCCTACATCGGTCCCGACTACGACGGCCTGATC
The DNA here is from genome assembly GCA_040511255.1 of Mycobacterium sp. GTDB lineage: Bacteria > Actinomycetota > Actinomycetes > Mycobacteriales > Mycobacteriaceae > Mycobacterium. The sequence continues at coordinate 511 of JBEVHL010000652.1, read as the reverse complement.
GAGGCTCTGGAAGAGTTTGTGCTGCGCGGCGGAAAGCGGGTGCGCCCGGCCTTCGCCTACTGGGGTTATCGCGCGGTGTCCGACGTTGCCGTCGGCGACGACGCCCTGCGGTTGTTCGCAGCGCTGGAACTTCTGCAGGCGTGCGCACTGGTGCACGACGACGTCATCGACGATTCCGACACCCGGCGGGGCAGGCCCACGGTGCACGTGCGCTTCGCCGAACTGCACCGCAAGAACAGCTGGCGCGGGGCCTCGGCACAGTTCGGCTTGTCGGCGGCGATCCTGCTCGGCGATCTGTCGCTGGTCTGGGCCGACGACATCGTCGCGACCGCGGCGCTCGACGCCGACGCGCACCGGCGGGTGCAGCGCGTCTGGGCCGATATCCGCACCGAAGTGCTCGGCGGGCAGTACCTGGACATCGTTGCCGAATCCAGCGGAGCCGAGTCGATCGAGACCGCGATGAAGGTCAACATGTACAAGACGGCGTCGTACACCGTCACCAGACCACTGC
>JBEVHL010000651.1:0-5347 GCA_040511255.1 Mycobacterium sp. | reverse complement strand
CCGTCGTGCAACGTCTCGGCGAGCTCTCGGCTCTGGATCTCGTCGGCGCGCATCGATTCCGACACCAGACGGCGGCGCACCGCCAGCAGCGCGTTCACCCGCGCCGTACGACGGGCCAACACCAGGCACAGGGCCGTCGTGGCCAGGGCGAACCAGAACAGGAACGCGAAATGCACGTAGACGATGTCGGGCAGTCCGACGGAGTCATCCCGTTTGGAGTACACGATCCACACCCCGAGATATGCCACGGCCGTGGCGATTCCGAGCGCGCCGGTCAGCCAGGGGCGGCCCTGGAAGGCGATCGAAATCGGGAGCAGGAAGAACACCGGCAGCAGCCATGCGGTGGCCCCGCCCGAGGACAGGCACAGGGTGACCACGGCGATGACGTCTACGGTCGTCGACGTCCACCCGGCCCACGGCTGCAGTGGTCGACGCAGCGCGTAGACCAGCCACACCAGGGACCCGACGAAGTAGACGACCAACGAGGTGTCGTACACCGCCGGAAGCCAGTTCTTGACCTCGCCGACACGGGCGATCGTCACGATCAAGCCGATCATCGGCGGCCGGAGAAGCGCCGCCACCCGGACCGGCTCCGCGGCCAGATAGTCGATGACGCGGCTCAGCGATCGCACTCCGCTATTCCAGCAGTCGGCGTCGCATCGCTTCGGCAACGGCGGCGGCGCGGTCATTGACGTCGAGCTTCTCGTAGAGCCGCTGCACATGGGTCTTGACCGTCGACGGCGCCAGGAAGAGCTGCGATGCGATGGTCGGAATGCTGTGGCCTTCGGCGATCAGACCGAGCACCTCACGTTCCCGGGGGCTGAGTACCGGCCCCGACGGTTCGGCTCGGCGGCGGATCTCACTGGCCAGGCCGGCGGCCATGCTGGGGGGCAGGACGTCGCGCCCCTTGGCGCAACTGAGGACGGCGGCGACGATTTCGCTGCGGCTGGATTCTTTGGGCAGGAAGCCCGCGGCGCCCTCTTGGAGGGCGTGGTAGACGATGGCTGCGTCATCGTGCGCGGAGATCAACAGCACCCTGGTCGGTAGTTCGTCGCGGACGACGGCGGCGGCAACTTGGGCGCCGTCCATCCCCGGCATGCGGTAGTCGAGCAGGGCGACCTGCGGTTTGTGGGTTTTGATCGCGTCAAAGGCCGACGTGCCGTCTTCGGCCTCGGCGACCACATCGATCTCGCCGCTGGACAGCAGTGCGCGCACTACGCCGTCGCGAAACAGCGGGTGATCGTCTCCCACTACGACGCGGACCTTGTCCACCATCAGCACACCAGCCTTTGCACGGTGTGAGCTTCCCACAGCCGACCCGGCGTGGTCCTCCTATCGGGGCACGGTCGATGTCGCTTTGATTGCAGTTCTGTGATGCAGGTCACAATGCGCGTACCGTGGAGTTCTATCGAAGGAAGGGAGATGCGATGAAGGGCGCGCATCATGACCCAACCGATCACTCACGGACGACGTTGTCGCACGCCGGTGAATCGTTCATCGACACGTTGTGGCTGCCCGGCCTGGCCCTCATCGGGCTTGGGGTGGTGGCAATAGCCGGCATGTTGGCGTCGATCGCCTACCAACATCAGGAATGGCTGCTACCGCTGTGCCTGATTGCCGGCGCGCTGGTGACCGCGGGTGGTTTGTTGATCGCCTTCGAGCATCGTCGCGTCAAGCGGGTCGAAGAGCGTTGGTTGAACGAACACCCTGACAAGCGACCGCATCTGCACGCGAGTTAACCGTCGTCCGACGGTCGTTACGATCGTCGGCACAGGGGCGGACAACCGGGAGCGTGCGATGGAACACCAGCATGTGCTGATCGACAAGCAGTCCCCGGACGCCTATCGCGCGGCGGTCGGAGTCGCGACCGCGGTCAACGCGGCTGCCAAGGCGGCCGGCCTGGCACGCACCCTGGTCGAATTGATCAATGTCCGGGTGTCTCTGATCAACGGGTGTGCGACGTGCCTCGAGGTGCACTACCGCAAGGCCGCCGAGGCCGGTGTGACGCCCAAGCAGCTGGCGACCGTGTCGCAGTGGCGTGAGACCGAACTGTTCGACGCCCGCGAACAGGCAGCGCTGCGCCTTGCCGAGATCACCACCACGCTGCCTGATCACGACACTTCTGAGCGTGAATATGCCAGGGCCCGGGCCGTGCTCACCGACGACGAGATCTCCGCGGTGATCTGGATCGCGATCGCCATCAACGCGTTCAACCGGGTATCGATTCTGAGTCGTCATCCGGTAAAGCCGTAGCTCGAATTCACCGCCTGACAGACGATAGCGATATTAATTGCGATCGAAAACTGTTCGGGTCGAACAGTTCTCATCGGCGAGCCAAAAGGCCTCGGCCTTCTCCAGAAGAGTGATTTGATATGCCCGCTCGAATTGCGAGGTCGGCTATTCGCAATCGTTCGATATCGGTGATGTCCCTGGAGGTCTAGGTGGAGAACGGCAGCGCCGCAAAAATTCGTCGAGCATTTGTCGCTTTTGTGGCCGCCGTGGCTTTATCGGTGTCGGCGCTGTTCGCCGGGATACCCGTCGGCTTCGCCGATCCGTACGACGATGACGGCGGCGACAGCGGCATCGAGGAGCCCGCCATCGGCGACGAGCCTGTACAGGCGGACGAGCCCGCCGGCGGTGGGGTAGAGGAACCCGCCGATGGCGACGAACCGCCCGGTGCCGACCAGCCCACTGATGCCGAGCAGCCCGCCGACCCCGAGCCGCCCGCGGACGAGCCCACCGGTGACGACGAGCCCACCAGCGGCAGCGAGCCTGCCACTGAGGACCCGGCCGGTGGCAGCGAGCCTGCCACCGAGGAACCGGCCGGTGACCCCGTGCTGGACGCGACAGGAACGGGGGCCGCCGACGCCGACGTCGCGACGGCCCTGGCGTCGGAAGCGGCGGTGACGAGCTCGACGGTTGCCTCGTCCGAGGAACTGAGCAGCGTCCGCGAGTCCATCGAGTCGACCACCAGCAGCTCCACCTCGTCGACCGCAACTCTGTTGAGCAGCTCTGTCACGCAGTGGAATTCGGCGTGGATCTCCTATGACACCTTCTACCGGCCGGTCTTCGCCAATCCCTACCAGGACCCGCTCCTGATCATCTACACCTACAACGGGCAGGCGCAGACGTTCACCGTGCCGCCGCTGCAACAAGCGGTGATCGATCTGCCGCAAGCCGGCGTCTACAACTTCACCGGTGCGTCTCGACCGGCGTCGGGAAAGGTCAGCAACGTTTCGGTGGGGAGTTTCTCCGGGGGCGGCTACCAACCGCGTCCGGGGCAGGCACCGCCCACTAAGCCTGCGGCGTTGAAGACGATCAAAAACGCGCTCGTACAGATCAAGTTTCAGCGCGGAAGCTCCCAGCCGTTCCGCGTCGGGTCGCTGACCGACCTCGGCAGCGACGCCACGGTTAACGGCGCGACGAAGGTGCTCCTGGACGCCGAAATACCGGCCTGGGGGCAGTGGTCGAAGAATCAGAAGGGCGAGGCGCTGTTCGAGATCACCGAGACCCAGCTACTGCCCGGTGTCAACCCTCCTGGTCAAGACCCACTGCCGGGTTACCAGGTGGAGCTCGCGGCATCGGACAGCGCCGCACCGGCATCGTGGCTTCGGCGGAACACGGTGGTGATCGGCGTCGTCGTCGGGGTCGTGGTGCTGGCGGCGGTCGCCCTGACCCTGATGCAGCGACGACGTCGGAGCAGCGCGCAGTAAGCCCGCACCTCTCGTATCTGACCTGCGGTCCCCCAATCGGGGGACCGCAGGTTCATCCCAGGTGGGGGCCGGTTGGCTGACGGTACGAGGCGAGTCGGTGCGACATAGTTGAGTCATCGCCGGAGCACTCCGGCCAACGAATCAATACCGCTCTCGCACAAGGAGATTGACATGCGCACCATCGCCCGCCGCATCACCGCCGGAGCCGCTCTGCTCATCGCCCCTGTCCTGATCGCCCTCGGCACCGCCTCTGCCAGCCACGCCGACACCGCAACGACCACCGCGAGTTCGTCGATCAGCCATCCGGCCTTCCCGCACCAGAGCAATGCCCCGCAGCCAGGCACCGCGATCCATCACCACCACCAGAATCGCAAATAAGCCACCGTCGCGGGTGTGGGCCAAAGTCCGGATGCCGGGAGCATCCGGACTTTCGGCATGGCGACTGTGACTGACTCGCCACCAGGACGTCACCGCTCCGCAGCCACGGTGCTCCGCGGAGCCGCTAAACTCACGGCTACCGATCTACTCGATCGCAGAATCTGGCCGCTGCCGAAGAACTTTGGAGAACTGTTGTCGTCTATTCGCGCTGTCAGCCTGGCTGCATTAGTGGCCGTGCTAGCCGTGCTCGGAGGAGACGTTGTCACCTCGACAGTGAACTGCACAGACCACTGTCGGACCCCCGCGGCGGCTGCTGCTCCGGTGCCCGCACCGGTGGCGGGACCTCAACCCGCCGCGTTGTCCATTTCCCCCGCTCCCGGCGCAGACGACGTCGACCCCACCAAACGCGTGATGATCATCGCCGCATCCGGCCGACTCACGGACGTGACCATGGTCAACGACTCCGGTAAGGCCGTACCGGGCGTCATGACGCCCGACAACCGGGCGTGGAAGCCGACCACCCAGCTCGGGTACGGACGTACCTACACGATGACGATCGCCAGCAGCGGTCCGGGCGGCATGCCGACTCGCGAGACGTCGAGCTTCACCACCCTGACGCCCGGCGATCAGACCAAGGTGTACTTCGAGACCACCAACGGCGGCGAATTGCAGGACGGTGCCACGTACGGCATCGGCAACGTCATCGTCGCGCACTTCGACGAGCCGATCGTCGACAAGGCCAATGCCGAACGGCACCTGAAGGTCACCACCAACCCGCCCGTCGTCGGGTCGTGGAACTGGGTTTCCGACCAGGTCGCGCACTGGCGCCCCGAGAAGTACTACGCGCCGGGCACCAAGGTCAGTGTCGCCGCCAACATCTACGGCACGCCACTGGGTGACGGTCTCTACGGCGAGGATGATGCGAAGGCGTCGTTCATCGTCGGCGATTCCCATGTCTCGATCGCCGACGACAACACCCACCAGGTTCAGGTGTTCAACAACGGGCAACTGGTGCGCACCATGCCGACCTCGATGGGGATGGGCGGATACCAGACCATCGCAGGCACCACGTTTTCGTTCTTCACCCCGCCCGGCGTCTACACGGTGATGGACAAGGCGAATCCGGTGATCATGGACTCGTCGACCTTCGGGCTGCCGACCAACTCCCGACTCGGCTACAAGGAGTCGATCTCCTACGCCACCAAGATCAGCACCGACGGGATCTACCTGCACCAGCTCAACTCCACGGTATGGGC
>JBEVHL010000650.1:0-9927 GCA_040511255.1 Mycobacterium sp. | reverse complement strand
CGTCGAAGGCGAACACGAACCCTTTCGCCGCGTCACCCCCGGTCACCGAATCGTCGAGTTCCACCATGAAGCTCTGATGGCCCACCGTGTGCCCGTAGGTCGGGATGGCCGTGATCCCAGGTGCGATCTCGGCTTCCCCGTCGGCCAGCTGCCAGTCGATCCTCGGGTCGTCGAAGTCGACCCGGGCGATCGCATGTCGTTCGGGCTCAGGGTGATTCGCCAGCCCGTACTCCAGCTCCCGGCGTTGGGCGTGGACCGGCACCTTACCGGCGAACAGTTTCACCCCGCCCGCGTGATCATGATGCAGATGGCTCAGCCCGATGGCGTGGATATCGTCGATGTCCACCCCGATCTCGGCCAGTGACTCCTCGATCGGCTCGCCGGGCCCCGGCAGCACCGGGCGGTATTCGACCGACGGGTAGTACCGCCGGGCCAACGCCGGATCCCGCACCAACGCGGTGTTGAACCCGGTGTCGAGCAGCACCCAGCCGCCGTCGGTCTGCAACAGCACTCCCGGCACCGGTTCCCGCATCCGCAAGGCGGGGTCGGCGCCGTACACCGACACCGCCTTCGGCAGTTCCTCCCACCCGAGGGTGAGCAGGACGATCCGCCGGACCTTGCCTATTGCCACCGCGTTACCCGGCCGACAGCGCCGCGAGCCGCAGCGAGTTCGGGTTGGTCACGACGTGCGCCTGCTCCACGCCCTTGAGCCACGGCTGCGCGACCATGAAGTCGTCGACGTTGGCCATGTTCAACCAGCAGCCGGTCTCGAACGCCTTGGTGCCCGCGTCCGAAAGTGCTTGGTCCGCACCGGTTGCCTTACCTTCGGCCAACGCTGCCGTGACACCGGGGTCCGAGCAGCCGAAGTAGTTCAGGCCTGCGCCCGGATCCCAGGAGATGTGACCCCAGGTGTACGGCGCCGGGGCGTCCGGCCAGCCGGTCGAGGTGAGGATTTCCGGCGCACCGGGAGCGTCGCTGCCGACCCAGCCGAAGATCTCGGAGGTCGGGTAGCTCTGCACCTTCGCCGTCAGGCCCGCCGCGGCGAGCTGGGTCTGAATCAGGTTGGAGATCAACTGGTTATCCGGCGCCGAGGAGTCGTAACCGATGGTGACCTGCTTCTGGTCCGCGGGCAGCGTGGCGGCGATCTTGGTCAGCAGCGACGGGTCGTGCTTGAGATCCTGCTTGGCGAACTGCGGTGCCATCATGTTCGCCGGGTAGGCCTGTTCGGCCTTCTTGCCGCGGCCGAAGTAGGTCTGCTTGACCAGCGCGTCGACGTCGATGGCCTCCAAGACCGCGTTGCGGTTGTTCTTGTCGGTCATCATCCCCTTCTTCTGGTTGAGGTAGAGGAAGTTCGACATCATCGTCGGCAGCGCGTAATGCGAGTACTTGCTGTCATTGATGTACTGCTCGACAGCCGACGACGGCAGGTCGTGCAGGATCGCGGCGATCTGGCCGTTGTTGAACTGCAGCTGCTGGGCGGACGCGTCGGTGATCACCGGGATGTCGACGGTCTCGAAATACGGCTTGGTGCCCCAGTAGTCGGGGAACGCGGCCATGCCGTAGTGCGACCCGACCTGTGCGTCGGTCAGGGTGAACGGCCCGGTGCCCAGATCGTGGGTGGTCAGGTAGTTTTGCGCGTTGTCCGAGCCGGCGTTCTTCTTCAGGCCCTCCGGGCTCAGCATCCTCGGCCCGTACGGCGCGGCGATGTAGTCCAGGAAGGCTGCGTCGGGTTCCTTCAGCGTGACGGTGACGTCGAAGTCGCCCTGATTGGTCACCGAGTCGATGCCCTGCACCATGTAGGCCGGTCCCTGGTTGACCGCAGCGCGCCGGTCGAACGACGCCTTGACCGCCGCCGCGGTGAACGGGGTGCCGTCGTGGAACTTGACGCCCTGGCGCAGTTTGAACGTGTACACCTTGTGGTCCGGCGACGCCGTCCACTCGGTGGCCAACAGCGGCTCCAGTTCAGACTTCTCGGTGCCCGCCTTGTACTGCAGCAGACCCTCGTAGAGGTTGGTGGTCAGCAGCAGGCCCTGGCCGGCGTAGAAGATGTCCGGATCCGGCGGCATGCCGGGGTCCTGCAGGAACGAGATGTGCAGCACCTTGTCGGTGGGTGCGGCATTCGGGGTGCCGCCGGATTCCGAGCTGCCGCCACCACAGCCGGCGAGGGTCAGCATGACGGCCGCGCTCGCGGCCAGCGCCGTGAGACCTCGGCGGCGAAGAGATCGGGTCATCGAGTTGCTCCTTCGAGAACAGACGGGGTGATAGGTGCCAGTTGCCCGAAGGCGGTGAGGATTTCATCGCTGGTGCGGACCGCGCCGGTCTGCAGGTATTCCATGGCGTCCAGGGACGCTTCGTGCCGTTTCACCGAAGAGCCGCCGACGCAATCGGAGACCACCCGCACGTAGTAGTCGCGCTGATGGGCGTCGGCGAAGGTGTAGTGCACGCACACATCGGTCAGGCCGCCGATCAGGATCAGCGTCGAAGCGTGCAGGCCGCGCAGCACGATGTCGAATTCCGTTCCGATGAAACCGGAATAGCGCCGCTTGACGATATGGAACTCGTCGGGTCCTGGCACCAACGTGGGTTCCAGCGCGGTGGCCGGCTGGCCTTCGACGCAGTGCACACCCTCGGTACCGTCCAGTTCTCGGCCGAAGTCGACCCCGCTGGGGCGATGCACCTCTTGGAAGAACACCACGGGGATACCCGCATCACGGGCGGCCGCCAGGAGTTGTTCGGCGATCTTGACGCGCTCGGCATGGCCGGGCATCACTTCGATGCCTGCCTCTGCGTGGGGCATGGCGTCGGCCTGTTGCATGTCGACGACGACGAGCACGGGGTTACCGACTATCAGGGGTTGTGCTGGCACCGAACCTCTTTCTGTTAGTTGAAAAGTGGGGCTACGAAGCGGCTATTCGGGGGTCTGCGGCGGCCTGCAGCAGGTCCACCACGGTGTTGATGAAGACGTAGAGCGCACCGAGCATCAGCGTCACGCCCGCGATCGCCGGGAAGTCGGCCACCGGGATGCTCTGCGCGATGTACTGACCGATGCCCGGCCAACCGAAGACCTGTTCGACCACCAGCACGCCGGAGAACATCAGGCCGATCTGCAGACCGGTCATCGACAGCGCCGAGCCGACGCAGTTGCGCAGCACGTGGACGGCCATGATGCGGCCCTCCGAAAGACCCTTGGCGCGTGCGGTTCTGGCGTAGTCGCTGTCGATATCGGTGAGCAGACTCGAGCGCAGCACCCGGCCGATGGCGACGGCAGGGGCGATGGCGATGACGATCCCGGGCATGAGCAGATGGTGGAGGGCGTCGGTGAAGACGTTCAACCGGCCGGCCAGCAGGGCGTCCACCGTCAAGAGTCCAGTGGGTCCGGTCGGCGGGTTGGGGATGCTGGAGCGGCCGTTGGCGGGCACCCAGCCCAACTTCTGATAGAAGATGATCAGCCCGAGGATGCCGAGCAGGAACATCGGCGCTGACGCCCCGGTGAACAGAACGATCCGCAGCACCGACGCCCCGCGCCACTTCAGCGTGGTGCTGAACGCCAGGAAGATGGCCAGCACCATCGCGACGACCATGCCGAAGATCGCGAGTTCCAGTGTGGCGGGTAGAAAGTCGCCGAGGTCTGAGCCCACCGCGTGCCTGGTGCGGAACGAGGTGCCGAGGTCACCGTGCACCGCGGCCAGCAGATAGTTCCAGAACTGCACGAGCATGGGCTGGTCGAGCCCCAGCTGGTGTTTGCGGGCGGCGATCGCCTCGGCCGAGGCCTGTGCACCGAGCTGGGCGTGGACGGGATCCAGTGGCGAGATGTGTTGCAGCACGAACAGCACCGCGGTCAGCGCAACGAGGATCACGATCATCGACGCGATGCGGGTCAGCACGAAGGATTTCATCGCCGGCCCCTAGCTCGTCTTCATCAGGTTGCGCAGGCTGTCACCGGCGATGTTGCCGATCAGCGCCAGCACCAGTACGCCGAGACCGGGCATCACCGGAATCCACCACTGCTGTAGGAAATAACTGAGGTTGCGCGCGGCGTCGGCGCCCAGTTCCGGGGCGGGTGCGGACTGGCCCAACCCGAGGAACGACAGCGCCGCCAAGGTGAGGATCAACGTGCCGATGTCCAGGCTGGCGGCCACCAGAGCGTTCGGCAGGGCGCCGGGGAGCAGATGGCGCGCGGCCAACCGAATCCGGCCCACCCCCGCCAGTTTCGCGGCTTCGATATGTGGTCGCGCCGCCAGGCGCACCACTTCACCGCGCACCAGTCGGGCATAGAACGGCCACCAGACGATGGAGACCGCGATCAGGGTGTGCAGGAAACTCGGGCCCAGCGCGGCGACCACCGCGATGGCCAGCACCGGGGCGGGTAGCGACAGGAACCCGTCGGTGATGCGCATCAGCAGCGAGTCCAGCCAGCCACCGGTGGCGCCGGCGATCAGCCCGACGAGTCCGCCGAAGATCAGCCCGATCGCGACGACGGCCAGGGCGGCGAACCAGCTGGCGCGGATGCCGTAAAGGGTGCGGGACAAGATGTCGCGGCCGATGCTGTCGCTGCCCAGCAGGAAGCCGTCCTTGCCCGGTGCCTGCAGCGGCATGCCAACCGGGAGCAGCGGGTCGTGCGGCGCCAGAATCGGCACCGCGAGGGCGATCACGGTGACGACGAACACCAGCGAGAAGCCGGCCCAGTTCAGCGCCACCGCACGGTTTTTCGGCAGCGCCGTCAGTCGGCGCTGCCGACTCTGCAGTAAGGAGGGCGCAGGTAGTGCGATCGCCATCAGCTCACCTTCCGTTCAATGCAGGCCACCTGGTGGTTGCTGCCCGGTCTGCCTTCTAGCCGGACATCCAGCTGGGTGTCCGAGCAGGTGTCGATGGAGATCGGGCAACGCGGATTGAAGGCGCAACCGGACGGCGGGTTCAGCGGGCTGGCGGGTTCGCCTGCCAGGATGTGCGATTCGCGGCCGAGGTCGGGAATCGAATCCACCAGGGCCTGGGTGTACGGGTGGGTGGGCCGGGCGATGACGTCGTCGGCCGGGCCGATCTCGATGATGCGACCCAGGTACATCACGGCCACCCGGTCGGCCACCACGCGAGCCACCGACAGGTCGTGGGTGACGAAGATGACGGACATGTCCAGGGTGCGGCGCAGGTCGCCGATCAGGTTGAGCACCGATGCGGCCAACGACACGTCCAGCGCGCTGGTGGGTTCGTCGCACAGCAGCACCGACGGCGGTACCACGGTGGCCCGGGCCAGCGAAACACGTTGGCGCTGACCGCCGGACAGCTGGCCGGCCCGGGATTTGGTGATGTCCAACGGCAGCCCGACCCGCTGCAGTACCTCGGCGACGGCGTCGTTGCGATCTTTGCGCGACATCTTGGTGTGCCGCAGCCGCTCGGCGATCAGCTCGCCGACCGACAGCCACGGCGTCAGCGACGCACCCGCATCCTGGAACACCATCTGCGGCCCCAGTGCACCGGCCAGTTTCACCGATCCGGTGGTCGGTTTCTCCAGCCCGGCGATCACCCGCAGCAGGGTCGACTTGCCCGAGCCGCTCTCGCCGACCAGGGCCAGCGACTCGCCTTGGCCCACTGTCAGCGAAATGCCGCGCAGCGCTTGCAGTTTGCCGCCGCCGTCCGCGGACCGGTCGAACATCTTGCGTTTGACGGTGAACGCCTTGGTGACATCACTAACCGAGACCGCGGGTATTTCGTCGCCGTCATGCGACTTGGTGGAGGCGAAGTGTTCGGCGGTGTTGGTGGAGTGCGATCCGAATTCGGCAGCCACCTCGGCCAGCGGTCGGATGCAGGCACTCACCCGGCCGGGGGCGACCGCAATCGGATCCGGTGGCGTCGCGGTGCATTCGGGGATCGACAGCACACAGCGCGGTTCGAAAGCGCAGCCCGGCAACGGGGTCACCGGGCTGGGCACCACCCCGGCCAGGGCGGCCAGCCGGTGGTCGCGCGAGGTCTCCAGCGTCAGCCGGGACCGCAGCAGGCCGATGGTGTAGGGATGGGCGGGCTCGTTGAGCACCGACGGCGTGGGGCCGACCTCCGCGATGCGCCCGGCGTACAGCACCGCGATGCGATCCGAGATCTGCGCTGCGACACCGAGATCGTGGGTGATCAGCACGATGCTGCAACCGATTTCGTCGCGCAGGCGGGCCAGCAGGCGCAGCACCTGCGCCTGCACGGTGACGTCGAGTGCGGTGGTGGGCTCGTCGGCAACGATGAGTTCGGGGTCGCCCGCGATGGCGATGGCGATCATCACCCGCTGCCGCAGACCGCCGGACAGTTCGTGCGGGTAAGCCCGCAGTCGGCGTTTGGGGTCGGGGATACCGACCGCGGTGAGCAGCCGCAGGGCCTCCTCTTCGCTGCCCGCGGCCTCGGCCACCTGGGCGCCGATCCGCATCGTCGGGTTCAGCGACGTCATCGGATCCTGGAAGATCGCGCCGAGATCCAGGCGGCGGACCTTGCGGAGCGCCTTCGGTTCGCCCCGGACCATGTCCGATCCGGCGACCCGGACCGTGCCCTTGACGTCCGCATGCGCGGGCAGCAGGCCCAGCATGCTGAAGCCCAGCACGCTTTTGCCCGAGCCGGACTCGCCGACCAGGCCGAGGATCTCGCCGGCTTCGATACGCAGGGAGACGCCACGCAATGCGTGGACACTCTGACCGTTGCGCTGGAACGTCACACACAGATCGCCCACGCTGGCGACGGGTTCCCCGGCTGGTCTGCTCGAGGTGCGTCGCTGCGTGTCGATCTCGGAGAGGGCAGTCTCCATCCGATACTCCCGGCTCGATCGAGAAGCAGGTGTCGACGGCACGTCAGTGAGCCATCAGCCTGTCAATTGACAGTTTTCCTATTCGACAGCCACGGTGGGTGTCGCTGAAGTAACCAAACCTTGCGTTGTCGTAACTCCTGTGTCCCCTGTGTTTCTGTCGTGTGACAGAAAAGCCGGAGGCTCCACTTTCGAGGCGATGTGGGTCACGATGATCAGGTGGTGACGACTCGGGCCGGCCGGCCGCGGCTGACCACCCGGCGACGCCCGGGCATCAGCGCCCGCGACGAAATCCTCGATGCCGCAGCCGAACTGTTCACCACTCGCGGCTACACCAGCACCTCGACCAGAAGTATCGCCGAGGCGGTCGGGGTACGCCAGGCGTCGCTCTACCACTACTTCAAGACCAAAGACGACATCCTCTCGGCACTGCTGCACCAGACCGTCACACCCACGCTGGACTTCATCGAGGCGCTGGCCGCCGCGGATCCGGAGCTCACGGCCGCCGAAAAACTGCACGCGCTGGCCTCGTACGACGGCGCTCAGCTGCTCAACGAACGCTGGAACCTGGGTGCGCTGTATCTGCTGCCCGAACTGCGTGAGGCGCGACTGGCCGAATTCTGGGCCGAACGCGAGCGCCTGCGACTGCACTATCTGGAGCTCAGCCGGGCCACCGTCGTCGCACAGCAAGTCGCCACCGGTGCGCTGATCAGCGATGAAGCAGCCGATCTGCCGTTCCGACTGGTCGAATCACTGGTCAATATCCGGGCCGCCCATCCCGATCAGCAGCGGTCGGCGCTGCCCGGGCATATCGCCGACGCCTGCATGCGGGTGCTCGGTGTGCCCGCCGACGCCATCCCCGCGCTGCAGGAGGCGACGATCCGGTGCCTGGCGGGCTGGGCGGCTGCCGACCCGGTTCCGGCGCACTGACGCTGCGCCCCAAGGTTGGCGCTGACCTGCGAGTTGCGCTTGTAGGATGCGCCTCATGCCGCTGGCCGACGGTGCCACCTTTGCTGGTTACACCATCATCCGACTCCTGGGCGCCGGGGGAATGGGTGAGGTCTATCTGGCCGCGCATCCGCGCCTGCCCCGTCAGGACGCCCTCAAGGTGCTCCCCGCTTCGGTCACGGCGGACCGCGAGTTCCGGGAGCGCTTCGAACGCGAGGCAGATATGGTCGCCGCGCTGTGGAATCCGCACATCGTCGGGGTGCACGATCGCGGCGAGTACGACGGTCAGCTCTGGATCACCATGGACTACGTCGAAGGCACCGACGCGGCCGAACTGCTGCGCCACCAGCCGCAGGGGTTGCCGCCCGCCGATGTGCTGACCATCGTCGACGCTGTCTCCGACGCGCTCGACTACGCCCACGACCGGCACCTGCTGCACCGTGACGTCAAGCCCGCCAACATCCTGGTGTCCCAACCAGAATCCGGCGCGCGGCGAATTCTGTTGGCCGACTTCGGCATTGCCCGCCGCGACGATGACACCAGCGGATTGACGGCCACCAATATGACGGTCGGCACCGTGTCCTATGCGGCGCCCGAACAACTGATGGGTGCCGATCTGGACGGCCGCGCCGACCAGTACGCTCTGGCCGCCACCGCCTTCCACCTACTCACCGGTGCGCCGCCGTTCGCGCATTCCAATCCCGCCGTGGTGATCAGTCAGCACCTCAGCGCCGCGCCGCCCAAGGTGAGCCTGCGCAAGCCCGAACTGGCCCACCTTGACAACGCCCTGGCCAAGGCGCTGTCCAAGGACCCGGCGGACCGGTTCGCCCGCTGCGCTGATTTCGCCCGCGCCCTGAGCCATCAGGTTGGCCTGTCCGCCGCCGGTGCGTTCCCTGGGCCGGTCGAGGAGACGCAGCTGTCCCCGGTCCAGAAGCAGACCCACCACTGGCTGCGGCCCGCGATCGTGGTGCCGGTGGTGCTGGCGATTCTGCTGGTGGCTGCGGTCGCGTTCGCCATCGGCCAGTTCACCGGCGACGAGGACGCCCAGGTCGCCGCACCCCGGCCGACGACCACCACCACCACCACCGCGGTGACCACTCCACTGCCCACCACTGCCTCCCCGGTTGCGCCTCCCCCGCCGCCTCCGGTCACCACCGACACCGTCACCGAGACCGAGGTGACCGAAACCGCCACGACGACTGCGACGACAACCTCGACTGCCACCACCGCCGCGGTCGTCGGCGGCGACTGTGCAGAACCCGGCGCCACCGGCGTCACGGCCGACGGCGCCACCACCTATTGCGCGAACCTGCAGTACACCGACCGCTACCTGTGGTCGCTCAGTCCGGGCGAGATCGCCAACCCGGTGGTCACCTCGTCGCCGCTGGCCCCGCTGCCATTGGAGACCGAGTCGCCGGTGCGGATCTGCATGCAGCAGACCGGCCACAGTCGGTTGCGCTGCGCAGCGGAGATCCTGCACGGCAACGAGCCCTGACCTGCAGGTCAGGGGGTGGGGTGAAACGTTTCCGCGAGCCCTGGCGATAGGTCAGCAGTTTCACAGGTGTCACATCTGGGATAGGTTCGCATCGCAGAAACATATGGAGGTTGTGCGTGAAGAAGCTCGCTTTGTTCGCCGGCGGTGCCGGTGCAGCGGTCGCGATGGCCGTGATCGGCGCCGGAAATGCGCACGCGAATCCGCCAGATGTGACCGGTGAGGCCTACGGCAAAGCCGTGGCGATTCTGCACTCTCAGGGTTACTCGAGCGTGTTCGGCGGTTCCGTCGGCAGCGACCTGCCGCAGTCCCAGTGCATCGTCTCGCAGCAGAAGACGCTGGGTACCGGCGCCAAACAGCAGTTGATGCTGGACTGCACGCTGGCTCCCGGCCAGGAAAAGCCCGGCGCACCGAATACCCACTCGTTGGTTCCGCCCGGCGGCTCCGTTCCCGGCCTCGGCGGCGCCCCCGCCGACCCCAATCGCCCGACGCCGGGTGCTGGCACGGTCACGGTCACCCCGGTCCCGGTCGGCTAGTACCCCACCTCGGGACACTGTTGCCCTCGCCGGCGTCATGATCTCTTGACGCCCGCGGGAGCACACATGCTCAGACGCGGGTCAGTGAAAGTCAGTCGGCCTTCGGCAGCGGTATGCCCTCGCTGGCCGAGAACTCGGCGTCGCTCTGGCTGGACAGCCCGATCGACACCACCGAC
>JBEVHL010000649.1:0-6449 GCA_040511255.1 Mycobacterium sp. | reverse complement strand
CCATTGCGCTTGCCCGCCAAGCGCTTTCCGTACACGCGATCTCGAATGGGCGCCTCGCCCTCGGTGTCGGGCCGTCGCACCACTGGATCATCCGGGACATGCTCGGCCTGCCCTACGACAAGCCGGCCGCCTATACGCGCGACTACCTGGAGGTCCTCAACGCCGCGATCGGCGGACCAGGCCCGGTCGATGTGGAGAACGACAGTTTCACCGTGCACAATCCGACCGCACTCGGCGCCGAGACCAAGATGCCGGTGCTGGTGGCCGCCCTGGGCCCGGTGATGCTGCAGATCGCCGGTGCGCACGCCGACGGCACCACACTGTGGATGGCCGACCAGAAAGCGATCGGCGAACATATCGCCCCGAAGATCAACAAGGCGGCCGCCGAGGCCGGTAAGACCGCCCCCCGGATCGTCGCGGGTATCCCGGTCACGCTCTGCGCGAACTCCGAGATCGACGCAGCCAAAGACCGGGCCAACCGGATCCTGGCCGAAGCCGAGACTTCGCCCAACTATCAGCGGTTGCTCGATCGCGGTGACGCCCGCACCGTCGGCGACCTGTGTGCGGCCGGTGATTTCGACGAGATTTTGCGTCGGTTCCAGAGTTTTGCCGATGCGGGCGTAACGGATCTGTCGGTGCGGCTGCTGCCCATCGGCGATACCCGCGACGAGCTCATCGCCTCGAAATACCGCACGCGGGAAGTGATCGCCGAGCTCGCCAAAGCAGTGCAGTGAACGCGCCGCTGGCAGGTATCAAGATCCTGGAGGTCGGCACCATGCTGGCCGGGCCGTACGCCACCATGATGCTGGCCGATCTCGGCGCCGAGGTGACCAAGTTGGAGCCGCCCACCGGGGATATCTCCCGCCAGGTCAGCGACAGCTATTTCGCCAGCCTCAACCGCGGCAAGCGCAGCGTCATCTTGGAGCTGGCCACCGAGGAAGGCCAGCAGCGTCTCGGTGAACTGGTCGCGGAATCCCATGCGCTACTGGTGAATCTCAAACCGTCGGCCATTCACAAACTCGGTCTGACCTATCAGGCGCTGCAGCGGTTCAACCCGAAGATCGTCTGCGTGGCCATCACCGGGTTCGGCCTGTACGGCGGCGACGACCCCGCCTTCGACTACATCGTGCAGGCGTCCACCGGCATCGCCATGCTCACCGGAAATCCGGACAGCCCACCGACACTGCCCGGCTATTCGTCGGCCGACAACTCGACCGGACTGACCGCGGCGCTGGGTCTGCTGGCCCAGATCGTGTCCGGCACGGGCGGGCAGATCGACGTCTCACTGCGCGATACGATGTTGTCGCAGTTGAACTATCGCGCGTCGGCCTATCTCAACGACGGCGTCGAACCGCGCCGCTACGCCAACGGTGCACACTCGTTTTACGTTCCCGCACAGCTGTTTCCGACCGCTGACGGCTACCTTGCGCTGTTCATCACCCACGACGGCTTCTGGCGGTTGTTCTCCACCGAGGCCGGGATCACCGGCTTCCCGACGATGGCCAAGCGCTCGGCGCAGCGGGAACAGGTGCTCGCCCTGGTCTCGTCCGCACTGGCGAACGACACCGCAGTGGGCTGGGAGGCCCGGTTACGTCCACTGGGCATCCCGGCCGCAGCGGTGCGCTCGCTACCCGAGGCGTTGGACGCCACTCCGGAGATGATCATCTCGGCCGGCGACTACCAACTGGTCGCCAGTTCGATCCGGGTCGACGGGTACCAGCCGGACTACCGGCCGCCGCCCCGACTCGGCGAGCACGGTGATCTGTCGGATCAGTCGTCGTAGCTGACGGTCAGCGGACCGTCGGGGGTGGCCTGGCAGGTCAGCACGTAGCCGTCCTCGACCTCGTCGTCGTCCAGGGCGTCGTTCACCCGCATCGTCGCGTGGCCCTCGGTCACCTTCGCCATGCACGTGCCGCAGTTGCCCGCTTCGCAGGAAAACGGCGGCGCCATTCCGGCATGCCGCGCAATCTCCAGCAGGGTCTCGCCTGGCCGGAGCGGAGCGGCCACCGTCTTACCGTCGAGCTTGATCAGCACGGTAGCTGAGCCGGCGGTGGTGTCGGGCGCCGCAGGTGCAGCACCGCTGGTCGCCGGTCCGGAGAAAGGTACTGCCACAACGCCTCCTTTTATGGTATGCCAATTCTACCCCAGTGAGAATAATGTTCTCACAACCCGATAGGATCCTCTCATCATGCCCTCGTCGACATCAGCCGAAGGTGCGACCCAGCTGGACCTGGGCCGCCGTGATGCTGATCCCTTCGTGCTCGCCTTCGAAGATCGACAGTATCGCCGCTCCGAGTTGGCTGCGCTCACCGCCGGGTTCGCCGAGACGCTGGCGCGCCGCGGAGTCAGCCGTGGGCACCGGGTGGCCCTGATGTCGTCCAACCGCCCGGAGTTCGTCATCGCGTTGCGGGCCATCTGGCACCTCGGCGCCGCGGTGGTGCTGATCAGCCCGGCCTGGAAGCCCGGCGAGGTCGCGCACGCCCTGGCTTTGACTGCGCCTGCGTTCGCGGTCGGCGACCAGCCGGTGCTGGCCGACCTGATGCCGATGGTGCATCTGGACCAGCCGATCGCACCCGGCGTACTCGAGCCTGCAGTCTCATCGCCCGGCGATGACGCCGTCTTCGTGTTCAGCTCCGGCACCACCGGGATGCCCAAGGCCGTTCGGCACACACGCGGTTCGTTCGACATCGCCGTGCAGCAGTGGCACGAGGCGCTGCACCTGGGCCCCGATGACCGCCTGCAGATCGTCACCCCGCCCAGCCACATTCTCGGGTTGCTCAACATCGCGACGGTACTGGCGGCAGGCGGCTGGCTGCGTCTGCACCGCCGCTTCGACATCGACGCGTTGCTGACCCACATCGGCGCCGACCGGATCACCGTGGAGATGGCGGTCGCCCCCATCGCGCTGGCGATCGCGTCGCACCCCGAGCTCGAACGCTACGACCTGTCCTCGCTGCGTTACATCATGTGGTGCGCCACGCCGGTCACCGTCAGTATCGCCGAGACCATCACCCGGCGCACCGGGGTCACCTGGGTGACCGCTTACGGCGCCAGTGAGTTCCCCGTACTCACGTGCAATGAGATCGCCGGCGCCCGGCTGGACAACGTCGGTCGCGCCGTCACCGGGGTCCGCCTGCGGGTGGTCTCACTCGAGACCGGCGAGCCGTTACCCGTCGACGGCGTGGGGGAGATCGAAGCACTGTCGAATTCTGTGATGGCGGGCTATCTTCCGGATGCCGAGACGGCGGGGGCCTTTCATGACGGCTGGTACCGCACCGGCGACGTCGGCTATCTCGACGCCGGGGGTTGGCTGCGGATCACCGACCGTGCCAAGGAGATGATCAAGGTGCGCGGCTTTCAGGTGGCACCCGCCGAGGTCGAGGCGGTGCTGCACGGTCATCCGGCCGTGCGGGACTGCGCGGTGTTCGGTGTGCCGGACGACGTCGACGGCGAAGCCGTGGTGGCTGCGGTTGCGTTGCACACAGGCGCCGCAGCGGTGACAGCGGCGGACCTGATCGGCCTGGTCGGTGAGCGGCTCTCGAAGTACAAACGCCCGAGTGAAGTTGTGTTCGTAAGCGATATTCCCCGCCTACCGTCGGGCAAGGTATTGCGCCGCGTGCTGAAGGAGCGCCATGGATGTACGTCTGACCACTGAACAACAGCAACTGCGGGAGGCGGCCGCCAAACTGGCCGACGACCTCGGCCCCGGCTCGGTCGCCGAACTCGACGACGACGGCCGAATCGCGCGGCTGGACAGGCAGATTGGCGCCACGGGGTGGCGGTCGCTGCGTTCTGATGAAGCCTCGGGTGTCGAGGTCGCCATCGTGGCGGAGGAGTTCGGCCGCGGCCTGGTCGACGCCCCGTTCCTCGGTCCGGTGCTGGCCGACGACCTGCTCCGGCATCTGGACTCCTCGGCCGCGGGTGCCGCCACGGTCGTTGCCGACGGTGAGGCGGTCGACGCCAGAGGTTTCGATCGTACCGTGGCGTTGCGCGACAACGTCGTGCTGGCCGGCGACGTGGCTGCGGTGCACCCCGATGAGGACCTGACCAGAGCCAGGGCGGCCGTCGGTGACTTGATCGCCGTCGGCGAGGTCAGCGACGAGCAGGCCGATCGCTGGTATGCGCTCGCCCTGGTGGCCACCACCGCCGACCTGGTCGGAACCGCCAGGGGCGCACTGAATCTGGCCGTCGAGTACGCCAAGATTCGGGAGCAGTACGGCAACGCCATCGGTTCGTACCAGGCCGTCGCCCACCTGCTCGCCGAAAGCCTGGCCCTGATCGAAGGATCGGTCAGCGTGCTGCGGTACGCCGCCTGGGCCGTCGACGAACTGCCCCCCGCAGAGGCGATCCGCGCTGCGCGGGTGGCCAAGGTGTACTGCGCCCGCACCGCCCGAACCGTGTGCGAGACCTCGATCCAGGTACACGGCGGGATCGGCAATACCTGGGAATGCCTGGCGCACGTCTTCCTGCGTCGGGCCCTGACATCTACCGAGCTATGGCCGGTCAAGTTGGAGGAGATTCAAATTGGACTTTCGTGACTCGCCGGAAGAAAAAGCGTTCCGCCATCGGCTGCGGGCGTGGCTTTCCGTGCACGCCAAGGAATTTCCCACCCACGGCGACGAATACTGGGCCAGGGCGGGGGACTGGCACCGCGCGCTGTACGAGGGCGGGTTCTTCGGACTGTCGTGGCCCAGTGCGTACGGCGGCCAGGACCTGCCGCCGGTCTACGACGTCATCCTCGACGAGGAACTGACCCGTGCCGGCGCTCCGGCCCGGCCGAGCCTGGGCTACCTGGTCACCGGGCTGGGCAGACACGGCGGCGAGGAACTCTGCCAGCGCTTCCTGCCCGGGATGATCAACGGCTCCGAGCGCTGGTGCCAAGGGTTCAGCGAGCCAGGGGCGGGCTCCGACCTGGCGTCGCTGACCACCACGGCGGTCCGGGACGGCGACAACTACGTCATCAACGGGCACAAGATCTGGACCAGCTATTCCGATTCCGCGGACTGGTGCCTGGTGCTGGCCCGCACCGATCCGGAAGCCAAACGCCACCGCGGCATTTCGGCGTTCATCGTCTCGATGCATCAACCGGGGATCGAGCAGCGCCCCCTGAAGATGATCAGCGGCGTCACCAAGGAATTCGGCCAGGTGGGCTTCGACAACGCGACGGTACCCGCCGATCAGATGGTCGGTGCTCCTGGTGAAGGCTGGGCCCTGGCGATGACCGTCGTCGGGCACGAGCGGGAACCCTCCACCCTGGGTTTCGCGGCCAGGTACAACAAGACCGTCCGGCAGCTGGCCGCCCGCTCCGAAGGCCCGTTACCGGATGAATTGGCTTGGGCTGCGGTCGAAACCGAGATGCTCACCCGCCACGTCCAGCGGCGGCTGTCCGATCAGCTCGACGGGATCTCGCACGGCTCGGAAGGCTCGATCGACAAGCTGCTGATGACCTGGGCCGAACAGTCCGTGGGCCATGCGGTGCTGGCGGTCAGCGGCACCCGCGATCCCGACCTGCTCGAGGCCTACCTGTACAGCCGGGCCCAGAGCGTGATGGGCGGGACATCGCAGATTCAGAAGAACATCATCGCGTCACGAATCCTGGGATTGGGAGTGCGATGAGGGCCCGCGCGAAGAGCAGAGAGGTTTGACATGTACGACATGCCCGACGAAATTGACGTCACGGCCGACGGTCCGCTGCGGATCATCACGCTGAACCGGCCTGACGAGCTCAACGCGGTCAACGACAATCTGCACGTCGGCCTGGCCAAGATCTGGGACGCCATCAACGAGGATGCCGGCGCCAGGGCGGCGGTGATCACCGGTGCGGGCCGGGCCTTTTCGGCAGGCGGTGACTTCAACTATCTCGACGAACTGCGCAACGACGAGGCCCTGCGGCAGAAGACGATCAAGCACGGCCGCGACCTGGTGATCGGGATGGTGCGCTGCCGGGTTCCGCTGGTGGCCGCCGTCAACGGCCCGGCCGTCGGGCTGGGCTGCAGCCTGGCCGCGCTGAGCGACATCGTCTACATCGGGGAGAACGCGTTCTTCGCCGACCCGCACGTGCAGATCGGTCTGGTGGCCGCCGACGGCGGGCCGCTGGTGTGGCCGTCGCAGATCAGCCTGTTGCAGGCCAAGGAGTTCGCGCTGACCGGTGTGCGGATCAAGGCACAGCGCGCCGTCGAGCTGGGGCTGGCCAACCACGTGGTGGCCGACCCGCTGGCAGAGGCGATCGCCTGCGCGAAGAAGATCCTCGAGCTGCCGCAGCAGGCCGTCGAGGCCACCAAGCGGCTGATGAACATCCAGCTGGAGAAGTCGGTGCTGGCGTCGCTGGATTACGCCAACCTCGCGGAGTACGTCTCCTTCGGAACCGCCGACTTCAACAAGATCGTCGACGGTCTCGTAGGCAAATAGTGATTTCGGCGCGGGTTCGACCGGTCACCGGTCAAACCCGC
>JBEVHL010000648.1:0-17505 GCA_040511255.1 Mycobacterium sp. | reverse complement strand
CCGGCCGGAAGCCCAGCCCGGACGGCCGGTGGCCGGGCAACTGCAGCGCGCTGCGCAAGCCGTCCAGGTCGACGGTGTGCACCGCCTCGCCGAGCATGTCGGAAAACCACAGCAGGCCCTCGAACCAGCGGGGGCCTTCGCCGAAGCAGAACCCGTCGGCCAGGGGCCGCAGGGCTAGGGTGTCCAAGCTGCCGAGTCCCGCTGCGTACCTTTACAAATCACAGCACAAGTGTCACCCTGTGACCTGGTCCTGTCAATGGTGGACGGCCCGGGAAACAAAGGATGCGACAAGCTCATGCGCAAGCACTACAGCCACACCTTGCTGTATCTGCAGGAGACCATCGAACTCGGCACGGGCCGCGTTGACGGGTTCACCGACGTGTTCACCTCGGTGTACCAGCCGATGATGGAACAACTGGGCGCCCGGCTGTTCTCGATCTGGGAGGCCACCCTCTACAACGGCCACTGGCCGCAGGTCACCATCGTCTGGGAGATCGACGACTACGCCACTTACGCCACCATCGGGGCGGGGCAGGCCGCCGGCGGCAGTCACGCCGGGGCCGCGGCCAAGTGGGCGGAATACCTGTCGGGCATCGGCGCCTCCGGTGAAGGCCGGATCATGTATCCGGGGCCGAGCAACAAGACTCTGGCGCAGTTGCAAGAGGACGGCTTCTCGGCGCAGGTGGTGATCCAGGAAATCATGCAGACCAAACCGGGCAAGCAGGGCGACTACATCCGCGAACTCGAACGGCTCTACGTGCCGTGGTCGGAGAGCACCGGCAAGCACTGGCTGGGGTCGTACACCACCACGTTCCGCTACAACGAGGTGGTGCACTACTGGGCCCTCGATGGCGGCTGGGACGGCTTCGCAAAGTACTACCCGTCGTGGAAGGAGAATCCGCCCGCGGAGATCGTCACCTGGATGTCGGTGGCGCCCGCCTTGCGCGACGGCTGGGAAGACACCATTCTGCAGGCCCTCGCGCCCTCGCCACTGCGATGAATACGCAAGTGAAACAAGAGTTTTCGTAC
The DNA here is from genome assembly GCA_040511255.1 of Mycobacterium sp. GTDB lineage: Bacteria > Actinomycetota > Actinomycetes > Mycobacteriales > Mycobacteriaceae > Mycobacterium. Next base: position 16,476 of record JBEVHL010000648.1, on the reverse strand, counting down.
GATCCGTTCGCCGCGGCGGTGATGGCGGACCCGTTGCCGTACTACCGGGTGCTGCGCGACGAGCATCCGCTGTACTACCTGCCCAAGTGGGACACGTTCGCGTTGTCGCGGTTCGAGGACATCTGGGCGGTGCTGGAGATCAACGACGGGACGTTCGTCGCCTCGGAGGGCACCTTGCCTGCGGCGACGGTGCTGGCACAGCACAACAGCGGGCCGGTGCCGGATCCGCCGCTGCATCCGCTGCCGTTCCACGCCAACTTCGACGTGCCGATCTATGACGGCGTGCGCCGGGCACATACCGCGCCGCTGCGGCCGAAGAACGTCGCAGGGCTGGAGGCCCGCCTGCGCGAGCTGGCCAACCAGCAGCTCGACATCTTGTTGCCGCGTGGCACATTCGATCTGACGCAGGAGTACGGCGGCATCGTCGCGGCGTCGATGGTGTGTGAATTGCTGGGCATCCCGGTGGAATTGGCTTCCGGTGTGCTGGACGCGGTGAACGCGGGCAGCCTGCCGAAGGAGGAGAACGGGGTGGACACCTCCGTCTCCCGCCCGGGTTACCTGGAATACCTGATCCCCGTCGTCAAGGCGCGCCGGGCGGCGGCCGCCGACAGTCCGCTCCCGGTGGTCGACGGCCTGCTGGGGTATCGGCTGCCCGACGGCAGCGCCCTGGACGATGTCGAAGCGGCGATCCAGATGCTCGGCATCTTCATCGGAGGCACCGAGACAGTGCCCAAGATTGCCGCCCACGGCTTGTGGGAACTGGCGCGGCACCCAGACCAGTTGGCCGCTGTGCGAGCCGATCTCGCCGCGAACGTGATGGTCGCCCGTGAGGAGATGATCAGGTACTGCGCCCCGGCCCAGTGGTTCGCACGCACCCTGCGCAAGCCGTACACCGTGCACGGCACCACCATTGCGCCCGGTCAGCGGATCATCACCCTGCTCGCGTCGGCCAATCGCGACGATCGTGAGTTCGACCGCCCCGACGATTTCCTCTGGAACCGGCCCATCCCGCGCTCGCTGGCCTTCGGTCGCGGCCAGCACTTCTGCGTCGGCTATCACTTGGCGCGACTGGAAATCGCTGTGCTGGTGCAGGAATGGCTCAAGCGCGTCCCGGACTATCACATCGACACCGAGACGGCGTTCCGGCCGCCGTCGAGCTTCCAGTGGGGCTGGAGCAGTCTGCCGGTGGAGGTCTGACATGTGGTCTCATCGACTGATTGCGCCGTACACCTTCGCCCAGCGAGACCTGCCGGAGAAGACCCCGGAGGAACTGGGGGAGCGGCAGGTGTTGTTGCAATTTCTGGCCGCCGGCGTCTGCGGCAGCGACCTGCCCCCGTTTCGCGGTGTGCGCGGCAAGGTCCCCGGCGACTCCGGGTCTCGCGCCGCCGAAAAAGACGGCTTCCCGATCCACGAGATCGTCGGTGAGGTCCTGGCCAGCCGGCATCCCGAACACCAGCCCGGTGACCGGTTGGTCGGCTGGGCATCGGGTTTCGACGGTTTGATGGAACGCGTCATCGCCGACGGGGACGGGCTGGCCCCGTACGACCCGGCCCTGACACCGGCTCAGGCGGTGGGGCTGCAGCCGTTGGCCTGCGTCCTGTACGCCGTAGAGCAGCTACCGGATCTGGAGGGCCGCAGCGTGGCGGTGATCGGCCTCGGCTCGATCGGGCTGCTGTTCACCTTTGCCGCCAAGGCGGCCGGTGCGCGCCACGTCATCGGCATCGATCCGGTCGACCGCGACAAATTGGGACCGGCATTCGGCGTCGACACCGTGGTCCGGGCGACCAGCGACCGGTGGATCAGCCAGCTGTCCCCGGCGGATCGGTGCGATGTGGTGATCGAAGCGGTGGGCCATCAGGTCGCCACCCTGGGTCATGCGATCGAAGCCGCCGCCCCCGGCGGCACCGTGTTCTACTTCGGGGTGCCCGACGATGACAGCTACCCGATCAGCATCCGCACCATGCTGCGCAACAACCTGACGCTGAAATCCGGTGTGACACTGGACCGGCGACGGGTGCTGGCCGCCGCCGACGAGTACGCCCGCAAATATCCGGGACTGCTGCCCGGCTATCTCACGCACACGTTCGGCATCGACGAGGCGCAGGCCGCGTTCGACCTGGCCACCCGGCCGACGCCGGGGCGCGTCAAGATCGCGATCGCGCAGTGACCGCACGGGTGGCGCTGGTGACGGGGGCAGCGCGCGGCCAAGGCGCCGCTATCGTGAAAAAGCTGTTGACCGAGGGATATTCGGTGGCCGCCTGCGACCGCGAGCTCGACGCCCTCGATGCCACCGTGGCCGGGTTCGACCACCCGGACGTCGTCGCGGTGGGTCTGGACGTCACCTCCGAAGAGCACTGGGCGACTGCGGTGGCCACGATCGTCGAGCGGTTCGGCGCGCTGAGCACCCTGGTCAACAATGCCGGGGTGCTGCACCGCGCCGCGCTGTCCGAGGAGACGGCCGAAGGATTCGAAAATGCCTGGCGGGTCAACAGTCTGGGGCCGTTCCTGGGCATCCGGGCTGTGCTGGCACACCTGCGCCGCGCCGAGGGGGCCGCGATCGTGAACACCTGCAGCACCGGGGCGATCCGGCCCTTCCCCAATCACGCGGCCTACGGCTCGTCGAAGTGGGCGCTGCGCGGGCTGACCCAGGTGGCGGCTGCCGAACTGGCGCCGTCCGGGATCCGGGTCAACGCCGTGTTCCCGGGCCCGATCGAAACGCCGATGCTCGGTGAGGACACGCGCGCCCGACTGGTGCAGCGGTCGATCTCGGGTCGGTTGGGTCAGCCCAGGGAGATCGCCGACGCAGTGGCGTTCCTGGTGTCCGAGCACGCGTCGTTCATCACCGGCTCGGAGCTGGTGGTCGACGGCGGACAGTGCCTGCAGATCGGCTGACGGTGGAGATCGCCGAGCGGCTCGACCCCGCGTTGCGGCCCTTCGCCGAGTTCCGCACCAACCTGTCAGCGGATGTCCTCGGCGCCACCAGGGCCTCGCTGGACAGCCGCCGAGCCGAGCAGGCCGCGGTGTTGGACACCGCCGGTATGCGCATCGAGACCACCGAGGTGCGGCCGGTTCACGGGCCGGCGATTGCCGTGCGGGTCTACCGCGGCGGCCCACCCGTCGCGCCCGTCGTTCTCTACTGTCACTCCGGCGCGTTCGTGTTGGGCAACCTCGACACCGATCACCGCCAATGTGTGGAGATGGCGCGACGCGCCCGGTGCACCGTGTTCTCCGTGGACTACCGGTTGGCGCCGGAGCATCCGTATCCCGCTGCGCTGCAGGATATCTCAGTAGTACTGGCCTGGGTGGCCGAGCGGGCCGGCGAGCTGGATGTCGACCGCACCCGACTGGCCGTGGCGGGCAGCAGTGCCGGCGGGGCGCTGGCCGCAAGCCTCGCGCAGCGCGCCGCGGACGGCACGCTGCCACCGATCGTCTGCACCCTGCTGCACCAGCCGGTCCTTGATGACCGCCCCACAGCGTCGAAATCGGCGTTCTGCACCACCCCGGGTTTCGACGGCCCCGCAGCAGCCGCGATGTGGCAGCACTATCTGGCCGGTGCGCCGCCGGCCCCCGGCGCGGTACCCGCTCGGCAGTCGGACCTGGCGGGTCTGGCGGCCACCATGATCACCTGCTCCGAGCTGGACCCGTTGCGCGACGAGGCAATTCAGTATGCGGTGCGGCTGCTGACGGCTGCGGTGCCCACCGAACTGCACGTCATCCCCGGCACCTGCCATGGGTATGACTCACTGCTGCCGGATTGGCAGGTCAGCGAACAGCTGTTCGTGCTGCAGGCGGCGGCGCTGCTCCGGGCGTTCTGTCCCGGCTGACGGCGGGTCAGCCGGCGGCGGCGGCGAGTTCCCTGCCGATCGCCGCGTGGTAGGCATCGATATTGGCGGGATTGACGATCCGGAAAAAGGCGTCGGGCATCGGTGCGTCCCGGTAGGCCTCGATCGTCATGGTCCTGGAGAACAGCGTGATGCCGGGCCCCGGCTGAGTGAAGTGGTAGCGCACCGTGATGCGGCCCTCGAACCCGCCGTTGCCCTCGCTGTCATGCCCGAGTGGGCCAACGGAGTTGAAGACGAACAGCTTCGGTCGCATCGCGATGGCCAGATGCCAGGTGAAGAACTTGTCACCGGCCGGGCCTGCCTCCTCCCAGGTGTCGCCGATGTGCAGGGGCAGTTCCGGCAACTTGCCGACGTGGGCGCTCGACGGATAGGTCTTCGTCCAGTTGGCCGGGTCGGTGACGAAGTCGTAGACCGTCTCCGGTGATTGCGGGAAGGCGGTCTCGGATGACGTGCTGACGATGCCCAACGCTGTTGTCTCCCTCTGATAGTTCGTGCTCGGCGGCCGCACTCGACCATGCCCAATAGCTTTACATATGGACTAAAAAGTGTCACGCTCGTTGTTCAGTGTCGAACGGAGGATGGTGGCCCTACATATGTCTGACGTGGCTGCGGCATTCGAAGGGGACGGCGTGCGCCCGCGCGGTAGCCGGACCCACGTCGAACGGCCCATCAAGTATCAGCTCAATGTCATCGGGTCGACCGTGCTGGACGTGGTGACCTCGGCAGGCGGCTGGCTGTTCGACCGGGTGATGGCGGGTTGGGAAGTGAACGTTCTGGTGGCCGAGCTGGATGAGGTCCGCCCGCTGGAGATCCTGGGCGCACGCTCTTTCGAACTGAACTCTGCACTGCGGGCGATGCGCAAGGGCCCTCATCCGCAGGCACTGGCTGTCGCCATCGATGTCTTCGACCGCGACGAGAGGGTGCGCCAAGCGGTGCTCGCGGCGATGCTTCGGGGTTCGACCGAGGTGACGTTCTGGGGTCCGGGCACGCCGGCGCGGGTAGAGCGGACGGTCAGCCCGGTGGAACATCCGTTGACGGCTGCGGCGCAGGTGTTCAAGGCGCACGCCCTGGTGGCGGCGGCGGCCGGCGAATCGTCCGGTCCCACCGAGACGTTCTTCAGCGGTGGTAGTTCGTTCCGTTAGTTGCGGCGCAGTGCCACGGCCGCCAGGGCGGCGGCCACCGCGGCCAGGATCATGATGGTGACGGCGACGCCGGACCAGCCGTGGGCGTCGAACGCGACCCCGCCGAACCAGCCGAAGACGCTCGATCCGCCGTAGTAGAACAGGTTGTAGAGCGACGAGGCCTGGGCCTTACCGACTTTCGCCTCGCTGCCCGCCCACCCCGACGCGGTGGCGTGGGCCCCGAAGAACCCCGCCGTGGCGATCACCAGACCGACCAACACGATGACGGCATTCGAACTCAAGGTCACCGCCACGCCGAGGATCATGATCGCGATCGAGGTCAGCAGGATCGGCTTGCGCCCGAACCTGGTGGCCTCCGCGCCGGCGCGCGCCGACGCCCACGTCCCGGCGAGATACGCCAGGAAGACCAGGCTGACCACCGTCTGCGGCAGGTTGAACGGTGCGGCGGTGAGCCGGAAGCCGAGGAAGTTGTACATCGCCACGAAACCGCCCATCAGCAGGAACGCCTGCGCGTAGATGGTCAGCTGACGGGGTGAGCGCAGGTTGGCCGCCAGTCGCGCGATGACCCCGCCGTCGGGATCGGCGCCGCGGTGGTGCGACGGGGCAAACCCCTGTGGCGCGGGGGCCAACTTCACGAAGCCGAGGGCGGCGATACCGCACAGCACCGCGACGGTGAAGACACCGGCGCGCCAGTCCAGGATCTCGGCGATCGGACCCGCCACCAACCGGCCGAGCAGACCGCCGATCGTGGTACCTGCCACGTAGGTGCCTGCCGCTCGCGCGGCGTGCTTCGGGTCGATCTCCTCGGTCAGGTAGGCCACCGCGATGGCCGGAACGCCGGCCAGGGCGAAGCCTTCCAGGGCGCGGCCCAGCAGGAGCAGTTCGTAGCCCGGCACGAACGGCACGAGCAGGCCGAGCGCCGTGGCCGCGATCACCGAGATCGAGATCGCCCGCACCCGGCCGATGCGGTCGGCCACCATCGACCACGGGATGACGCCGACGGCCAGTCCGATGGTGGATGCCGACACCATCAGCGCGGCGTTGGCCGCCCCGACGTGCAGAGTGGCGGCGATCTGGGGCAGGACGGCCTGCGGTGAGTACAGCTGCGCGAACGTCGCCACCCCCGCGCAGAACAGGGCCGCGAGGAGACGTCGGTATTCGGTGGATCCCCGCGGATGGCCAGACCAGGTGGGTGCGGGCGGCAACGGGGATTCAATGGACATCACTGCAACGCTAGGCAGCAGCCGTAGATGTGTCCAATGCATCAAATTGATCTAGTTCATACCTACTGTGCATGACGGATGGAGCAGAATCATGACGCCTCAGAGTTCGGTCGACATCGTCCACGCCTTCTGGGACGACGTCTGGAACGCCCATGACCCCGAGGCCGTGGACCGGTTCGTCGTCGATGACTTCGTGATCATCAACGCCGGCAACGAGATTCGCGGCCGGGATAACTTCAAACGGTGGATCGCCGGGTTCCTCGACTCCGTGGTCGACCTTCGACTCGAGGTGGCCGAGTCGTTCCAGAACGCCGACGGCACCCGCGTCGCTTCCCGGTGGCAGATCACCGGCAAGAACAACGGCATCCTCGGCACGCCGGCCGACCAGAGGGAGATCTCCTTCACCGGCACCGCCGTCTGGGCGGTGCGGGCCGATGGCAAGCTCCTCTGCAACTGGGTCGAGCGGGCCACCTGGGAGCTCTACCAGCGGCTCACAGCTCGGCCGTGATGAACGTCGAGAAGCGGTCGGCGGCGGGCGGGAGTTCGCGCTCCCGCGACCAGGCCACCCCGACGTGGCGCTCGGCGCCGGCCTGCGCCAGCGGGACGTAGACACACATCGGTTCACCGCGATCCGGGCGCGGCACCGGGACGATGCCCACGCCGAACCCGGCCGCGACCAGGCCTTCCATCGTCGGGATCTCCATCGCCTCGAACACCACCTGCGGTCGGATGCCGGCATCCGCCCACAGCTCGTTGGTCAGCTGGCGCAACCCGAACTCGTCGCGTAGCGCGATGAACGGTTCGTCCGCGGTCTCGGCCAGCTGCAGGTTGGCCTTGCCTGCGAGCCGGTGTCCGCGCGGGACGGCCAGGCAGAGCCGCTCGACGTAGAGCTCGTGCCAGCCGAACCCGGGGCCGTCGGGTTGCGGCGCGGTGATCGCGAGGTCGACCAGTCCGCTGCTCAGCTGCTCGGAGATCTCGTGCGCGGCGCCCTGATAGAGGTCGAACACCACGTTGGGGGCCTGCATCCGGAACCGCCGCAACAGGTCCGGCACCAGCCAGCTGGCCAGTGAATGCAGAAACGCCAGCCGCACGGTACCGCTGTCGGGATCCCGCAGGGCGGCGATCCGGTCGACCGCCGTGTCGATCTCGGCGATGCTGCGCCGGGCGTGCTCCAGCATGATCTGCCCGTACGCATTCAGGTGCAGCCGACGGTTGATGCGATCGAACAGCGGTGTGCCGACCTGGTGCTCGAGGCGGCTCAGGGCGCGGGACAACGTGGGCTGGGTGATCCGCAGTTCGGCGGCGGCGTCGGTGACATGCTCGGTTTCGGCAAGGACCACGAACCAGCGAAGCTCGTCGAGATCCACCCGGCCGATGATACGTACAACGCATCGAAAGCCGCGCTGCGCATCGGTTGGCGCATCAGCTTCGCTGGCAGGTCACCAGGTGTCGTCGGTGTCCTGGCGATCCCAGGTGTTCTTGTCGGCCAGGGTGGTCGGGGTGACACACACGACGGTGGTGGCCAAGTTGCCGCCGAGCCGGCGGGCGTCGGACATCGCACCTTCGGCGAGCGCCACGAGTTCGTCCATCAGTTCGTGTGGCGGGCAGTCCGCGAGCCCACGCATCGGCGTGGCCACCACCCCGATGCTGGCGGTGAGCCGGGGTGGGGTGGTGGCGATCGCGCCGCGGACCCGCTCGACCAGGGGGCTGGCGTCGGTGGTGGCGAAGGTGTCGGCGATCAGGAACTCCGCCTCGCCGATATGGGCGACGATGGCGTTGCTTCTGGTGGTTTCGCGCAGGGTCTGGGCGACCGCGACCCTGGCTCGATCACCGGAAACCCTGCCGTCGGTGCCGGTCAACAGGGTGAAGTTGTCCAGGCTGATCAACACCAGGACCAGGTAGCAGTCGTCGATCCTGGCCCGGGCCGCGACGAACTCGCCGGTGGTCCGATAAAACGCCTCGCGGTTCAGCAGTCCGGTCAGCGTGTCGATCTCGGCGTTGAGCGCATCGATCCCGAGCAGGTGCACGACAGCCTGGCTGGCGAACGGGACGGACAGATTCGCCACGGCGACGAAGGCGAATGCGCACGCCGCCCACACGCCGTCGCCTTCGTGGGCCAATCGCACCGTCAGGATGATCGCGGTTGTCGCGGTGACCACGAGGTTGAACAGTAGGAAGCGGGCAGTGTGGAAGAACGCGACGTAACCGGCCAGGGCGGCGAATGCCGTGGTGCCGAACAGTCCGGCGACCGGCTTGGTCTGAACCAGACACGACGCGGCGATGCACAGGCTGGTGGTCACCACGTAGGCCCCGGACCAGCCGCGGGTGGGCCACTTGTGGCGCAGCCACAGCAGGGCTTTGACCGTGCAGCAGAGCGTGACGCCGACGATGATCAGCTGCCCCAACGGGTCCTGGGGACCGCTGGGGCTGAACAACATCGCAAAGGCGATGGCGCCGATGCCGAAGGTGCACAAGGCCACCACCCGGCACGTGACTCCTTGGGCACCGCGGGCTGCGAGGAAGGCAGTCAGCCAGTAGTAGTGGTCAGGTTGGTGCCACCAACGGCGCAACGCCTTCACCATGCCGCCCCTCCCCAGTCGAAATGCAGCCCAAGTGTTTCTCCAGGCGCATAACCCAGGAGACCCCCACCGACGAAAAACGGTACCAAGCGTCACTGACAGTCGAACCCTGTTCACGATAGACCGCCCGCTATATCACGTCGAGGCCTGAAATTGCAGCCCCCCTAAGTGGCTGATTTACCGGATGTCGGCCACCTTGAGCACCGTCTTCCCCGGCGGTCGACCCGAGGTGGCGCCGCTGGCGTAGGCGGCCCGACCGTCGGCAAGGGTGAAGGTGGCCGCGATGGTCACCCGCAGTCCGTCGGTGTCCACCAGCTCAGCGAGCCTGGTCAGCGCGCGGGTGTCGGTACTGACGACGAAAAACATTGCCTCGACGCCGAACTGCCGCGCCTTGTCCAGGTCGGGAGGGGTCTGCAGGGTGACCAGTCGCCCGCCGCGGCGCACCAGACCGTAGGACCGGTCCAGCGTGTCGCCGCTGACGGTGTCGATCAGGCAGTCGACGGGCGGCACCAGGCCGGTGAAGTCAGCGGTGCGGACGTCGATGACCTCCGCTGCCCCCAAGCTGCGCACATAGTCGACGGCGCCGACGGTGGTCGCGGTGACCTGGGCACCGGCCGCCGCGGCCATCTGCACCGCGTAACCGCCGACACCCCCTGCGCCGCCCAGTACCAGAACCCGTTCGCCCTCAACCAGATTCGCGTACTCGAACAGTGCCTGCTGGGCGGTCAGTGCGGGCAGGGGCAGCGCGGCCGCCTCGAGGTGCGACAGTGACCGGGGTTTGGCCGCGAGCTGGTCGGCGGGCACCGCGACGACATCCGCCGCGGCGCCGTCCCGGTCGAACGGCACCAGTCCGTATACCTCGGTGCCCACCGCGACGGAGGTCACGCCGGCACCCAATTCGCTTACCACCCCGGAGAATTCGTGCGAGGGGATGATGGGGGTGCGCTCGACGCCGCCGCGGGCCCAGGTCTCCGGCCAGGTGAGCTCGGCGAAGGTGATCGCCGCGGCGTGCACGTCCACCAACACGTCACCGTCGGCGGGTGTCGGCAGTGGCGCCTGCTCGTAGACCAGAACCTCCGGCCCGCCGCGGGTATGGGCGCGCAGAGCGTGCATCACAGTTCCCCCTTCATGTCCGTTGATGAATTTAGGATCAGCTGACACCAATCGGAGGGGTATGTCGATGGCGGATCTGGACGACGTGATCAGGGAGCGTCACTCGACGCGGCTGTTCCTCCCGGATCCGGTACCACGACACCTCGTCGACGAAGCGGTCGAGCTGGCCATCCGGGCGCCGTCGAACTCCAACATCCAGCCGTGGGACGTGGTGTTCGTCTCGGGCGCCGCGCGCGAGCGCCTGGTGCAGGATCTGGTGGCCGAAGCCCAGAGCAAGCCGCCACAGGTGCCCGAGCTCCCGCCGTCGTTCGCGCACCGCCGCGGCGAACTGGGTGCGCAGGTGTACGGCGCGATGGGCGTCGCCAGGAACGACGCCGAAGGCAGGCGCATCGCCGTGCTGCGCAACTGGGAGTTCTTCCGGGCGCCGCTGGGCGGTGTCATCTCCATGCACCGCGATCTGGGACTGGTCGACAGCCTGGGCGTCGGCATGTTCCTGCAGACCCTCGTGCTGGCGCTGACCGCTCGCGGCCTGGGCACCTGCGTCGAGGTGTCCATCGCCGGCTACCCGGAGATCTTGCGTGCACATCTCGACATCGCTCCCGAGTTCACCATTCTGTGCGGGCTGGCGGTGGGCTATCCGGATCCGGATTTTCCCGGGAACCAGCTGCGCGTCGGCAGGCACGCCGTGGCAGAGCACGTCCGATTCGTCGACGCCTGACATTGGACTAGATGTTCCAGTCTTTGGCGCTACAGTAAGACGGTGTCGGCGTATGAGGACCAGGCGCCGCGGCCCAAGTTGACCTCAAGGGGCGCGGCCACGCGCAGTCGCATCGTGGGTGCGGCCGCCGAGTTGATGCATGTGCAGGGCGTTGCGGCAACGACCATCGATGACGTGCTGGCTGCCAGTGCCACCAGCAAATCCCAGTTCTACCAACACTTCGACGACAAAACCGAGTTGGTGTACGAGGTGATCACGCTGCGCGCGGACGAGATCCTTGCCTGGCAACGGCTGCGGTTGGAGAAGGTGGATTCATTTCGCGGCCTGTACCAGTGGCGAGACGCGATGGTCCAGCGCTGTGTGCTGCGGCGCGGACTGTGGGGTTGCGAACTGGGCTCGCTGGCCGCCGAACTCTCCGACACCGACGACCGGGCCAGGACTTCGCTCAACGAGCACTTCGGGCAGTGGCGCCAGATGATCGCCGACGCCCTCGAGCGGATGCGCGACGGCGGGGTGCTGCGGACGGACATCAACTCATCGGCGCTGGCCACCGGGCTGCTGGCGGCGGTGGAGGGCGGCTACCTGCTGTCGCAGACCGCGCACGATCCGCGTCCGATGCAAACGGCCCTGAACATGGCAATCGACCACGTCGGAGCATTCCGAACCGTGGCCGATTGAGCCTTCTGGCTACGCGATTCCGGCTGCCTGGTCCGCGAAGTCCAGACAGCCGGACCGCAGCTTAGTTGTCCCCGGGGATAGCAGTCGCGGGGGGCGGTGCCAACACGGTCGGCGAGAACTTGTTGCCACCGTTGGGGTCGAGACCCTTCTCAGTGGGCGTGGCGGACGGCGCCGTGGTACTCGTGGTGGTGGTAGTCGTTGTGGTGGAGGGACTTTCGGTGCTATCACTACCGCAGGCTGCGGTCAGCGCACCCAGCCCCACGATGGCAATGGCGCCGGCGGCAGCCGCAAGGCGACGTGACTTCATGTTTGGGGTCCTATCCGTATTCTGCTGTTGGGTCGATTTAAAAGTCGAGATGAACTGAACTATATAGTCCAACTCGCACTCTGGTCAACGGCAACGACGCAGATCACGCCATTCATTTATGGACCCGGCAGTCCACCCTGACCGTCAATTGCCCTCGTGTGGGCGTGTCCCCGGGCAACACGCCGGGCGGGACGCCATTCAAGACAGCTGGCTGCGCAATTCCCGCTTCAGCACCTTGCCGTAGCTGTTCTTCGGCAACTCGGCGATGAATTCGTACCGTTTGGGCCGCTTGAACCGGGCGATGCGCGCCAGCAGGTGGGCGTCCAGGTCGGCAGGCGCCACCGCCCCGACGATGAACGCCACCACCACCTCACCCCAGTCGGCGTCGGGCGCACCCACCACACATGCCTCGACCACCCCGGGGTGCTCCAGCAGGACTTCCTCCACCTCGCGGGGGTAGATATTGCTACCGCCGCTGATCACCACGTCCTTCGACCGGTCGCGCAGGGTCAGATATCCCCGGGCATCGAAGGATCCCATGTCGCCGGTGTGCAGCCAACCGGCCTTGAGGGTCTCGCCCGTCGCGGTCGGGTTGTTCCAGTAACCCGACATCACCACATCACCGCGGCAGGCGATCTCGCCGATCTCGCCGACCGCGGCCGGGGTGCCGTCGTCGCACAGCACGGCGACCTCCACTCCGGACCGCGGGTAGCCGACCGAACCCAGGATGGCGTCGTCGGCTCCGAGGTGATCGGCACGACGCAGGCCGGTGATGGTCATCGGTGCTTCGCCCTGGCCGTAGAGCTGGGTGAAGATCGGCCCGAACGCCGTCATCGCCTTTTTCAGGCTGTCGACATACATGGGGCCGCCCCCGTAGACGACGGTGCGGAGATTGCGGGGCCGCTCGCGCCCGGTCTGCACCAGCCGTTGCACCATGGTCGGGGCGAGGAACGTGCTGCACCCCGGGTGCCGGTCGCAGAGATCCAGGAACTCGTCGGGCTCGAAGGCGCCCGACTCCGGCACCACCTGCCGGGCACCGCGCAATACGTACGGTGCGATGTACAGGCCCGAGCCATGGGACATGGGCGCACCGTGGATGAGGCTGCAATTCTCGTCGGGCGCATCGAAGTCGGCCAGGTGAGCCACCGTCATGGCCATCAGATTGCGGTGCGAAAGCATCGCGCCTTTCGACCGACCGGTGGTGCCGCTGGTGTAGAACAGCCAGGCCAGGGCGGTCGCATCGGTGACCGGAGGCACCGATGATGCTGCGGTCAGCCGACTTTCGTATCTGTTGCCCGCGATGGTCGCCACCGGTACGTCAGTGGCCGGCCGCAGTGCCGCCCCGATCTTCGGTGAAGCGAAGACCTGCGCGGCGCCGGCGTCGTCGAGAATCTGCACCATCTCACGCACATGCAGTTTGAAGTTGATCGGCACCACGACGCATTCGGCGGCCCAGGTGGCGAACATGAGTTCCACGATCTCCGGCCGGTTCTCGCTGGCGATCGCGATGCGGGCCCCGGCGGGCGCGGACTGCCGAATGGACGTGGCCAGGCGCAGTGCCCGATCCCGGAGTTCGGCCCAGGTGCACACCTGGTGGTGTCCGCGAAAGACGGCGCCGCGGTCACCGAAACGTGCGGCGGCTTGATCGAGCAGCGCGAACAGGTTCAACGCGCGATCCATTCCGACGACAGGGCGAACTCGGAGAGGAACTTCGTCGAGCTCCAGCCGCCGTCCACCACGATCGTCTGCCCGTTGATGAAACTGCCGCCCGGCGAGCACAGGAATGCCACGGTGCTGGCGATATCGTCGATTTTGCCCAACCGCTGATGTGGGGTCATCTCGACGTTGATCTTGCGGAATCGCTCATCTTCGAGCCGCTGTTCCACCATCGGGGTGACGGTGACACCGGGAGCGACTGCGTTACACCGGATTCCCTGCGCACCGTACTGGCAGGCGATATGTGTGGTGAGCGCGGTCAGCCCGCCCTTGGCGGCGGAATAGGCGCCGCCGCGCATCCCGCCGACCACCGCGAAGGTGGACGTGACGTTGATGATCGCCGACCCGGGCTGCATATGCGGCAACACATCCCGCGCCAACCGGAACGGTGCCCGTAACATCAAAGCCAGGAAATAGTCCAAACTTTCGTCATCGGTCTCATGCAGTGGCTTGGGGCTGCCGACGCCGGCGTTGTTGATCAGAAAGTCGATCCGACCCCACCGGTCGAGTGCTGCCGACACGATCCGTTGCGGCGCGTCATCGGCGGTGAGGTCGACGGCCACGGTTGCCACACGGTCCGGAGCACCGATCGCCGTCTCGAGGTCGGCCAGCCGGGCGGCGTCACGGCCCGTGCCCACCACAGCCATGCCCATCTCGGCGAGCTTGGTGGCACAGCCGAAGCCGATCCCACTGCTGGCACCCGTCACTATCGCCACCTGCATGCTCAGCCACCCACCTTGGTCGACTCCTGCGCCAGCGCCGCGCGGATCTGATGTTTCAACACTTTGCCCGCGTCGTTCTTGGGCAGCGCATCCCAGATCACCACCTGCTCAGGGACTTTGAAGGTGGCCAGGCCGCTGGCCCCCAGCACGCTGCGCAGCTCTGCGACATCGGGCGGCGTCGCGTGCCCCGGCACGATGACCGCGCAGGCCCGCTCACCGGTGCGCGCATCGGGTAGGCCCACGACGGCGATCTCGGCGATGCCGGGGTGCCCGGCCAGCAGGTCCTCGACCTCTTTGGGCGAGATGTTCTCGCCGTTACGGATGATGATGTCTTTGGCGCGGCCCGTCACCACCAGATAGTCGTCGTCGACCCACCTGGCCAGATCGCCCGTCCGGAAGAACCCGTCGCTGTCGAAGGACCCGTCGTTGTCTTCGGCGTGCAGATAGCCGATCAGCATCTGCGGGCCGCGGGCACAGATCTCGCCGGCCGAGGTCAGCGTGATCTCGGCGATACCAGGTCGGCCCTCGGTCTCCGCGGCGTGGTCGGTGTCACCGGGTCCGGTGGAACCGACGGTGGTGACCGGCACCTCCGTCGAGCCGTAGACGCGGGTGACCACCGCGCGGTCGAAATAGTCTGCGGCCCTGCGGATCAACGATGGTGACACCGATGCGCCGCCGCAGATGAACACTTTCAACTGCGGCAGCCGGGTCTCGGCCTTCTCGGCGGCGGCCAGCAGTTGGTGCAGGAACGGGGTGGCCCCGGCCATGTGGGTGCACCGCTGGGCGGTCATCAGATAGACGGCATCGTCGGCGTCCCAGCGCTCCATCAGGACCGCGGTGGTACCCAGCAGCAACGGGCTTTCGAACGCATAGATGGACCCGCCGATGTGGGCGATCGGTGACGGTACCAGGAACTTGTCGCCGGGCTCGACCAGCCAGTGCTCCCGGAGCTGGCAGATCAGTGCGTGCAGGGAATTATGGCTGTGCAGCACACCTTTCGGCCGCCCGGTGGTCCCAGAGGTGTACATGATCATCCGGACCGCGTCGGGATCCAGCACGGGTAACGCGACGCCGGCCGATGAGCTGTCAAACAACGCCGGGTACGGTGTGTGCGTTTCGGTGGGGCCCCGGACCACCACCACCTCCGGCGGCGATGGCAACTGTGCGCAGACCCGACTCAGCATCGATGCGTAGTCGTGGCCGCGAAAGTGCGCCGGGATGAAGATCATTCGGCTGTCGACATCGTCGAGGATGAACCGCAACTCGTGATCGCGCAGCGACGGCAGAATCGGATTGACCGCCATCCCGGCCAGCGTGGCGCCGAGGTAGATCACCGCCGCCTCATGCCAGTTGGGCAGCATGAACGACACCACGCTGCCGGTCGGCAGCCGGCCCAGCAGGGCCTGGGCCAGGTCGGTGGCCCGCGCGTGCAGGGTGCGGCAGTCCAGCCGGTGGTCACCGTCGACGATGAGCTCGCGCAGGGGGGTGGTGTCAGCGGCGTCGCGCAGCGCATCGGCCAACGTCTCGGTGACCCACAGGCCGCGGGCGTAGGCGTCGTGTGCCCTGGTCACAGGTCGCCCCGCACCCGCCGCAACGTCATGGAGTGCCGGAACCGCGACGCAGGGTGGGTGTTGATGGTGACCTGCGCGACGTCGCCGTCGGAGGTCTTATAGGTGCGGTGCACCTCGACGGCGGGGGAACCGGCGGGTACCTGCAGCCGGCCGGCCAGCTCCGGTGTCACCAGGACCGCGCCGACCTCCTGATAGACCTCGACGACGCTGACGCCGAAGAGATCCTCGATCAGCGGGAAGATCGGCCCGGTGTGGCGCTGCAGCAGTCGGCCCACGGCCGCGTAGGCCCGGCTGATGTAGTACTCGGTCCAGCAGTGCGTGTAGTCGGCGCCGACGGCCTGGCGGAAGCCGAGTACCGCCAGCCATTGCTCGCCTTCGGTCAGCCCGGTGCGGGCGGCGAGTTCGGCGTCGATGGTGACCATCCGGGTGGCCTCGATATCGAGTTCGGCGCCCTTGGCGAAGGCCAGCAGATCGTTGATCGACATGTTGTCCTGGGCATACGAGCTGGCCGCCGCGCGCGGGACCACGGTGGTGCCGGTCCGTGGCCGCGACGCCACCAGGTTGTCCTCCCGCAGCCGGCGCAACGCCTCGCGGATGGTGTAGCGGCTGACCGAAAAGCGTTCGCACAGTTCATGTTCCGTGGGAAGCTGCGAGCCCACCGGGAACACCCCGTCGACGATCTCCTTGCGCAGCGCTCGGGCCACCTGCAGGTAGCGGTGGTCGGCGGGGCTCCCGACCTCTGCGGTCACGGTGCTGTGTCCCGGCGCAGCGCGAGCACGCTGCCCTCACCGTCGGCCGAGATATACAGCGTGCCGTCCGGCCCGGCCGCGATCCCGGCGAACGGGCCCTGCGGCCCGGAGAACGG
>JBEVHL010000647.1:0-8728 GCA_040511255.1 Mycobacterium sp. | reverse complement strand
AGTGGAACTGGCCTTCTTCGGTCGAACCCGCCAGGGCGGTGGTCGACGACGTCGGGTCCACGGTGGTGGCGATCCGGTCGAAGTAGCCGGCGCCGACCTCGCGCTGGTGCTTGGTGGCGGTGTAGCCGCGCTCTTCGGCGGCGAACTCGCGCTCCTGCAGCTCGACGTAGGCGCTCATCTGGTTGCGGGCGTAGCCGTAGGCCAGATCGAACATCGAGTAGTTCAGGGCGTGGAAGCCGGCGAGGGTGATGAACTGGAACTTGAATCCCATTGCGCCAAGCTCCTTTTGGAACTTCGCGATGGTCGCATCATCGAGGTGCTGCTTCCAGTTGAACGACGGGGAGCAGTTGTAGGCCAGCATCTGATCGGGGAACTCCGCCTTGACGGCCTCGGAGAACTTCTTGGCCAGCGCCAGGTCGGGAGTGCCGGTCTCCATCCAGATCAGATCGGAGTACGGGGCGTAGGCCTTGGCGCGCGCGATGCACGGCTCGACGCCGTTGGTGACGTGGTAGAAGCCTTCCTTGGTCCGCTCACCGGTGATGAACGGCTGATCGCGCTCGTCGATGTCGGAGGTGATCAGCGTGGCGGCCTCTGCGTCGGTGCGGGCGATGACCAGGGTGGACACGTCGGCGACGTCGGCGGCGAGCCGCGCGGATGTCAGCGTGCGGATGTGCTGCTGGGTGGGGATCAGCACCTTGCCACCGAGGTGGCCGCACTTCTTCTCCGACGCCAGCTGGTCTTCCCAGTGCGATCCGGCGACGCCGGCGGTGATCATGGCCTTCTGCAGTTCGTAGACGTTGAGCGCGCCGCCGAAGCCGGCCTCACCGTCGGCGACGATCGGGGCCAGCCAGTTCTCGACGGAGGTGTCGCCCTCGACCTTGGCGATCTGGTCGGCGCGCTGCAGTGCGTTGTTGATGCGGCGGATGACCTGCGGCACGGAGTTGGCCGGGTACAGGCTCTGATCCGGGTAGGTGTGACCCGAGAGGTTCGCATCGCCGGCGACCTGCCAACCGGACAGGTAGATGGCCTTCAGGCCGGCGCGGACCTGCTGGACGGCCTGGTTGCCGGTCAGTGCGCCAAGCGAGTTGACGTACTCCATGTCGTGCAGCTGCTCCCAGAGCACCTCGGCGCCACGACGGGCGAGGGTGCTCTCTTCGACCACGGAGCCCTGCAGGGCCACGACGTCGTTCGGGGAGTAGGTGCGGGTGATGCCCTTCCAGCGCGGGTTGGTATCCCAGTCATGCTGGATCTGTTCGGGGGACTTCGGTGTTCCAACGGTGGACATGTGAGCCGTGCTCCTTGCGTTTTGACTGAGTGCTTGCAAGCCGCTGGCAACGTTGCCGGGATCACCGGGTTGTTAACGCGAAGCGACTTCACTGGTGTGCTTGCACCCACGATGCCACTACGCATACACGCAGGTCCACTCGTTTCAATGCCAATTTTCGCCACGAAGTACCGGGAATTTGCGAATCTTGCGAAGATGTCGCCGACTGAAACGGTTCAGTAGCTACCCGCAAGTAACATCATCGACCCAGGTCAATGGGCGAAAACACCGTACGCCCGTACTGTTAGAGCGGGAAGATCGCGGCGATCGCTTTCGTCTCGTCGCCGACGGCATATGTGAGGGTTGTAACAGCGCGGTCGGTCAGCTCGGGACCGAATTTGTCGGTCGAGCCGGCGGGGTGGACGTGCGAGAGGATCTCCAGCTTGTCGCCCAGCGCCACCGGCAGATCGTGTTCGATGGTCACCCGCAAGGGACGTTCGAGCAGTTCCGGGTAGGAGCTCAGGTAGTCCTCGATCACGGTCCAGTACACCGAGTTGTTCATGTGGTCGAACAGGTCGATATCGCTTACCCGGACCGGATATTCGCGGATTTCCTGCGCGTCTTCGCGGCTGCCCGCCTTCAGGTAGGCCTTCCACCGCAGCCGGCCTTCGTCGGTCGTGCGCCGCAACCCGTCGAGGAAGTCCTCCGAAATGCGGGCGGGTCCCTGCGTCTCGCGGTTGATGTTGATCCAGAACGCTTCGGACTCCATCAACCCGCCGCCGCGTTTGCCGTCGATCCGGACCCGCATCTCACACCAGCGATTGGAGGTGCCCGAGCACCAGCGGCGCATCCGGAGCATGTCCTGGAAGTTGATCGGCCGGATCAGGTCGATCATCGTGCGCCGGACGATCCACAGCGGGTGGGTCTCTTCGAAGCCGAGTTCACGGAGTTGGTCCGACCCGATGTCCTGGATGTGCCTGGTGGCGGCATCGAACCGCAGCCGTCCCACACGGTCGATGTCGGCGACACGCAGCGGCCACGCCCGGTCGAAGACGTCGGGATGTGGATCCGGCACCGGCATCAGAACCTTGCCGAGACCGGTGGTCGGTACGCCCTTGTCGCTACTCATACGTCCTTCTTCTGCCATATCTGGTGCCGCTGACCTGCTCGTTCGCCGACCGGTAGCCCAGCGCGATCATGCCAAACGCCCCGACATCCTGCCAGCAGCGACCGTCTGCAAAGACTGCGAAGACAGACTTAGCACGCGAGTACCCTGTCCAGGGTGGCTAAAACGTACGTCGGCCCCCGGTTGCGTCAGCTCCGCACCGAGCGTGCCATCAGCCAGGCTGCGCTGGCGCAGATGCTCGAGATCTCGCCCAGCTATCTCAACCAGATCGAACACGATGTCCGTCCCCTGACCGTCGCCGTGCTGCTGCGCATCACCGAAGTCTTCGGGGTGGACGCCACGTTCTTCGCCTCGCAGGACGATACCCGCCTGGTCGCCGAACTCCGTGAGGTGACGCTGGACCGCGACCTGGACATCGACCTCGAATTGCCCGAAATCGCCGAGGTGGTCAGCGCTCACCCCGGCCTGGCCAAGGCGATGGTCAACCTGCACCGTCGCTACCGCATCACCACCGCCCGGTTGGCCGCCGCCACCGAGGGCCGGTTCAGCCTCAACGCCGGAGGCAGCGGCAGTGGGTCCATCACCATGCCCCACGAAGAGGTGCGGGACTACTTCTACGAGCGCCAGAACTATCTGCACGAACTCGACACCGCCGCCGAGGATTTCACCATCCGGATGCGGATGCATCGCGCCGAACTGGCCGCGGAGCTCTCCGCCCGACTGACGGCGGTGCACGGCGTGCACATCATCAGGCGCATCGACCTCGGTGACACCGTGCTGCACCGCTTCGATCCCGTCACCAAGACATTGGAGATCGGCGGCCAGCTTTCGTCCGGCCAGTCCGTCTTCCGCCTGGCCGCCGAACTGGCCTATCTGGAGTTCGGCGACCTGATCGACAGCCTGGTCGAAGAGGGCAAATTCACCAGCGACGAATCCCGCATCCTGGCCCGGCTCGGCCTGGCCAACTACTTCGCCGCCGCGGTGGTCCTGCCCTACCGCCAGTTCCATGACGTCGCCGAGAGCTTCCACTATGACGTCGAGCGTTTGTCGGCGTTCTACTCCGTGAGCTATGAGACTGTCGCGCACCGACTCTCGACATTGCAGCGCCCGTCGATGCGTGGTGTGCCGTTCTCCTTCGTGCGCGTCGACCGCGCAGGGAACATGTCGAAACGCCAGTCCGCCACCGGCTTTCACTTTTCCTCCTCCGGCGGCACGTGCCCGCTGTGGAATGTCTACGAGACGTTCGCCAACCCCGGCAAGATCGGCGTGCAGATCGCTCAGATGCCCGACGGTCGGCACTACATGTGGGTGGCACGCACCGTGGAACGCCGAGCGTCCCGATATGGTCAGCCAGGCAAGACGTTTGCGATCGGTCTGGGCTGCGAGCTTCGGCACGCACAACGGCTGGTGTACTCCGAAGGCCTTGACCTGTCCGGTGATAACGCCACCCCGATCGGGGCGGGTTGTCGCGTGTGCGAGCGGGTCAAGTGCCCACAGCGGGCGTTCCCCGAACTGGGCCGCGCGCTGGACCTCGACGAGCACCGCAGTACGGTGACGCCCTACCTGGTGAAGGAGTGACCGACCGGTGACGAGTACAGAACCCGCCCGCGTTCCCGCGTCCAGCGGCATCCGCGATGTCGGAGTGATCAACTGGGTGATCTGCCGATTGGGCGCCCGGGGGATCCGGGCGCCGGAGTTCCATCTGTTCAATGCCCTGGCTGGGCACAAGACACTGTTCTGGACCTGGCTGCCGTTCTCGGCGGTGCTGCTCTACTGGGGTCGACTGGCGCGCACCGATGCCGAACTGGTGATCCTGCGCGTCGGGCATCTGCGGGATTGCGAATACGAACTGCAGCAGCACCGCCGGCTGGCCCGAAGCCGGGGTGTCGACGCCGCCATGCAGCAGAGAATCTTCGAGGGGCCTGACGCCGACGGTTTGACCGACCGCGACCGCGTACTGCTCACCGCGACCGACGAATTCGTGCTCGCCCGGGCCGTCACCCCGGAAACCTGGTCAGCGCTGACGGGCTACCTGAACAACAGGCAGTTGATCGAATTCTGTTTGTTGGCAGGGCAATACGACACCCTGGCGGCGACGATGAACACCCTCAAACTGCCGCTGGACTTCCCGGATTAACGAGCACCGAAGGTCGACGTCTTGTCGGGTGAGACCACAAAGCCCTGCACAGAGCCCGCGACATCGCCGTAGCAGGCCACCCCGCCGTCGGTCGCCATGCAGGTGCCGCCCTGTGAGCTGACCCGGTATCCGACCGGCAACTGATGCACCGGCCCTGGGTACGTCGGGGTACGGAAGGCCGGGGCATCGGTCCTGCGAATGCCCACCGGTCCGGGAGTTTCTGCGTAGATTTCGTTCTCGCCGCCGGCGACCTTGGGAAGTGGCCCGTCGCAACCGATCTGGCCGCCGCTGAACATGACGATCTTGCACGTCAATCCGTTCCCGACCGTGAATGTCGGGAAGATGTTCTTGGCGCCGGTGCCGACGATGTAGGTCTCGTCGCCCACTACGAAGTCATTCGGGTCGGGGAAGTCTTCCGGCAGGCCTGCGGTCCGTGGCCCCACTCCGGTCTTCTCCGACGAGATCACCAGCCACTGCGCTGCGCCGGGATCCTCTGAATTGCCCTTGGTGCACATCGTCACGGGCCGGCCGGCATCGGAATCGCCTACCGCACACTCGAAGTCGGCGAACGTGATCTTCTGGCCCACCGGCAGCACCGGCGCCGCAGCACCAGACGGCTTGACGAACAGCGGGTTGGCGGTGGCCCGCAAACCGCGTTGCACCACGTCACGCGCCAGCACGATCTCGTTGACCCCGGTCAGGGTCGACGGCAGCTTGCCGTCGCAGCCGGCCACGCCGGTGACCGGCCGGATGGCGCACAGCAGGCCGTCCGGAGTTTGGAAATACACCTCGCCGCCGCCGGCGGCGTTGTCGATATAAGGGTCGACAGCCGTCTGCTGATATCCCGACAGGTCCGGTGCCTGCGGTGCGGCCGCCGCCGGAGCGGCGGGCACCACAGTCAAAAAACCGACGACCAACGCGAAAGCCAGTGTTGCCCAGCGCACGTCAGAAGTTGATCATGTGGCCGGTGAGGCCGTGGAAGCACTCCTGCAGCGCCTCCGACATGGTCGGGTGGGTATGCACGTTGCGCGCCAGC
This sequence comes from Mycobacterium sp., assembly GCA_040511255.1. Lineage (GTDB taxonomy): Bacteria > Actinomycetota > Actinomycetes > Mycobacteriales > Mycobacteriaceae > Mycobacterium. Next base: position 3,165 of record JBEVHL010000647.1, on the reverse strand, counting down.
TCGGTCGCGGTCAGATCCCACTTCTGGGCCAGCGTCAGCTCCGGCAGCAGTTCGGAGACGTCGTGGCCGATGAGGTGACCGCCGATCAGCTCGCCGTACTTGGCATCGGCGATCAGCTTGACGAAACCACTCGGGTCACCGAGGCCGTGCGCCTTGCCGTTGGCGGTGAACGGGAACTTGGCCACCACCACGTCGTAACCCTCGTCGCGGGCCTGCTGTTCGGTCAGGCCGAAGCTGGCCACCTGCGGCTGGCAGAACGTCGCCCGCGGCAGCATCCGGTAGTCGCCCAGCGGCAACGTGTCGGCGCCGGCGATGGTTTCGGCGGCGACCACGCCCTGCGCCTCGGCCACGTGGGCCAACTGCAGCAGCGCCGTGACGTCACCGATGGCGTAGATGTGCGGCACGTTGGTGCGCATGTACTCGTCGATGCCAATGGCTTTGCGCTCGGTGACTTTCACCCCGGTGGTGTCCAGCCCGAAGCCCTCGATATTGGGTGCGAAGCCGATGGCCTGCAACACCTTGTCGGCCTTGAGCTCCTCGGACTTACCGTCCTTGCTCACCGTGACGGTGACCTGCGAGCCGTCGTCGTCGATGGATTCCACCTTGGTGCCGGTGAGGATCTTCACGCCCAACTTCTTGTACTGCTTTTCGATCTCCTTGGACACCTCGGCGTCCTCGTTGGGCAGCGCCCGCGGCAGGAACTCGACGATGGTGACGTCCACGCCGTAGTTCTTCATCACGTAGGCGAATTCCATGCCGATCGCGCCGGCGCCGGCGATGATCAGCGACCCGGGCAGCTCGCGCGTCATGATCAGCTCTTCGTAGGTGACCACGTTCTCCGACAGCGACGTGCCGGGAACCAGGCGGGTGCTGCTGCCGGTGGCGATGATGGCGTTGTCGAACGTCACCGTCTCGGATCCACCGTCGTTCAGCTTGACCGAGATGGTGCTGGCATCGGTGAACGTGCCGTAGCCCTGGATCTCGGTGATCTTGTTCTTCTTCATCAGGAAGTGCACGCCGGCGACGCGGCCCTCGGCGACCTTGCGGCTGCGGTCGAATGCCGCGCCGAAGTCGAAGGTGGCCTCGCCGCTGATGCCGAAGACCTTGGCTTCCTTGGTGAAGATGTGCGCGATTTCGGCGTTGCGCAGCAGCGCCTTCGACGGAATGCAGCCGACGTTGAGGCAGACACCACCCCAGTACTTCGGTTCGATGATGGCGGTGTTCAGCCCGAGCTGGGCCGCGCGAATGGCCGCCACATATCCGCCGGGACCTGCTCCGAGAACGACGACGTCATAGTGAGTCACGACTACCTACCCTAATGGTGCGTTACGGCGGACTTTGGGAAAGGGCCCAGAGTCCTACCTACAGAACGTTCAACAGTTCCAGAGGTCGCACTATTGCCGCGCTGGGACCGGTCTGCGTCACGTCAGGACCGGACTGCGCCGCGCTAGGACCGGACTGCGCCGCTAGGGCTGAAGCCAGCTGAACGCATACATGCCGTACAACGCGGCCGCCGCGAGCCCCGAGGCGAACGGCGCCGACATCACCGCGATGGCGGTGGCCGAGACGGTGGGTCGGTGCTCGACCAGGGACACCAGCATGGCCGCGACCGTGCAGACGAGCACATACAACAACACCGCGAAGTCGGGCCACGTCTTGTCGACGGTGTGGAACCACCAGTAGAACAGGCCCAGGCCGGCGGCGGCCGCGACCACCCACACGCCGAGCAGCAGCAGGATGAACTTCCAGCGCTTCAGGAACTGGTACTGGCTGGGCACCACGATCGACGGTGCCGGCAGGTGCTGCGGTTCGCGCTCTTCCGACCAGCTGATGGCGCCGGACTCCGGCGCCTCGCTGCGCCACGGGTCTTCCACCGAGTCCGGATCGGATTCGGGTTCTGGTTCGGCGGCCGGTTCCGGCTCTTCCGTCGCTGTGCTGCCCAGGGGCTGCGGGTGCGGGCCGGTGTCGAAGGTCGGCGGCCAGTGCGGCTCCGTCAGGGGCATCGACTCGGTATCCAGCCGCTCAGGCACTGTGCACCACCTGGATCAGGACCAGCACGCCGAACCAGCCGGGCGCGAAGGCGACCAGGAACGCGCCGAGGGCGGTCACCCAGCGCTGACCGGCGACCAGAACCAGTAGCAGGCCCAGCACGCTGGGCACCCCGAGCACCAGCGCAATGACCATGTCAGGACGGATCGACGCCTGGATCAGCAGCGTGCTGACCACGGCCGCAACCACGCCGACCGCACTTCCCAACAGCATCGCACTGGTCAGCAACCACGCCCGCGGCACGGGAATCATGGCCGAATTTTACGTCGTGTGCCCCCGCTAACCGGGGATCTGCGCGGCGCGCCCCGCCGGTACCGGGCAGGCGTCGGCGGCCTCGGCGACCACCTCACCGCGCGGACCCGGCGGTCGTGCGCCGTCGGCGTAGGTCGATCCGGTGACCGGCGCCACGCGCGAGAGCTGCTGGTTCTCCTCCTCGGTGAAGGCCCGCCCACGGGACAGGAAGCGCATTCCTTCCGGCGCTTCCAGGCTGAACCCGCCACCGCGGCCCGGAACCAGATCGATCACCAGTTGGGTGTGTTTCCAGGCGTCGAACTGCGGCCCGGAGATCCACACCGGGACACCGTCAGGTTGCTTGTCGACGGTGACGTCCAACAGTCCGAGCAGGATGTCGCGGTCCCCCACGATGAAGTCACCGTCGGGGTAACACATCGGCGAGGACCCGTCGCAACATCCGCCGGACTGGTGGAACATCAGCGCGCCGTGCCGGCCCTGCAGCGTGGCCAGCAGGTCCGCCGCGGCCCGGGTTACCAGGACCCGGGATGGAACATCGTTGGTGGTCAGAAGAACCCCTGTGCTTGGTCGCTGTAGGACACCATCAGATTCTTGGTCTGCTGGTAGTGGTCGAGCATCATCTTGTGATTTTCGCGTCCGATCCCGGACTGTTTGTACCCGCCGAACGCCGCGTGCGCCGGATAGACGTGGTAGCAGTTGGTCCAGACCCGGCCGGCTTTGATATCGCGGCCGGCCCGGTATGCGGTGTTGCCATCGCGGCTCCACACCCCGGCACCCAATCCGTACAGGGTGTCGTTGGCCTGGTCGATGGCGTCGGCGTAATCGGTGAACGACGTGACCGCCACGACGGGGCCGAAGATCTCC
>JBEVHL010000646.1:0-4067 GCA_040511255.1 Mycobacterium sp. | reverse complement strand
TGCGGGCAGCGTCGGTCAGCCGGGCGGTGGCGGTGCGGTCCAGCCGGACCTCGGTGCGCACCGGCAGTCCCGGCGGCGGCGCCGCGGCGGCCAGCGCGGGCGTCAACAGCGTGGGGCTGTCCACCCCCGCCAGGTGCTCGCGCCACAGCGTGCGGCTGGCCTCCTGGTCGCGGCTGGTCAACCAGCCGATGTAGTCGCGATACGGCCGCGGCGCGGGCGGCAGCGCGTCGAGGTCGCCGCCTGCGCGGTAGAGGCTGATCATCTCGGCGACGAACAGCGGCAGCGACCAGCCGTCGATCACGATGTGGTGCGCCACGATGACCAAATGCCATCGTGCATCGGGTAATTCGACGAGCAGGAGCCGCAGCAGCGGGCCGCGCCCGACGTCGAACGGGCGCCTGCGCTCGGCGTCGGCCAGGGCGGCGACCTGATCGGGTTGCGCGCTGACCATCCGCCACGGCACCTCGACCCGGCTCGGGATCACCTGCACGGGGCGGCTCAGCTTGCCGTGCACAAAGCTGGCCCGCAGGTTCGGGTGGCGCGTCAACATCGCGGCCGCACAACGGTGCAACAGTTCGGTGTCGAGTGCGCCGCTGATCTCGGCGGCCATTGCGATGACATACGGATCCGCGTCGGTGTCATTGCCCATGGTGGCCATCGAGAACAGCCCCTGCTGCAGCGGGCTCAGCGCCAGCACGTCCTCGACCGACGGCGCAGCCACCGGGGAGGTGCGGGTCACCGAGAGTCCTCCCGCAGTTCCGACCAGGTCGCCGTCAGCTCCAGCAGTTCATCCTCGGCGAGTCCCGACGCCGTCATCGGCTCGTGCCGGGTGTCCCCCGCGTCGGGCGGTGCAGCGGGCAACGCGTCCAGTGCGGCGGCCAGGTCGAACAGCACCGGATACTCGAACACTATGCGCGCCGACAGCCTGATGCCGGCATCCTTCGCCCTGGCCGCGACCTGCACCGCCAGGATGCTGTCCCCGCCGAGGTCGAAGAAGTCGTCGTGCCGCCCGACCTCTTCGGCGTCGAGGACCACCGCCAGGATGGCGGCCAACGCGATCTCGGTGTCGGTGACCGGCGCCTCCTCCCGCGTCGGTGCCGCGATGGTGGCGGCGGGCCGGGCGTCGTGAATCAGCTCCAGCCGACCGTCCGCACCCCACCGGGCCCGGTCGGCACTGCGGTACAACCGCGAACCCGGTTCGGCAGCATAGGGATTCGCGACGAAGGTGGTCGCATTGAGTGCCGCCGGGCCCAGGGTCGCGTCGGTCAGCGGTGACCCGGCCAGGTAGAGGTCACCGACCACCCCGACCGCGGTCGGCTTGAGGGCGGCGTCGAGAACATGCACCGCGGCACCGCCCCAGCGCGCGATCAGGTCGCGTTCGGGCGCGTCGACGATCTCCACGTCCCGCACCGTCTGATCGGGGTGGTCGGCGAAGGCGGCGAGCACCTGATGCAGCCAGCCGACGAACCGGTGCGCGGTCTGTGGCCGATACAGCTCGGTCCGGTAGATGACGTGCCCGCGGTAGCCGTCGTCGGAGGCGAAGAAGTTCAGTGACAGGTCGGCGTGGGCGGCGTCGAAGGTCGGCTCCAACGCGGTGAAGGTGGTGTCGCCGTCGGGGCCGGTGTCGATCACCCGATCCGTCGGCAGCTGCTCCCGGACGTGCACGACGACCTGGAAGAGCGGGTTGCGCGACAGCGAACGCACCGGGCTGACCGCGTCGACGACCTGATCGAACGGCAGGTCCTGGTGCGCGTAGGCGCCCAGGGCCATCTCCCTGGTGCGGAGCAGCACGTCGGTGAGCGTGGGGTTGCCGTGCAGGTCGTTGCGCAGCGTCAGAATGTTGATGAAAAACCCGATCAGCGAGTCCAATTCGGCGACGGTGCGCCCGGCGACCGGGGTGCCGATCGGGATGTCGGCGCCGCTGCCCGCCTTGTGCAGCACCACCGCGACGGCGGCCTGCAACAGCATGAACTCGGTGACGCCGAGCTCGCGGCCCAACGTGACCAGCTTGTCGCGGGTGCCGGCGTCAATGCTGAACTCGACGGCTTCGGCGGCCCCGCTGAGCACCGGCGGTCGCGAAAAGTCCGGCCGCAAACCGGTTTCGGCGGGCAGGTCGGCCAGTTGGGTGCGCCAGTAGTCGCGCTGCGGGCCGGCCAAGCCGACACCGTCGTCGAGCAGCGCCGTCTGCCAGGCACCGAAATCGGCGTACTGGACGGCCAGCGGCGCCCAGCCCGGTTCGTCGCCCGCGCGGCGCGCGCGGTAAGCGGTGACGAGGTCGGTGAACAACACCCCGGCCGACCAATGGTCGCCGGCGATGTGATGCAGCACCAGCGACAGCACGTGGTGGTCGTCGGAACTCAGCGCCGCGGCCCGCAGCGGCCAGTCGGTCTCCAGGTCGATGACCGTCAGGCGCTCGCGGTCCAGCTCCGCCCGCAGCCACTGATCGCCGACGCCATGGGCCCGCCGCACGGCCACCGGGGCCGGCGGATGCACGATCTGGTGTGGCACACCGTCGATTTCGCGGTAGGTGGTCCGCAGAATCTCGTGCCGGGCGACCACGTCGGAGATCGCCGCTTCCAACGCGGCCACATCGCAGGGGCCGCGCAGCTCCGCGGCGAAGGGGATGTTGTTCACCGCGCTCGGCCCGTCGACCCGGTAGGTGAACCAGCTGCGTAGCTGCGCCGAGGACAGCGGCGCGGGGCCGCGTTCGCCGGGACCGTGCGGGACCGCGGTCAGGGGCGGTCGGGCGGCACGGGCGTCGGGGCCGTCGATGAATGCGGCCAGCGCGGCAACCGTGGCCAGTTCGAAGACTTCCCGCACTCCGATCTCGACGCCGCAGGCCGACCGGACCGCGGCGACCAGTTTGGTGGCCAACAGCGAATGGCCGCCGAGATCGAAGAACGAGTCATCGGCGCCGACGCGGTCGCGCCCCAGTAGCTCACCGAACAGGCCGGCGACGCGACGTTCGGTCGGCGTGACGGGTTCCCGGTAGGCGGCCGCCGAGTCGATCTGCGGCTCGGGAAGCGCACTGCGATCGATCTTTCCGTGTGTGGTGATCGGGATCTCACCGAGCACGACGTATCCCGCGGGCACCATGTATTCCGGCAGCGCGGCAGCGACACGCGCCCGGATCCGGTCGACGTCGATCGACTCCTGGGACTCACCTGCCACCGGGGTCAGATAGCCGACCAGGCTGCGGCCCACACCGGGCAGATCGCAGACCAGCACCACGGCCTGGCCCACGCTCGGGTCGACGGAGATCGCGGCGGCCACATCGCCCAGTTCGATCCGGAAACCGCGGATCTTCACCTGCTCGTCGGCGCGCCCGACGAATTCGATATCGCCGTCGGCGTTGCGGCGGGCCAGGTCACCGGTACGGTACATCCGCCCACCCGGGCTGAACGGGTCAGCGACGAACCGGTCCGCGGTCAGCCCCGGCCTGCGGTGATAGCCGCGCGCGACATGTGTTCCACCGATGTAGATTTCACCGATCACCCCGACCGGCACCGGCTGCAGTGCATCGTCGAGCAGGTGCATGGTGGTGTTGATCTTGGGCCGCCCGATCGGGACGATGCGGGTACCTTGTTTGCCTTCGACCTTGAAGCGGCTGGCGTTGACCACGGTTTCGGTGGGGCCGTAGAAGTTGTGCAGCATCGCATCGAAGGTGGCGTGAAATTTGTCGGCCACCTCGCCGGGCAGTGGTTCGCCGCCGATCGGCACCCGTTGCAGGGTGCGCCACTGGTTGACCCCGGGCAGTGACAGGAACAGGCCGAGCAGCGACGGCACGAAATGCATTGCGGTGACGCCTTCGTCGCGCAGCAGATCGGTCAGGTAACCGATGTCGTTGAGGCCGCCGGGTTTGTGGATCACGATGCGCGCACCGCAGGCCAGCGTGCCGAACACCTCGGCGATGGACACATCGAAACTTGGTGAGGCCACCTGCAACAGGCGGTCCCCGGCGTCGACACCGTAGTCGCGCTGGAACCAGACGAAGTATTCGGCGATGGGGCGGTGCGGCACCGGCACGCCCTTGGGCAGACCGGTGGTGCCTGAGGTGTAGATCAGGT
>JBEVHL010000645.1:0-4217 GCA_040511255.1 Mycobacterium sp. | reverse complement strand
CGCGTTGTGTTTACGACGATCTGCAATGCCCGAAGTCTATCGGCGCAAGCCGCCACTGACCGGACGGTCGACCGGTGAGCTCTACGTGAGACTGAGGCAGCGGGCCCAGGGGCGCTGGTGGCGCGACAACCCGATCGGCACCAAAACCCTACGTGAGTTGTGCGACACCTCACACCGTTCTTCATCAACACCCTCTGACCCCCAGAAGCACTAGCCTTTGTCGGTTCTCGAACGGCTTCCTGTTGGTAGACAGCAATATTGGTATTCACCATCAGTGGTGATTCCGAAGTGGGTCGAGCCTGTGCTCCATATTGACCGAGTCCATGTTGGTCTCAACCCAGGCGCGTAGTTGGGCCAGTGGTTGGGCCGCTCCTCGGCCGAGGTCGGTGAGTTCGTATTCCACCTGGACCGGCACTGCGGGAATGATGGTGCGGGTAAGAAAGCCGTACTGCTCCAACTTGCGCAGGGTCCGGGTGAGCACCTTGGGGCTTACCCCTTCGAGGCGGCGCTGTACGTGGGTGAACCGTAGTGGCCCGGCTTCAAGGGCGCCGATGACCAGAGCGGACCACTTGCCGGAGAGCACCTCGAGCACCTCCCGGCCTGGGCACAGCGCCGCGTACACGTCGTGTTCACGATGTTTCCCGCTCTCGCACCGTACCGCCACAGATTCCTCTCCTACCAGCAACAGTATCCTATGGGAAGTTGCAGTCCTTGCGGGTAACCGCGGGTCCGGCCGTACCTTCGGTCCCGTGCCGCGGGACAAATTCGCAAGGGATCTCATCACTGACGTCGCGCCCATCGGCGGTACCACCATGCATGCGGTCGGTATGTCTACCTTCGGTGGCCCCGAAGTACTGCTCCCCCTAGTGGTGCCGCGGCCGTCGCCGCTGCCCACTGAAGTCCTGGTGCGCGTCCATGCCGCGGGCATCAATCCACTCGACCTGCGCACCCGCGCCGGCCTCCCCACCCCGGCTGCGGTCGCGCTCGGCGCACCACCGCACATCCTGGGCTGGGATGTCTCCGGTGTGGTTGAGGAAACCGGGCCGGGAGAATTCCTGTTCGCGCCCGGCGACGAAGTGTTCGGCTTGCTTTGGTTGCCCCGCCCAGCCGGCGCTTACGCACAGTTCGTCACCGCGCCCTCCCGGCAGTTCGCCCGTAAACCGGCGAGCCTCGACCACAATCGTGCAGCGGCCCTTCCGCTGGCCGGCCTGACTGCCTGGCAGGTCCTCACCGACATCGCTGTGCTCTGTCCCGGTCAACGCATCCTCATCCATGCTGCCGGCGGTGGGGTTGGGCACCTTGCCGTCCAGATCGCGAAATACTTTGGCGCCCATGTCACGGCGACTGCGTCGCCGGGAAAACATGACTGGCTACGCGCCTTGGGCGCCGATGACCTGATCGACTACCGGGCCGTGCCCTTCGAGACGATTGCCCGCGACATGGATGTCGTCGTGGATCTGGTCGGTATGGCACAGCCCGACACCGCAACCCGTTCGCTGACCACGCTACGACCCGGTGGACTGTTCGTGGGCATCGCCCCGCGCCGACCGGACGGCTTCGCCGACCTCGCGGCCGCCGCAGGTATCCGCGTAGCGCCGGAGCCCCTCGTCGAACCCGACGGGCACGGCCTCAATCAACTCGCCAGGCTCGTCGAGGAAGGGCACCTCGACGTTCACCTGGACAAGGTGTTTCCGCTTGCTCGCGCGGCCGACGCCCATGCGTACGCCGAGTCTGGCGTCACCGGGAAAGTCGTCTTGACGCTCACCTAGTGAACCAACGGCTTGAACCGCGGTCAGCCGTCGAAAGAGGGTGCACTGATACGCAACCCGGGTTCCACGACCCGCAATCCGTTGGATGCGGTGGTTGGATGGACCGATGACGGCACGCGACGTCGCTGCACGCCTGCCGGACATCTAGTCTCTCAGGAGACGGTGCCTGGCGGTCGCGACCTTAGATGCGATTCTGTCGCCGGTGTGGGGTAACCGCTATTACTCCTACACGGCGAACTTGGGTGGAAATACCTCTGCGGCCGAGATCCGTGACGGTTCCGGCAACGATTGCTTCATCGTGTTCACCGCTGATGGCGTGTTCATCAAGGGCTTCGACCACGAATCGCCGATGGCACCCCGATTCGGCGACTCCCCGTAATTGTGGCCAGGACTGGTCGAGGGTCTACCCGCCGTGTTCACGGAATTCCTCACCGAACCGGCGTTCGCCACCCCGGACGGCGTTCTCGCCATGACTTTCTGCATCTGGCGTGAATACCGTGACTCTCGTTGGCACACCGGCCCTGTCGACTTCACGGGATTGGATCGCTACGACACAGACGGTGCCCACGAGATGCTCGGCGTCTTGTGCGACCCCACTCCGGAGGCGTACGGCACTTTTGCTTTCGAGTACTTCGAAGTGGACATCGACCCCGCGGCACTGGAGCACATCTTCGCCCTCGGACCGATCACCGAACAGCTCGTACGGACGATCAATCCCGCTGCGGCACTTGATGAACTGGCCCGAGACCTAGCGTCCTCGGGATACCCCACTGGCCGGCTGCGAGAAGGCGGGCTTGCGACAGTTGACGCAACATCGCGCTTAGAGAAGGGAATTCGCAACGTGGGAACGTGGGGCACCGGACCATTCGACAACGATGCGGCCCGGGACTGGGCCGACGGATTCGACGCCACTGCCTTTGGCGATCGGACCGGCTTCCTGGCGAACACCTTCGCAAAGTCTCACCGAAGTGGTGCCCTCGGCAATGACGACTGCCAGGAGATTGTCGCCGCGGCCGCGGTGATGGCCGCGTTGATGCCGGGGGGTCCACCAATCGACAGCGAAGTCGGACCCACGATTACCGCGGGTGAACCTGGTTTCGCGGTGACCGACGATTTGCGGAAGGCGGGAGTCGCTGCCCTGCGGGAAGTGGCGGCGCCGCAGTCGGAGTGGGCGCAGCTGTGGGCTCGATCTGGGGATGAAGCCCTAGCTCACTGGTCCCTGACCCAGCTGATCACCGATCTGGAGCCCTCCAAGGATTGGGCGCCGTTTCGTCGCCTCGAGGAGGCGGCGGGCGCGCATCTGCGCGAGCCCGCGATCGCGCTCGAGGCCTTGCGCGAAGTAGTGGAACTCGATGCGATCCAGGCCTTCACCATCGAGCGGAGCGTCAGCGAGGAGAACTGGGGGCGGACTCTGTATCAGAATATCGCCGTGAACGACGGCGCACGACTCATCGTGTGGATGGGTGACGATGTCCGAGATGACGACGTGCCACTGTTCTCCTCGGAAGTGCGCGTCATACCGCTGTCGTGGGTCTATGACGTCTCCCTCGAGGAGCGCTATCGCTTCCAATCAGGTGCGCGGACCCTGTACAGCGTGCACCTGCATGTGGACGTCGCCATCACCGATGTCGCCACGCGTGTACCCGGATCGGACAAAACCGAACTACGGGCGCGCGGCTTCTACTTCAGCAAGGCAGTCGACGATGGGGGCCACGACCAGATGGTCCGACTCGTCGAATTCGGACGGGCCGCGTCCAAGCTGGCCCGCTGATGCGGCTGACGTCGCGCGACTCACCGCGCTGTCGCGGCGGCTGTCGTACTCGGTGCGGAACAACTGCTGAACGCCTGCACCGGTTAGTGCGCCTGCCCGGTGCTGGCCGAGGTGCCGCCATCCACGGGTAACCAGGCACCCGTGATGTAACCCGCATCCTCACTGGCGAGGAACAGCACAGCAGGCGCAATGTCTGCTGGCCGGCCCGGTCGCCCCAGCGCTATCCGGTTGACGGCGGCGGCCAGTGCCGCCTCGTCGTCCTCGATGTCCTTGGTGATGTCGGTGATCGTCAGCGCCGGCGCCACCGCGTTGAAGCGGACGCCGCGGGGTCCGTAGTCCAGTGCGAGCGACTGCACGAAGTTCATGATCGCCGCCTTGGTCGCGTTGTACGCCGCCTGGCCCCAGTCCCCTCTCAGCCCCGACACCGAACCGACCACCACGACATTTCCGCCGGACTCCTCGAGCGCACCCACGGAGTGCCGTACGACGTGAACGAAGCCGTCGATGTTGGTGCTTCGGATGGATTCCCAGCTGTCGAGCGTCATCTCGTCGAACGGGCCGTTGAAGTAGGCCGCGGCATTGTTCACCAAGACGTCGAGTGCGCCGAAACGCTCAATTACGGCGTCGACCATCGACTTGGCCGATCCATCGTCGGTGACGTCCGCTTCGACCGCCAG
>JBEVHL010000644.1:0-21509 GCA_040511255.1 Mycobacterium sp. | reverse complement strand
GCCGCATCGTCGACCAGGGTCCGCGCAGCGAGCTGGAATCCCGGCCCGGCCCGTTCCGTCGTCTTCTCGACGCCTCGGGAAGCGACGACGCGGCCGTCGAGGTCCGGACCGAACCGAGCGCCGAGGATGACACAGCCATCGGCGGCGCTCGCCGCCAAGGGATCTCGCCCGAGCAACCCGACGTCGACGGCGGACCGAGCCTGGCGCGCGGCATCGCCCATATGGTCCGGACCTACCCCTCTTGGGGTCTGTTCGGCGCGTCGCTGTTCATGCTCAGCGGGTTGCTGGGGGCCACCGGCGCGATCAGCGGCTTCGTCTGGGGGCATGTGGTCCAGATCCTGCGGGACGGCAATACCCCCGTGTGGATCACCGCCGCCGCTGTGCTCAGCATCGTCGCGGAGCCGTTCTTCTTGGCCTGGGGGCTCCGGCGGTTCCTGCCCTGGTGGTCGGCATGTTCGCTGCGCATCAGGATGGCGGTGCTCGATGCGCAGATCAGCCAGCACCGCCTGGTGAAAACACCGCCGGGAGAGGTGGTGTCGCGTGTCCTGGACTCCGATCGGTTCCTGCACTATGCCGACCGCTGTAACGACGTCTTCGTCGGGTTGTTCATCGTGGTGGCCGCGTCGCTGCTCGGTGGGACCGCCGTCGCCGGCGCCATTCTGTTGGCGGTGATGGTCGCCGCGGCCGTCACCTCGGTGGCAGGGCGCCCCGCGGCCGGCCGGTCGGCCGCGGCGGCGTCTGCGAGTCGAGCCGACTTCGGCCGCTCGCTGGTGTCGGCGTTGGAATGCGTACGCACCGTCAAGCTGGCCGCCGCCACCGGTGATCTGCACGCGCATCTCGACCGAGTCGACGGCGACCGCGTCGGTGCGGCCGTCCGGGAACACCGGGTCCAGTCGGTGCTCTTCGGAGTTCCCGTCGTGATGGTGCAGCTGGGTGTCGTCGCGACGTGGATCGTCTATCTGATGGGCGGGTGGGATCTGGCTGTGGCGCTGCTGGTTTCGGGTGCGGTCGCCGGCTTCGACTACTTCGGCAGCGTCGCGGGCGCGGTGGTCACCGAGGCGCCGGGGACCCGTGCGTGGCAACAGGCGACCAGCCGGTTCGCCGGCGGAGCCGACCTGATGGACGTACCACGCGGCATCGACGTCATCGCCGGAACTGCGCCACGGCCGGTGCCGCCGCCTCGAACTGCATTGCGGCGCATCGAACTTCGCAACGTCACGGCGGTGCACGATGACGGCACCCGCGGGGTGGCGGCCGTCGACCTGGCCGTCGATGCCGGCGAATTGGTCCTCCTGCTCGGCCAGGTCGGGTCGGGTAAGTCGAGCCTGCTGTCAGCGCTGTGCGGGCTGGTCGAATACACCGGGGCGATCAGCTGGAACGGCGTCGATATCGTCGACGCGCAGACTTTCCTGCGCCCCGGCCAGGTGGCACATGTTGCGCAGGTACCCAGGGTGCTGTCGGGAACGTTCGCGGACAACGTGCGGCTGGACCACGATCGCGCGATCGACCGGGCCATCGCCGACGCGCGCCTGACGCCGGATATCGCCGAGGCGGGTGGTGTCGACGCGATCGTCGGACATCGAGGTGTCCGGCTGTCCGGTGGGCAGGTGCAGCGGCTGGCGCTGGCCCGCGCACTCGCTGTGGAGCCGGAACTGCTTCTTGCCGACGATATTTCGAGCGCACTCGATGCGGCCACCGAGGTGGAGTTGTGGGCCGGTCTGCGGGCCCGCGGCATCACCGTGCTCGGCGCCACCTCCAAGCGGGCGGCGCTGGCGCAGGCGGACCGCGTGGTGGTGCTCGTCGACGGGAAGATTGCCGCGACGGGTCCGTGGGCCGAGCTGGCACCCGCCTGGGGTCACCTCGCTGCCTGAGCGCTATTCCGGTTGATCATCGACCTTGATGTCGAACAGCACATCACCGGCGTCGACGTCGGTGACAGTGCCTGTGACGCCATAAGTTTGACCCTCATCGGTCAGCTCGCAGCGCAGGGTGGCGCCTCGGGTGCCCGACCTCGGCCTTGAGGTCATCAGGGCAGGACACTGATTCGGGCTTGTTGCCCGCCGCGTCGGTCATCTTGCTCACCGCGCCCGGTCCGCTGGAACAGGCCGCGAGCCCCAGAGCCAGGACCGCGAGTGCGCCTGTCGTCGTCGCAAAAGCTCTGATCTTGCGGGCCCAGAGGCTCGGTGCCCTGTGCATGACAGCGATCATCGCGATCAGGGTTGGAGAACGGTTGGAATCACCAGTTGGTACTGCAGCGGCGCACTTCCACGTCGGCACAGTGGTCCCGGCCTCGCAGACCCGGTTGGGTCACCGCCAAGCGTCGGCCGATGAACTCGTCCCAGGCGTGTTCGCCGGTGGTTTCGGCCAGCATCTGCGCACGGCTGAGCAGTTCGTGGGCGTGTTTGGTTCGACCGTAGTGGGTTTCGATATCGGCGAGTAACCCGAGGAAGAGTGCGTTCATCACCGATGTGCCGTCCGCGGTGAGTACGTCGAACGCGTCGAACGCCGACGCCGGGTCGCCGGTGCCGGTGTCGAGGATCTGCGCCCACACGCCGATGATCTTCGCCGCCGCGCCCCACTGGTGCCCGCCGGCCGCGTTGAATTCCCGCTCGACGGCGTCGGCGGCCGCTGCGGTACCGGTGACATCACCGAGGATCGCTGCGGATTCGACGAGCGACAGCTTGGCGGCCAGGATGTTGAAGACGTCCCCTCGGCTCTGGGCCAGCTGCAGCGCCTGCTGCGCGTAATCACGCATCGCGACGCGGTCGCCGCGCATGGCCTCGCCCAGTGCCATCCAGCAGTACACCCGGGGATGGAAGAAATGCATTGGGTCGGCGACGGTTTCGGGTGGCGGAAAGGTGGCCATCATGTGCTGCCCGCTGCTGATCAAGGCATCTACGTCGCCGCGGAGCGCGTGGATCATCACTTGGGCGAAACCGCTGGCCACCCCGATGCCCGGGTCGCCCGACGCCTCGTACTGTCCGCGCAGCCCGGTGGCGATGACCTGGGTTTCGTCGATGCGGCCGTGGGCGCACAACATGACGCATTGCAGCGCGATGGCGCCGTAGAAGCTACGGCCTTTCACTTCGCGGCCGATCTCCAAGGCGCGCTGTACGGCGTCGGCGGCTGCGGTGCTGGCCTGCCCCTCCAGGATGCCCTTGGCGCCGGAAAGGTGCAGCCACAGCGTGGCCTGGCGTTCGAGGTGTTCAGGTTTTGCGGGCAGCCTGGTGCAGATTTGCAGCGCATGTTCCACCAGAGCTGCAACGTCGTCGTAGGCCGAGCGGGTCAACGCGCGGGCGATGACGGTTTCGTGTATCTCCACGGCGGTGTCGGGGCTCAGTTCCGCTCCCGCCCGCCAGGCATGATCGGCCGCGGCGATCCCGAGTTCGTATGCGGCGGTGGCCAGGGTGGCCGCACGGGTGGTCGCGACGGCGGCGTGCAAGGCGGTCCGGTCCGGGATCGGAAGCTGCGCGAGGACGGCATCGCGGAACAGGCCGTGGCTGAAGCGATATGCGCCGGGGTGCGCGGGCACTTCGTCGATCAGCCCGGCTTCGTACGCCGGTCGCAGCCGCCACTGCACCGTCGAGATGGACAGCTCGACGATGTCCGACAGGTCCGCGACGTCGAACTCGGGTCCGACGACCGCCGCCGCCGAGAGCACCCGCCGCGACGGCGGCTCGAGCACGCCGAGCCGCCGCCCGATCACGCCGACCACTGCGTCAGGCAGGCCGGCCATGTCTTGTTCTGCAGGGTGTTGTCGGGCGGCCCCGGCGTCACGGGCCCGGGCGAGCTCTTTGAGGTAGAACGGATTGCCACCGGTCTGGCGCCACATGTGCTCCGAAACATCCTGCGGCGTCGGCGAATTGGCGAATTCATCGACCAGGTTGGCGGCGGCATCGCGGTCGATGCCATCAAGGTGCACCGTCGTCGTGTCATTCGATTTGAGGAGGACCTCGAGGGACTGTCGATTGATCGGGCGGTCGGCACCGTAGAACGTCCAGTTACCGATCACCTGGATGGCGATCCGGGGGAACTCCGCTGCCAGCAAGCTCAGGGTGTCCAGCGAGGTGGTGTCGGCCAGCTGCAGGTCATCGAGGATGAGCAACAGTGGTCGGCTGCCCGCCAGGGTGCGCAGCGCGGTCACGATCCCTTCCATGAGCGCAAAACCGGTCGCGGCCGCCGAGGGCGGGGCATCGCGCTGGTTCCATTCGGGCACCAGCGCGTTCACGACGCCGGGAGCTGCGCGGCAGACCGCCTCGCGGGCAGGTTCACCGAGCTCGCTACCCAGCTGCCGCAGCAATTGGATCCATGTCCACATCAGCGGCAGCCTGATTCCGGCCGGGTGGGCGGCCCACGCCACCGCCACACCGGCGGTGGGGCCCAGCCGGGCGATCGCCAGCGCCAGCGAGGTCTTGCCGATGCCGCTTTCGCCGGTGACCAGGGTGAGTCCGCCACTACCCCGTCCGGTGGGCTGCAGTGCGTCTAGCTCGCTATCGCGTCCGAGCAGCGGCGGCGGGGTGGCCGCCGCGGCCTGGGCGACGATCGTGGGCCGTAACGGTTGCACGTGCAGGTCAGGAGAGCGGTCGCTGATCTTCGCGAAGAGAATTTGCAGACCGTCGCCGGGTTCGTTACCGATCTCCTGCGCCAGCGTGGTGCAGGCCCGATCGAATGCCCGCACCGCATCTGCTGTTCGGCCCGCCCGGTACAACGCCAGCATCAAGTGGCCCCACAACCGTTCTTGCATCGGATGCAGGGCTACCGCGGCTTCGATATCGGGGACCAGTTCGGCACCGCCGCCGGTTTGCAGCGCCGCGTCCAGACGTGCCTCGATGGCGGTGATCCGCAGCGCGGCGAACCGGACCACCTCGTGGGCGGCGAAATCGCGATAGCCGAACTCGCCGAACGGATCACCGTGCCACAGCGCCAACGCCTCGCTGAGTGTCGCCACCGCGCAGTGGGGATCGTTTCGGATGAGCGCGGTCCGACCTACCGATACCAGTTCCTCGAAGCGGTGCAGGTCGACCGAATCGTCGGCAAGCAGGTTGAGGCGGTAACCGAACGGCCGCGACTCCAGGCGCCGGGTGCCGTCGTGGTCGGTGTCTTCGAGGACGCGGCGCAGGTTCGCCACGTAAGAGCGCACCGATGCCAACGCCTTGGGCGGGGCGTCGTCCACCCACACCGCATCGACAAGAGCGTCGATACTCACCACGCTGCCGTGGTTTGCCAGCAACACTGCCAACACACATCGCTGTTTGGCTCCGCCGAGCGCAGCCACCGAACCGTCGACCCGGGCTTCGATCGCGCCGGACAGAAAGTACTCGACCATTCTTCAGACCCTCAGCAAACGAATAGTTCGTGGGGACGATGCCTGTGGGCGGCGAATACGGCAGGGTCAGTTATCGAACGCCCCGACGCACGACACGACGCCGCGGCTCTGCAGGGGCGCTCGGTCATGGTCGGACAATAGCGGCAGGTCGGTGCCCGGCGTGCGGCATCCGGCGACGGAGTTGGAATTTCTAGCAACGGGCGCGAACGCCGCGACCGCTGACTACGACGTTGGCGGCGCGTCGGGATCGACGATACGAACTTCGATATCACCGTGGGGAAGCCCGGTACTCATGGCGATATGCGCCCGGGCCATCCGTTCGACATCGATGTAGCGATCGGCGTGGGCCAGCCCGTGAAGTTCGAACACTTTGATCACCCACCAGCGATCCTCGCGGGTCACCTGGACCTCGAAGCATTCATGCACGGTAGGTCGTCGACCCTGCGGGCTCAGCGCGACAGCCGCAACGCCTGGGTGTCGGTTGCGGATTGGGCATCAGCGCACGCTACCTGGTTCCGGCTGCGAACACGCGACCGAGCGGCGCGGCGGGTCTACCAGACGCCAATCACCATGCGAAGAAACAGAATCCGGTACTCGGGGGTCAATCGTCGCGGCTGTCGATGATGCGCTGCGCGACATCGATCAGCTTGGTGTTGGTCTCCTGCGACAGCTGACGGAGCATGGCGAACGCCCGGACGTCGTCGATTTTGAAGCGTTCCATGATGACGCCCTTGGCCTGGCCGATCCGATCACGGGTGGTCAGCGCGGACTGGAGTTCATCACCTTTACGGCTGGCGAGGATCGCCGCCGCGGCGTGCGCGGCAAGGACTGTGCCGATGGTCTCGGCGTCGGCGTCCCAGAGGTTCGGCTGATATCCGAACAGGTTGAGAGCTCCGGCGGTGCGGTCGGCGGTGTAGAGCTTGAAGGACAGCGCGCTGCGCAGCCCGAGTTCGAGCACCCTCGGGGCGTAGCTGGGAAAGCGGGGTTCGGCGCGGAAGTCGTCGGTGCGTACGACAACTTCGTCAAGGGCGGCTTGGAGGCACGGGCCCTCACCGGTGTCCAGCTGTAGGTCGTCGAGCTTGAAGAGCAGGTCGGAGGTGGGGGCGAGGGTTTGATGGGTCCCACCTTTCCCGATGAGAAGTACGCCTGCGACGTCGGCGCCGGGGATGAGTTCCTGCGCGGCGGCGGTGACTTCGACCAGCACGTCATCGACGTTGCGCATCGCGATGACGCCCGCCAGTTCTGCCATGCGGAGGGCCAGTGCGTGGTTCGGCATGGTCATTGGGGCAATCATGCTCCTATACGGGTGCGCGAGCGGTCTCGGATAGCCACCGGCGAAGGCGATTATCTGGAAGTCGCGGTGCAGCGATGCTGGGCGGGCGCTGACTGCTTAACGCAAGGATTGGCCCGCACCACCTGGCAGCGGAACAGTCAGCGCAACCTCGCCATAGTTTCCACCGATGCAGCCAGTGTGCCCGCGATGGAGTCAGCCAAACAATCCCGGGCAGTTTGCCCTCACCGGGAACCGCCCGCCGAGCGCTCAGGAAGCTAGTTTGCCAAACAATATCGGCAGCGCGCGTCAATATGTTTATGTCGGTGTACGCCGATTGGGTCGAACTGTCGATTCCGTTGAGAGCGCGACACACGGCCACCCAAGACACCTGGTCGCCATGACAGGGGACGGCTATGCCGAAGAAACACGTCGACGAGTTCTGCCGCGGGGCAGTCCCGGAGAACCAGGACGCTGGCCCGCGCGTCGAATCGGCCCTTGCCAAGCCCGTCGCGAACTAAGGCGGTCCGCAATGTACCCCGAAGCGGATCTCGACAGCGACCAAGCACGTCATCATCTCGCCGGCGCGAAGCGCCGCCTGGCTGCAGAGTTATTCGCCTGCGTCGAGATAGACGACCTGACGGAACCCGAGACGATTGAACTACTGCGTTTGTTGCGAGGCGTCGGTCATCGGCGCGTTCTCCGCATTGTGCCAGCGCCGAAAAAGTGGGGGATCGAACGGGCCTCCGAGAACTGACGATGAACTACAGATCCTGTTCCGGCACCGACTCATTCACATGCCCGTTGCACGGAAAGTAAGCGGCGACGTTCAGCTGCCGCGGGTATCGAGGACTTGCTGGGCGATGTCGACGAGCTTGGTGTTCCCCGACTGCGACAGCTCACGCAGCATCGCGAAGGCCCTGGCGTCATCGACGTTGAACCGTTCCATGATGACGCCCTTGGCCTGCCCGATCAGGTCCCGGCTCATCAACGCCGACTGCAGCTGCTCGTCGCGGCGACTCGCGATGATCGCCGCTGCGGCTTGCGCGGCGAGCACCGATCCGATTGCCTCGGACTCGCTGTCGAAAACGTTGGGCTCGAAGCCGAACAGATTCAGAGCGCCCGCGGTCCGGTCGGCGGTGTACAGCTTGAATGACAGGCCGCTCTGCACGCCCAGTTCCAATGCATCTCGGGTGTAGTTGGGCCAGCGCGTCTCGTGATGAAAGTCGTCACTGCGCACGATCAGTGAGTCGACCGCGGCCTCGAGGCATGGCCCCTCCTGGTGCTTCATCTGTAACTCGTCGAGTTCGTGCGGCAAACCGGAAGTGCCGGCCAGGGATTCGAACTTGCCGGCCTTGCCGATCAGGAGTACGCCTGCCGCCTGTGCGCCCGGGATCAATTCGGTGGCCGCGGCAGTCACTTCGCGCAGGATTTCGTCGACTCCGAGTGGTCCGGCAGTGGACCTGGCCAGCTCGGCCATCCTGATCGCGAGGTCGTGATTGCGCTCTGACATGGTCCTAGTGTGCCAGTCCGTTACCGGAAGGTTCCGATGCCGGCGAGGATGAGGTCGATGCCGGCCAGAAATTGCACGCGGTCGTCGTGCCAGGGCAGCTGATCAGCGACCTGGTGCACGAACGGGTATGTGACCGGGTCGTGCTGCGACTTCCACCGCGCGGCCATGGCCGTCAGGAAGGCTGATCGATCGGTCCCGTACGGGACGAGTCGGGCTCCTGCGGCGTACTGCGCCGCCAGGCCCAGGAGGTAGCTCAGCAGCGCGGTCGCGGAATTGAACTGTGCGGGTTGAGGAACGCCGAGCGTTTGGAGCTGCACGCCGATTCTCTCGAAGACGTGCAGCATCGCGGGTTGCCACGGTTCGCGGGTCAGCTGGGTGCCTATCCAGGGGTGCGCGTCGATCGCGTCGAATACCGCCAGCGAGATGGCGCGGATGATGTCCCGCGGCTCCGATCGGTCGACCACGTTGCCCATCGCCGCGGCGATAACGCCCTCGGTGGCGGCCGCGAGTAGATCCTCCTTGTTGGCGACATGCCAGTAGATGGCACCGCTTCCGGTCGACAGCCGAGCTGCGAGCGCGCGGAAGGTCAGGGCGTTCTCCCCTCGAGAGTCGAGGATCTCGATCGCGGCGTCGACGATCCGCGGTTTCGACAACGCATGGGCGCGGCGTTCGGTCCGCTGGCTATTGGTCGACATAGCCATCAGTTTGACATGGATGGAACGTCGTTCCAAGATGGCCTGGAACAACGTTCCAGAAACTACGGAAGGACACTATGACGACACCGGTCACGATCGTCGGTGCGGGTCTGGGTGGCCTCACCCTGGCTCGGGTGCTGCACATTCATGGCATAGCCGCCACGGTCTACGAGGCGGAATCCTCGGCGACCGCCCGCACGCAGGGCGGCCACCTGGACATCCACGAACACGACGGACAGGCCGCGCTCGAAGCGGCCGGGCTCACCGACGAATTCCGTGCGGCCATTCACCAGGGCGCGGAGGCGTCCCGGGTGCTCGATCGGCACGGCACGGTGCTGCTCGACGAGCCCGACGACGGGACGGGCAGCCGTCCTGAGGTGCTCCGCGGCGACCTCCGCCGGATCCTGCTCGGGTCACTGCCAGACGGCACGGTTCAGTGGGGGCGCAAGGTCACGGCTGTCGATGCCCTCGGTGGTGGCAGGCACCAATTGACCTTCTCGGACGGTACGACAGTCGCCACCGACGTCCTGGTAGGCGCCGACGGTACGTGGTCCAAGGTTCGGCCTTTGCTCTCCTCCGCCCAGCCCGAATACGTCGGCACCACGTACATCGAGGCCTATCTGCACGACCCCGACGAACGGCACCCCGCGGCGGCCGCGGCGGTCGGCGATGGTGCGATGTTCGCGCTGGCGCCGGGGCGTGCGATCGTCGCACACCGAGAATCGGACGTCCTGCACACCTACGGTCAAATCCGCTGTCCCCGAGACTGGATCGGCGGCATCGACTTCACCGACAGCGCCGCGGCGATCGCCCGCGTCGCCGCCGAGTTCGAGGGATGGGCGCCGGAGCTCACGGCATTGATCACCGCCGCCGACACCCCGCTGATCCCGCGCCCGATCTTCGCCCTGCCGAACGGGCACCGGTGGGACCGCGTGCCCGGCGTCACCCTGATCGGCGACGCCGCTCACGTGACTGCGCCCGCCGGTGACGGCGCGAACCTGTCGATGGTCGACGGTGCCGAACTCGCCAAGGCCATCGCCGCCCACCCCGACGACGTCGAAGCGGCGTTCGCCACTTACGAACAGGCGCTGTTCCCACGCAGCGCGGCTGCCGCCGCGGATGCGGTACAGATTGGTGACTTGCTGCTCGGCGACCGTGCCCCCTTCGGCCTCGTCGAGTTCTTCGCCAGGGCCTGAATCACGGTGCTGTGCACTATTGTTCGTCGATCGAAGACCGTCGTGCGATGATATCGGAGGCGGCCTCGGTGATCGGGACTCCTTGCGCGTATGCATGCGCCCTGATCCGGGCCAGTGCCTCGCCGGTAGAGATGCCCAACTGGAGGGCGAGCATGCCGGAGGCTTGATACACCTCGGCTCTGCTGAACGGGTTACTGGAATTCAGCGTCGCCGACTCGTCATCGGACACCTCGTCGATTGCCGCCGCCGTGTTGGGGAAATGCGCCCGGATGATCTCGCCGATGGCTTCGGCGCAGGTCGCCGCGGAGTTGACTTGGTCATCACCCAGCGGACCGGGCGCGCGCCGGTACAACTCCAGCACCCCCAACGAGTGGCTCTGTGCTCCCGGCACCGGAAAGGCGAAGACTGCCTCGACGCCCAGGTCTTTGACGCCGGTACTGAAGGCCAACCAGGGGTCTTCGCGCGCATCCCCTTCGAGGTGTGAATACAGCTGGGGCCACTGCGTGTAGTGCGCGTCGAGGCAGGGGCCTTCTCCGGTGGCGTACTGCAATTCATCGATCTGTTGCGCCACTTCGTCAGTGGCGTAGAGCAATTCGCGCACCTGGGGGGAGATCAACACCGCAACTGCCGCACCGTCCACTCCGGTCAGCCGTGCCACCGTCTCGCAGAGCACGTCGATTCCATTGAACAACGGTTGGTTAATTGTCTTCTGCCGCAGGCTTATCGGGAGGTGGAGTGGAATACGCCGGCGAGGCCGAGGGGATTTCGGGAATATCGTCGGAATCCGACTGGTCGTCGGACGTCGGCTCAGGTGTGGTCATTGTTCCCTCTCGCGATCTGGTGTGCGGCGACTACCCGGTGGACGCGGGCTCGAAACTCGTTGGGAGGTAACTCATTCCTTGTGCGCGGATCGGAAGGCAGCGGTGATCTCCGCGACCCTCGGGTCGACGCGCAGCTGCTCCAGGGTTTCCGGCAACGGCAGCCGCCAGTTCGGGTACTGGTCAACCGTGCCGGGCAGGTTCGGCTGTCGGGGCTCCGCGATCACGTCGTAGGGCGAGATCAGCTTCAGTTGACTCGGCGTGGCCGCCAGCAGTCGGTGCATGGCGAGGATGATCGCTCCCTCGTCCGGCTCGGCAGAGCCTTCCGGCGGCAACAGTCCCTCAGCGCGGAGCAACGCCAGCCACTCGGCCCGCTCCCGCTCGGCTACCGCCAGCTCGGAGGGGACATCGTCGAGCAGCCCCAGGTCGCCGCGCGCCCGCACATGCTCACCGCGCAGAAATCCTGCGGCGGTGGGCAAGTCGTGGGTCGAAAGGCTCGCCGCTGCCCGGGTCGGCCAATTCTCCGGTGACAGCAGCGGCTCGCCGGGGGCCGACTCGTCGCGGGTGAACCAGCCCACCGCACACCCCAGCATGCCCCGGTCGGCCAGGGCCTCGGTGACCTCCGGTTCGACGGTGCCCAAGTCCTCGCCGATCACCGTCGCCCCCGCCCGATGCGCTTCGAGCGCCAGAACCGCAAGCATGACGTCGGCGTCGTAGTGCACGTAGGTCCCGCGATCGGGGCCGTCGCCCGGCGGAACCCACCACAGCCGCCACAATCCGGCAACATGGTCGATCCGCAAGCCATCGGCGTGGACCAGCACCGCACGTAACATGTCCCGCAACGCGGCATACCCGGTGGCGGCCAGACGATCCGGTCGCCACGGCGGCAGCCCCCAGTCCTGGCCGCGCGGCGTGAAATTGTCCGGCGGCGCGCCGACACTCACACCGGTGGCGAGCACGTCGGCCAGGGCCCACGAATCGGCGCCATCCGCGTCGACACCGACCGCGAGGTCGTGCAACACCCCCAGCGCCATTCCGGCATCCTTGGCGGCGTGGCGTACGGCAATCAGCTGTTCGGCGCAGCGCTGCTGAACCCAGGCGTGGAACGCGATTCGCGGCGCGAGCTCGGTCCGCGCCGCCGTGACCGCCGAGCCGGCTACATTCCGCAACGGTTCCGGCCACCGGCTCCACCGACCGCCGTGTCGCTCGGCCAACGCGCAATAGGTGGCCCAGTCCCGCAGTCCCTCCGACACTTCGCCTACCGGACTGGGTCGGCCCTCAGCACGCCAAAGTAATTCCAGCGCGTCTCGTTTGGCCGCCCACACCAGGTCGTGGTCGATGCGTTGGGTGTCGGCCGAGACGCGCAGGGCGTCCACTTCGGCCCGAGTGTCGGGGTCGGCTCGGCGGTAGGCATCGAGATCCTCGATGCGAAGAGCGAGCGGGTTGGCGAACCGCCGGCTCGACGGTGTGTAGGGCGACGGCTGGACCGGATGGGTCGGCCCGGGGGCGTGCAGGGGATTCAGCAGGACCGCGCCCGCGCCGTGTTCGGCGGCTGTCCAGTTCACGAACTCACGCAGATCGCCGAGGTCGCCGATGCCCCACGACCGCGCCGAGCGCAGCCCATAGAGTTGCAACATCCAGCCCCAGGTGGGCGGGGCCTGCGGCACCTGCGGTGGGGCGGCGACCAAGGTGGTCTGTTGGCCGTCACGCATCTGCAGTCGATACCAACCCGGCGACAGGTCGGCGGGCAGTTCGTCGCGCACCTCGGTCTGGGTGCCGTCCTCACCGATCAGCAGTGCGGCGCCCTGGAATGGTTGCGGTTGCCCGGTCACGCGGGTGGCGACGGTGGGTGCGATCACGCCGGCCTGGTCGTGTTCGGCCAACTTGGTCAATTCGCGGCGCCGGTCGGCTTCGGTGGCGGCTTCCACGTCGAGCAGGCCGAGTACGCGGATCACCACATCGGCGTCGACCTCGACGGGCTGGCGTCGCTCGTTCCGGTAGGACGTGGCCACGCCGTGCAGCGAGGCCAGTCGGCGCAGGTCGTCAGGTACCCGCCTCGGATTGGCCATTATTGCGGCCTGACCAAGCAGCGGACAGGAACGTGGCTAGTGAGAGGAAGCAACGACACCGCGCTGGAGTACCCGCGCGCGTGCTTCCCACACAGATAGATGGATAGTGCACAAAAGGTTTGAATTCGAGGCAGTAAGGGAACAAAAGCGCATGGTGATCGGTCGTTTGTTCGGACAAATGGTGGAGTTTCTGCGTGCCGGCCAACCGGTCGGTGTTCCGTCGACCGGTTACGTCCCGGTGCTGGCGTTGTTGAGGCGGCAGGTCTCCGATGCCGAAATCGCTTCGCTGGCAAGCCGAATCGCGCGCCAGGGTCCGTGGGCGATGAGCTCAATTGACGTGGGTGTGGCACTCAGCAAGATCGTCAACGACCTGCCGTCCGATCGCGATATTCAACGGGTAATGCATCACCTGGTCGCCGCGGGCTGGACTGTTCAAGCCTAACGGCCGGTGTAGGTGGCTTTCCCCGGCCCGAGTTCGAAGAAGCTGACCACCGCACGCTGCAGGTCGTCGGTATCGAACAGCGCGCCGGACACCTCGGGAGTGACACCATCGGCGTGCCCGACCCCGCCGGACCGCCAGGCGGCGATGATTTCCTTCGTGGCGCCATGTGCCTTGGTCGGTCCATCGGCGAGCCGGTCGGTGAGCGCGCGCGCCGCTGCGTCGACATCGTCGTGAATGGCGTTGACCACACCCCACTGCAGCAATGTTGCCGCGTCGTACAAGTCACCCGTCATCACCAGTTCGCGGGCCCGTCCCGAACCTGCGCGTTCGGCCAGGCGCTGCGGGCCGCCCATCGACGGGGTGAGGCCCACGACCGTCTCCACGAGCCCGAACTTCGCCTTGGGTGCGGCCAGGATGATGTCACAGCCGAGTGCGATCTCGAACGCCGCGGTGAGGGTCAGGCCGTGTGCCGCGAAAACCACCGGGCAGGGCAGCGCCTCGATCGGGTCGATGATGGCGGCGAACTGCTTGCGCCACAGATCGGCACCCTGCTGGGCGGTCAAGCCTTGAAAGAGATGGACGTCGACGCCTGCGGAGTTGACCTTGCCCTCGGCGCGCAACAGCAGTGCCCGGGGCGGTTTCGCCGCCAACTCGGCGACGTTGGCGAATAGTGAGTCGAACATCGACTGGTCGAACAGGTTGAGTGGGCCGTGGTCGAAAGTCAGGACCGCGACCTCGGCCCCTGCGGGCGTGATCGACCGGGTGATGGTGGTGGGTTCAGCGGACACAGCAGTCAGCGTGCCACACCGACTGCGGCGGTGGATTCGGTGTCGCGCGTGGGTAGATACGCTCGGCAGTAGTCCGTAGAAGGAGACATCGATGAAGCGCACCCTGTTCGAGGCTGATCACGAGGCGTTCCGTGAGTCGGTCCGTGAGTTCGTCAACCGCACCATCGAGCCGGCCGAAGAGAAGATGATCGAGCAGCGGTTCGTCGACCGCGACAGTTGGCTCGAAGCCGGCCGCAACGGGTACCTCGGACTGGAGGTGCCCGAGGAATACGGTGGCAGCGCAGCGGGTGACTACCGCTTCAACGCGATCTTCAACGAGGAGTTGGCCCGATCCAGTGCCGCTGTCGCCTCGGCGTTCAGCATCCAGTTCGACATCGTCGCGCCGTATCTGGTCAAGCTGACCACCGAAGAGCAGCGTCAGCGGTGGCTGCCGAAATTCTGCACCGGCGAGTTGATCACGGCGATCGCGATGACCGAGCCGTCCGGCGGATCCGACCTCGCCGCGCTCAAGACCACCGCGGTCAAGGACGGCGACGACTACGTCATCAACGGGTCGAAGACGTTCATCACCAACGGCACACAGGCCGATCTGATCATCGTCGCCACCAGAACGGCGCCGGAGAAGAAGGCCAGGGGCATCACGCTGTTCGCCGTCGAGGACGGCGACGCAGGATTCAGCCGCGGTCGCAAGCTGGACAAGGTCGGACAACCCGAGGCCGATACGGCGGAGCTGTTCTTCGAAGACGTGCGCGTGCCGTCGTCGCGGATGATCGGCGAACTCGACGGCGGCTTCATTCACATGATGCAACTGCTGCCCCAGGAACGGATCAGCGGTGCGGTGCAGAATCTGGCCCACGCCCGGCGCAACCTCGACGACACCTTGCAGTACGCCAAGGAACGCAAGGCGTTCGGTCAGCAGATCGGGTCGCTGCAGTGGAACAAGTTTCTGTTGGCCGAGCAGGTCACCAAACTCGATGTCGCACAGGCCTTTGTCGACAATTGCGTGGTAGCGCACACCCACAAGGAGTTGTCCGCGATCGACGCTGCGAAAGCCAAGTGGTGGAGCTCGCAGGTGCAGAACGAGATCCTCGATCACTGTGTGCAGCTACACGGCGGCTACGGCTACATGAACGAGTACCGGATCGCGCGGGCGTGGAAAGACGCACGGGTGACCAAGATCTGGGCCGGATCGAATGAGATCATGAAGGAACTCATCGGCCGCGACCTCGGACTGTGATGAGCGACTATTCCGTCACTCGCACCGTGTCGACGCGGTGGGCCGACGCCGATGTCTACGGCCATGTGAACAACGCCGTGTATACGCAGCTGTTCGACACCGCCATCAACGGCTGGATCATCGAGGAGACCGGGTTCCATCCGGCCACCACGCCGGTGATCGGGGTGGTGGTGCAGTTCAGTTGCACCTACTTGCGGGAGATCAACTTCCCTCAGACGCTGGCTGTCGGCATTGTCATCACCAAGATCGGGCGGACCAGTGTCAGTTACGATCTGACGTTGCTCACCGGTACCGACGACTCGTCCGACGTTGCAGCACAAGCACAGTGGACCCACGTCTACATCGACCGCGAAAGCCGCCGACCCGTGGAGATTCCTCCGCCGATCCGCGCGCTGCTGCAGGCGCACCAACCAGAAGGCACACAGTGAAGATCCGCGGCGCGGTACTACAAGACATCGGTGCTCCCAGGCCCTATGCCGACTCGGCTCCCATCGCGGTGCTGGATCTGGAACTCGACGGCCCAGGGCCGGGCGAGCTGCTGATCCGGGTCGAGGCGGCCGGCATCTGCCACTCCGATCTGTCGGTGGTCGACGGCAACCGCCGCCGCCCGACGCCGATGCTGCTGGGGCATGAAGCGGCCGGACGCGTCGAGCGGCTCGGCGCGGGCGTCGACGACCTCGACGTCGGGCAACGGGTAGTGCTGACGTTCCTGCCGCGCTGCGGCCAGTGTCCTGGCTGTGCCACCGATGGTCGGCTGCCGTGCCAGCCGGGCAGCGCAGCCAACAACGCGGGCACCCTGCTGGGTGGCGGAATTCGGCTGCATCATCACGGCCAACCCGTGAACCACCATCTCGGTGTGTCCGGCTTCGCGAATTACGCTGTGGTGAACCGGCATTCGGTGGTTCCGATTGACGGCGTCCCACCCGATATCGCCGCGGTGCTCGGCTGTGCCGTGCTCACCGGCGGGGGAGCGGTGGTCAACGCGGCCAAACCGCAGCCCGGTCAGAGCGTGATGGTGGTCGGGTTGGGCGGAGTCGGCATGGCCGCTCTCATCACCGCGGTGGCGCTCGGGCAGGGCCCGGTCCTCGGCGTCGACACCCTCGACGCGAAACTCGACCACGCGCGCAGTGTCGGAGCCTCCCAGACCCTGCACCCCGCCGATCTGGTCGAGCAGGGGATTCAGGCGGACATCGTCATCGAAGCGGCGGGCAATGCACGGGCCTTCGAGACCGCGGTGGCGGCCACGGCGCCGGGTGGAACGACCGTCACGGTCGGGCTGCCCGCCCCAGATGCACGATCGTCGATCTCCCCGCTGGATCTGGTGGCCGGCGCCAAGACGATCATCGGCAGCTATCTGGGATCCGCTGTGCCCGAACGAGATATTCCGATGTTCGCCCAGATGTGGCGCGACGGCATCCTGCCGTTGGAGACCCTGATCTCCAGCCGAGTTCCGCTGACGGACATCAACGCCGCGATGGACGAACTTGCCGACGGCCGAGCAGTCCGGCAGATCATCACGTTCGATCACTAATAGCTGTAGGTGTTCGCGGGTTTGGCGATCTGACGGACGTTGGTCACCGCCATGGTCGGAATGAAGTGGGTGGCAGGGTTCGCCGTTGCCGGGTCGACTCGGCCCTGAACCTGAAGCCAGGTGTTGTCGGGAAAGTGGGCGGCCGTCGCGGCGGCGGGGCCGGTGAGATGGATGCGCGCCAGCTGGGCGTCGGCGGCGCAGCAGATGATCACCACGCGGCCGATATCGGTTCCGCCGTCGGTTTTCATGGTGAAGCCGGTGACGGTGATCACCCGGCCAGCAAGGGATTTGGTGGCGTCGGTGACGGCGCGCATCAACACCTCGGGCAGTGAGACCGTTGGCGCGTCACCCGGTGGCAGGGGCGGAAAGGCACGCAGGTGCGGTTGATCGGTAGCGGTGATCTCGGGCGTCGCCCCCTGGGCGCCCAGCGGCGGCGGCACAACGAACGCGATCAGGGCGATCGGTATCAGCAGCAGCCATGCCATCCAATTGTGGTGCTGGTGGGCGCCATCCTCAGCGGCAACGTGTTCTCGTAGGTCGCGCACGATCGCGGTGAGCGCCAGCGCGGCCAGCACCGCCGCCGCGGCGATCAGCCACGGCAACAGCGCAGGCTTCACGTAATGCAGATACGTTCCCTTGACAACCATCACGCCGGTGCTCAACGCGACCAACAGCAGCACCAGATTCTGCGTCGCCCTACTCATCGGGCGCCGCCCAGCAGCATCAGTCCGACGATCGTCGCGCTGAGGGTGGCCACGACAAAGGTGGCCGGCCCGAACCGAACTGCGAACGGCCTACCGAAGATTCCGATCTGCATAGCTGACAGCTTCAGGTCTACTGCCGGGCCGACCACCAGGAACACCAGGCGCGGCAACAATGGCAGCATCGTCAAGCTGGCGGCCACGAAGGCGTCGGCCTCCGAACACAACGCCAGCACGACGGCGAGCAGGGCCATGGTGATGACGCCGAGTACCAGGTGTCCGGCGATGTGGTCGAACATCCACGGTGGAACCAGGACCCGCAGCGCCGCCGCCGCCGCTGCGCCCAACACCAGATACGCCGAGGCCTGCAGAAAGTCGTGCCTGGCGGCCTCGGTGAAGACGGTCCATCGCGGCGCGTCGTCGTCGTGCAGCGTCGGCAGGCTCCGGGTGACCCATTCGGTGCGTCCCCAGCGCAGCCACAGCATGCCCATCGTCACTGCAGTCACCAACGAGGCGACGGCACGGGCCAACACCATCATGGGGTCACCCGGAAATGCCACCGCCGTGGCGACCAGCACCACCGGGTTGATCGCCGGTGCGGACAGCATGAACGTCAGCGCGGCCGCCCCGAGTCGTTTGGCGCCGGTGCCGTTCCCGAAGAGGCGGCGGGCTACCGGAACCGACCCACATTCGCAGCCGGGCAGGGCGGCACCTCCCAGACCGGCGACGGCCACAGCGACCGCGGGGCGACGGGGCATCATCCGGGTGAGGTGGTCGGCGGAGACGAACGCAGCGACAAGACCGCTGATCACCACGCCGAGGGCGAGAAACGGCAGTGCTTGGACGAACACTCCGCAGAACACCGTCGCGGCGACGGCCACCTCGGCATGCCCCGCGACGAATCGGCTTGCGACGCCGCCGGACAACGCCAGCGCGGTGAGCCCGAGGAGCAAGCCCTCCATCGAGCCCGCCCGCCGTCGACTCGCTACAGAGGTCACTTGCCTATCTTGCTACCAACTGGCCTTGCGGACTCCTGGCAGTTCACCGTTGTGGGCGAGCTGACGCGCTTCGCGGGGCAGTCGACTTCTTTGCCATCAGCGCTCCTCGCGGAATAGGACGTGGCGTCGGAGGATGGGGTCGTACTTGGTCAGCGTCAGCCGGTCGGAATCGTTGCGCCGGTTCTTGCGGGTGATGTAGGTGTAGCCGGTGCCTGCAGTCGAACGCAGCTTGACCACGGGGCGAATATCGGTGCGGGACATCAGATTTCTGCTTTCTATGACGGAGCTACACAGCGTTGCCGAACCCCTCTCGTGGAGTGCTGGTTCTTAATGACAACGGTTGTCGACAACAAGGTGTCCGAACTGTACCGTTAACTTTGGACTAATGAAAATGATCCCCGATAGCGGTGCGATATCGAGCCGTCCCTGCGGGTGTTGGACGCTCTGCGCAGGTCGATCCGTCGCTGCCCGCACGGCATGCTGGTCAACGCCGGGTGCCTGCGCGGCCACGCCGGCTGTGGTGCGCATCCGTCCCGCGCCGGCGTGGTCATGGTGCTGCAGCCCTGTGGCATCGATCGCCGCCCTGACGGACCCGCACACTGGCTCGGCCCGATCGACGACACCGCCGATATCGCGATCGTGCAGGACTGGGTGGAGCGTGGCGAGTGGGAGCGCGAAACCTAGCCCGTGTCGAGACCGGGCAGAAGTATTGACAGCGATCTCCAAGCGGGACAACAGCTCCGATCGTCGATGGCGCCACCCGCGAGGATCGTGGTCAGCGCGGCGCTCATCCAGGGGCCATACTGCCGGTATCGCCCAGGACGTCCTTCCGGGACGGAGCCTGGTCACCGTTACGCGCCATCTCCGTCGTGCCCAGCACGCTCATGGAAAGACCGATATGTTCCTCAGCGTCCTGCGTCGTCGCAACCCGGGTCTCATTTCTGCCGCCATCGAACTGCACCAGGCGGGACATCTTCCCGCCAACACCTTTGTGCTGGATCTCGACGCGATCGAAGCCAACGCCAGAATCATTGCGACTGAAGCTGCTCGACTCTCGATGACGCCATATGCGATGACCAAACAGATCGGTCGCAACCCGGACGCCTGCCGGGCAATCATCGCCGGAGGGATACCGGCCAGCGTCGCGGTGGACGTCGACTGCGCCAGCAGCACCACCAAGGCCGGGATGCGTCTCGGGCACGTCGGCCACCTGGTGCAAATACCCCGGGCGGAGGCCGATCTCGTCGCGGGCATGCGGCCCGAACACTGGACGGTGTTCAGCTCGGACAAGGCCGCCGAGGCCGCTGCCGCCTCTTGCGCGCGCAGCCGCGACCAGGCACTGCTGGCCCGCATCCATGCCCCGGGGGATGAGTTCTACACCGGTCACGAGGGTGGGTTCGGCGCTGAGGACATTCTTCAGGTCGCCGATGAGCTCGATTCGCTTGCCGGTGCGCACTTCGCCGGCATCACCACGTTTCCGGCACTACTGTTCGACCCGGCCACAGGCACGCTTCGCACCACCCACAATCTACGAACGCTCCAGCAGGTGGCCGCTCGGCTGGCAGCCAGTGGCCGCACGGTCGAGATCAACGGCCCCGGAACCACTTCGGCGATGGCCCTCGCCATGCTCGCCTCGGCTGGGGTCACCCAGGTCGAACCTGGCCACGCGTTGACCGGCACCACCCCGGCGCACGTGGGGACCGATCTTCCGGAAATACCGGCTGCCTGCTACCTGACCGAGGTCAGTCACCACTACGCCGGTCGTGCGTATTGCTTCGGAGGTGGGCTGTACGTCGACCCCGTCTTCCCTGACTATCAGATAACCGCGGAGGTAGGGCCGGCTCCCGGTGAGACGACCACGTGCGATGCGACGCTGCCCGCCCCATCGTCAATCGACTATTACGGCCAGCTCTCCTGCGAGCGGTACACGCCACGAACCGGCGACAGCGTCGTATTCGGGTTCAGAATCCAGGCTTTCGTCACACGTGGCTATACCGCAGGTGTCGCCGGGATCAGCACCGGAAACCCCACCGTCGCCGGCATCTGGTCCGGGGACGGAATGCGCGCCAGATCGCAGAACGCCATGGGCTGACGGTGATCACCCGCCCGTGCGGTTCACTGCGCGGTGAAGCCGCCGTCGAGCACCAGGCAACTGCCCGTCGCGAATGAGCTGTCGTCGGAGGCCAGGAAGAGCGCGCCGTTGGCGATTTCGCGAGGCTCGGCCACCCGCTGCATGGGTGCCCATGCGGCCTGTTCGGCGGCTGCCTTGGCAGGGTCGAGGCTGTTGTCCACCTCGGACTGCAACAGTGGAGTGCGGGTGATGCCCGGGCAGAGCGCGTTGACCCGGATGCCGTACCGAATGAGATCGAGCGCAAGGGATTTGGTGAACATGACGACGGCACCCTTGCTGGCGTTGTACGCCGGTGATTCGGCTACCGCAACAATCGCCATCTCGGAGCCGAGCGTGACGATGGTGCCTCCACCCGCGCTCTTGAGGTGCGGAACGGCCTGCTTGATGACGGTGAACATGCCTTTGACGTTCGTCGTCAGGACGTCGTCCCATTCTGTTTCTTCGAGGTGCTCGATGGGCTTGACGCTGGTGATGCCTGCGTTGCAGACCACCGTGTCCAAGCCCCCGAATTCGTCGACGGCCGCCTGCACCATGCGGCCGGCGTCGGCCATGCTGCGCACATCGCCGGCGACAGCGTGCACGGGGCCATAGGCGGCGAGCTCCGTCCGGGCCGTGGCGAGCTTGTCCGCGTCGATGTCACTGATCACGACGCTGGCGCCGTTTTCCAAAAATAGTCGGGCAATGGCATTGCCGATACCGGATGCACCTCCGGTGACCAGGGCTCGTTTCCCATCCAGCTTAAGCACCACACGCACCTCTCGCAGTTGCCTGCGATCATCCACCCCTTTCGGCCC
>JBEVHL010000643.1:0-6797 GCA_040511255.1 Mycobacterium sp. | reverse complement strand
TGCTGGCGCACGAAGGGAACGCGCTGTCCTAGGGAATAGCCACAAGGCAATGCTTTTCGGCACAGAAGTAGCTGTTTGGAGCTGAGGGCCCGCGACGGCAAGGTCGTCAACTTCGCGTTCAACGGGGCCCCGTCGGATGCATCCGCTGGTCGACTCTTCTGTGCAGACGAGGTTAGTCGACGTCGATGACAGCCGGCCAGCCATTAGCAGTAGCAGGAGGAATCGATGGATCGTGTCAGAGGCAAGGTTGCCTTGGTCACGGGTGCGGCTCGCGGCCAAGGACGAAGCCACGCATTGCGTTTGGCCGAAGAGGGTGCCGACATAATCGCGCTCGACGTCGCGGCAGAGCTCCCCTTTATCCCCTATCGAACCGGCACGCCCGAGGAACTCGACGAGACCATCTCAGAGGTGAAGAAGTTGGAGCGACGAGCTGTTCGGGTGACGGCGGACGTGCGCGATTTCGACGCGGTCCATCACCTCGTGAGTGACGCTGTCGCCGAACTTGGGCGGCTTGACATCGTGTGCGCCAACGCCGGCCTAGGGGCCAATCCGCATCTAGCCCATGAGCTGCCAGAGCAAGAATGGGAACAATTGGTCAGCGTGAACATGACTGGCGTCTGGAAGACCTGCAAAGTTGCCATACCGCACATGCTTGATGGCGACAGGGGAGGGTCAATCATCTTGACCGCTTCCGTCGCTGGCCTTCGTGCGTACGCCAACATTGCCCATTACGCAGCCGCTAAACACGGCGTAGTCGGGATTATGAAGACGCTTGCACTCGAACTAGCGCCGCGAAGTATACGAGTTAATTGCGTCGTCCCCACACAGGTGGCGACCCCGATGATCCTGAACGAGACCATGTACCGCCTGTTTAGGCCAGACTTGGAAGAACCCGGGATTGACGACTTCGCCGAGGCGTCCGCTGCGAGGATCGCTTTGCCGATCCCGTGGGTTGAGCCCATTGACGTCAGTAATGCCGTTCTCTTCCTCGCCTCCAACGAGGCTCGGTATATCTCTGGAGTGGCTCTCCCGGTTGACGGGGGCTCGCTGCTGGTCTGATCTGAGATCACCCAGCGTTTGCCTTCTGTGTAATACCCACGGTGCTGCGCGCGCGTCCGGATGCCACGGATCGTGCCGCCATGGACGTAGGTGGCGGAATGGCCAATATCCGGCTCCGAAAGCACTGTCCTGACGGGTTTCTCAGTCAGAATCGCAGTCTGCGGCGTCAGAGTTCGCGCAGTCGCTCGCGTAGCTTGTCCCTTTCCAGGCCGGGCTTCCATCTGTATCAGAGATGATGCAGATCTCGGACGTTCTCTTGGGTTGCTCGGCGTTGTCAGTTGTGTGCTGACACTAAAGTTCGAGCGCGCGGAGCGCGCGGAAGCAGAAATGTTCCATCACTTGATATCCCGCGCCCCCGCGCAGGTCAAGTCTCGATTCGGAATTGGGGCCACCCGCCTGGGTGGTCGAGTGGTCACCTCGGTGCGTCACGACGTCACCGGATACTGGAGCAACGCATTTGGTTTCGGTCTCGACGAACCCGTAACTGCAGCCGCAGTCGGCGAAGTCATCGACTTCTTTGCGTCCGAGGGCAATAAGGGGGCTCTGCTGCACGTTG
Source organism: Mycobacterium sp. (assembly GCA_040511255.1). Lineage (GTDB taxonomy): Bacteria > Actinomycetota > Actinomycetes > Mycobacteriales > Mycobacteriaceae > Mycobacterium. Next base: position 5,182 of record JBEVHL010000643.1, on the reverse strand, counting down.
CGCCAGCCCTCCTGCCCGAGGACTGGGCCGCGATTCGTGATCGATATGCGTTGCGCCTAAGTGGTGCGCGCTACCAACATATCTGCTCGGTCAACGACTTCCGTGCGAGCGCGTCGACTGACCTGCGTGTGAACCGCACAGAGAGCGCAGCGGAATGGACTCGCTTCGTGATGCAAGGGTTCGGAATGCCCGAACACGACTACAGCGACATACTTGGCCTCGGCTATGGCAGTGACCGTATGCAGCTTTTCGGCGCCTGGGACGGTGACCAAATGGTCGCTGCCGCCGGCCAATTCATCTGGGAGGACGTGGCTGTACTCAACAGTGGTGTCACCTTGTCCAGTCACCGCGGTCGCGGTGCCCAATCCGCGCTCATCGCCAGCCGGGCCGCAGCCGCCGCCGATGCCGGCTGCCGTTGGCTAGTGACTCAGACCGGCAAGGTCGATCCCGGTACGACCAACCCATCTACGAACAACGTGACTCGGGCCGGTTTCACCACGCTCTACGCGCGGCCCGCGTGGGCATGGGGACGCCCGGAACATGTAGACGCCTGAAACAACGGGTGCGAACCTGCGCCGGATGCTTAACAAGCACTAACACGTTGTCCCAGATTAGAGGCGCTATTGGGTCTCGCACCAATTGCCCTGTGGCACCTGCCCTACCACGAAAGCAGAGCTATGCCAGTGATCCTCCGGAACGGTCCGCACGACCTCGGTGGCATGGAGGGGTTGGGTTCTATCCCCATCGAATCCAACGAGGAGGCGCAACAGGAGTCTTGGGGTCGACGCACGATCAGTGCGACGTTGGCGGCCGTAGTTCCCGGCATGTTGAGCCCACCGACACACCGCGCCATCATGCAGGCAGTGCACCCGGTGGCGTATATGTCGATGAGTCACTACGAGTTGTGGCTCTACGCCCTCGAACAGCAAGCCGTAGCCAGTGGCGTCCTGACACAGGACGAGATCGAGACACGGGTGGCGACCGTGTTGGCGAATCCCAGCACGCCGATGCCGCAGGACCGCAACCCGGTCATCATCGCCGGCGTTCGGGACCTCCTCAGCCAAGGCGCTCCACTGGGGCCCGAAACCCTGGAGAAGCCACCGCGTTTCGTTCCTGGCGACCTCGTGCGCACCAAACGCATACCGGCGCGGCAGGACGAACTCTCACACACCCGTCTGCCCGGATATGCGCAGCAACGCGTCGGGGTCGTGGCCGAGGTCCGTAGGCCGATGGTTCTGGAGGACGTTGTCGTCGCCGCGGGCGAGGTCCAGTTCGAGCACGTCTATGCGCTACGCCTACAGGCCCGTGACATATGGCCGGACGCTGATCGGGGAAACAGTGTGATCATCGACGTGTGGGAGAGCTACCTCGAGGAGGAGACCCGTTCTGTTAACCATCTTTTCGAGGAGGAGCTGTGAACGTGCCCGACCCCTCCTACTTGGCGTTACGAATGAAAGCCATCGAATCCTTATTGATCGAAAAAGGAATGGTCAGCGGCGAGGCCATTGATACGATCACCGCCGCGTACGAGCACGACATCGGCCCACTGCGTGGTGCCGCCGTAGTGGCCCGGGCGTGGGTCGACGAGGACTACAAACAGCGGCTGCTGACCGATGCGCCGGCCGCCATCGCCGAGCTGGGCATCACCGGCTTCGGGGCCGAGGTGGTGACCGTTGTGGAGAACACGGCGCGGGTGCACAACGTGGTGGTCTGCACCCTGTGCTCCTGCTATCCCTGGGCGCTCCTGGGACTTCCGCCGAGCTGGTACAAGTCTCCGCAGTACCGAGGCCGCATTGTTCGCTGGCCACGCGAGGTACTCAGCGAGTTCGGAGTCATCCTGTCCGACGACACTGAGATCCGCGTCTGGGACTCGAGTTCGAACACTCGATATCTCGTGCTGCCGCGGCGCCCCGCCGGGACTGAGGACATGTCAGAGACTGAGCTCGCATCGCTCGTCACGCGCGACGCGATGATCGGTACCGGCGTAGCGATTGCGGCGGCACCGTGACCACCCTTAACGACATCCTAGGAGCGGACGCGACCGGGCCGGCGGCGCTTCCCCGCCGAAACGGCGAGTTGGTGTTCGATGCTCCGTGGGAGACTAGGGCCTTCGGCGTGGCGATGGCGATGTCGCAGTCCGGGGCGTACCGCTTCGACGACCTGCGGGACCTGCTCATCGAAGAAATCCGTCAGTGGGAACGCACGCACGACGACCGAGACGCGGACTGGAGCTACTACGCGCACTGGCTGACGGCGCTCGAACGCCTACTCCGGCAACGAGAATTGCTCGATAATGACGAGATCGCCGAGCGCATGCGCACGATCGCACGACAGCAGCTGAACGAGCACGACGACGACCACGACCACGACCACGACCACGAGTGAGCTTGCTGCACTGCCGGGTCGGCTGCGCTTGTTCGACGGGGCAACCGATTGGTCGTCAACGAGCTTCGACGTCACCTGAGAGCAGGTTCAGCGGTGAGAAAGAGTTGCGGCAATGGTGGCGCGATCATGGTCCTCTTCTCGGATGCAGGAACAGACCATCGGGGCCGAACGGGACGCGGAGGCGATCGTGGATCTGATCGCCACCGCAGTGCGGTGGCGAGGATTCAGTCGGTGGTTCGCTTGCCTCGACTGGGTTCAGGTCAAGTGGTCGAAATCCCCCCGGGTCCACGCGATATGTCTGTCCGCGGACGCTCGCAGCAGCGCCTTCGCGTCGGCTTGGACGGAGTTGTTGAAGTTTCCGTAGATCCGGTCGTACTTCAGCAATTCGAGCTGGGTGACGATTCGCTCCACCACAGAGCCGGAGAGCGGGATGTTGTTGGGATAGCTGCGCATAAAACCGAGCGACCGACGATCGGCGTTCGGGAAGACACTGTCACCCGTAAGTAGGACGCCCTTCGCTGCCGCGCCGTCGACCCAATGCAGAACACTGCTCCCTCGGAAATGGCCGCCGACCTGATGTAGGGCCACACCAGGGGTTATCTCCTGTGCGCCGCTCCAAAATTCGACCACGGGATCTTCGCGGCCCAACCACTCGCGGTCTGCTTCCGCCACCAGAACCACCGGATTCCCGAGTCGATGAGACCATTCCACCTGAACACCGAACATGTGCGGGTGGCTGGATGCGACCGCCAAGACCGGACCGAGTGCGAGCACCCGGGCACAGGCCTCGTCATCCAGATACCCGATCGGGTCCCAAATGATGGACCCCACAGGGGTTGTCAGTAGTTGCATCGTCTGGCCAATACCGACAGATGGATCGGTGCCAACTCCGATCAACCCTGGTTCGTTGTCCGTCCAAATCAGCCGCTGACCGGCCGCGGCCAATTCGCCCAGCGTCGTCCAACGCTGTCCTGAGGCAGGCAGATACTGCCGTTCATCCGCACAGATCGGACAATCGTCCGGCGTGGGTTCTTCATACTCCACGGCGCAAGTGGCGCAGATCAACACGCTGGCCTCCTCGAACTAATCCCCGACCCTTCAGAGGCTAAAACCTCAGGCCTCCTTGAGGTCAAGCGTCAGTATTCTGCAACGGCAGGGGAGGGAGGCTCCTACGGTTGCGTCATTGATGACGCCATAGCCGGGCAATGACACGGCGTTGGGAGAGTCTGATGAGTCAGATGTCCTGAGGATCAGTCGATTCGCGCACGCGAATGCCGATGAGAGGCCGTAGGTCATTGACCACCCGCATTCCACCGAGATCCTCGACCACGTACAGGACACCGTCGATGCGGACACGGTCACCGATGGACAGCAGCGCCCCGTCGAGCTGAGTCGCGTCGACGACAGCAACTCGACCACGGCCGGTCAACGTGAACCATTCCTGGGCGCTCAACTCGATCACAGCGTTGAGGCTATTCCCTCGATTCGAACCCGCGCCAGCCCGGCTGAATGCCTCTCTGGCAAAGGATAATTCACTGTGGACGACGACTTCGCGTGTTCAGATACCAAAAGTGTCGGCGAAGCGGGTTACCTGCTCGGCGGTGGGGAGGTCGGCGAAGTGCAGGACGAGCTCCTGCGCGCCGGCCGCTTCGAAGGCGGCGATGCGTTCGGCAACGGTTCTCTCGGAGCCGATCAGACCGTAGGAGGCGACGTCGCCGGGATATATCGGCAGTGGCGCAGTTGGCAACGTGGCCTGCGCCTCGTCGTCTGTATGGGCGGTGTGCACCAGCACCATCACCGTCCGGGTGATGGCGTCGTAGTCGCGACCGGCGTCTTCGGCATGTTTTTTCAGAACCTCATACTTGTGCCGGATGACTTCAGGGGAGGCGGCGATGTTGCTGACATCGGCATAACGCGCAACTGTCCGGAGCGTGACCTTCTCGCCGGAACCGGCAATCATCAGCGGAATGTGCGGACGCTGAATTCCTTTGGGCTGGTTGATCGCGCCGTCAACACGGTAAAACGTGCCGTCGAACGTCGCCTGCTCTTGGGTCCACAAGGCGAGCACAATCTGAGCCGCCTCCTCGAGTCGACGCAGACGCTCCTTTGCGCTGCCGAACTCGAACCCGTACTGCACGTAATCGGCCTCGTGCCAACCGGCGCCGAGTCCGAACACCAGGCGCCCGTCGGAGATCACGTCGACCGTGCTCGCAATCTTGGCGGCCAATGCCGGGTTGCGGTAGCCGACGGAGGCGACCAGCAGCCCGAGCCGGACGCGGTTGGTGTGTGCGGCGAGACCGGTGATCGTGGACCAAGCCTCGAACTGCGTCTGTTGTGCGGGCTGCATTGCCGTGAGGTGATCCGGCATCAGCAGGGATTCGTAACCGGACTCGTCGGCGGCACGGGCGATCTCCACCAGCCGTTCCCAGGCCTCGCGGGGGCCCGGTAGGGCAGAGAATTCGTGAGTGAAGCCGCTGGGTAGGAAGATGCTGAACTTCATGATTGGTCCCTTCATGGACACATGGTGGGTTGATCGAACTATTTGGGCGACAGCGCAATACGCCTACCTCCGGGGTAGGGCTCGCGACCTGCCCGCGACTTGTGAGCTCATCGAGGACGCAAATGGTCAGGTGAGGTTCAGTGCACTCAGAAAGGTCCGCGCCGCGCTGTGATCGCCATCGATGGTGACGACGCTTCGCCAGTTCAGCCTGCCGGTGGACCAGGCCAGGAAATCCGTGGTCGTGGAGGTGATCGTCGCGGCGACATCGACCGTGCGTTCGTGTGCCGGGAGGACCGC
>JBEVHL010000642.1:0-2500 GCA_040511255.1 Mycobacterium sp. | reverse complement strand
CTCGAGATGATGGTGGCCAACGGCACCGAGCGTGACCAGCAAGCCGTCTACTACGACTCCAACGGGCAGTTCCTGCGGGTCTCCTGAGTCGGCGCCGAACAGCTCCGAAGGTGGCACTACGGCCGAATCACCTTCGCCGACAACGGATCCGACTGCCCGGCGACGATGTCGCGCCAGACCGGTTCGGTGGCGTCCAAGCCGTCGACCGTCGTCAGGCGTAGCCACCCCGACGCCCAGGGGATGAGATCCGCCCGCGCCTCCTCGTACAGTGATTGCACTGCCTGCCAACCACGTTCACGTACCACGTCCACCTCGCGATCACCGGTGTTGAACATCGCCAGCGGCGGCCGCGCAGCCGACGGCAGCGAGCGGGCATGGGTGCCGCCGACGCCGATGCTGGTGATGAGGTGACCGCCGAGATGACGGTGTACCGCCGCGGTGATATCCGCCGACCCCGCGACATCCACGTAAACCGTTCCCTCGTCACGGTTTATCTGATCGACCTCGTCGTAACCGAAGACCCGGTCATACACCGCGAACGAGTCAGCAGCTGAACGGTGGTGGTCGCTGGTGAGCCCGATGACTCCGATGCCGGCGCGTGACAGCAGCCGGCTCAGGGCCGCCGCACTGCGACTCGACGCGCTCGACACCACGACGGTGCGCGCTTCCATCGCGGTGATGTCGGCGGCGAGCAGTGCAGCGAAGCGGTAGACGGCCAGCAGTGCGGTCTCGACGTCGGCATCGGGTGAGCCGACAGTGCCACCTACAGGGGACAGTCGGCGGTAGACGGGCAGCATGCCGACGCGCGGCTGGTCGATGGACAGCAGCCCAACATCGGTGGGTGCAGCTCGGACCGCCACGTGGGTGGCCATGGGGAGGAAACCCGCGACGCGCATTCCCACAGCAGCGGCAGGCAGATCTGAGGCGATGACTTCAGCGATGCCCCAGACCGGCACCCGCGCCCGGTCTGGTCTGGTTGCCGGGAAGGCATCCAGTGTCTGCAGCACGTCATTGGCCAGAACGTAGCTGAGGTTGTTCGCGGCCACGCTGAACCGCTCGACGGCCAGGAGCATGCCTCCCGCCTGCCTGCGGGGAAGTGACTCCTGGACTGTGGTAAAGCCGTCGAACGGAGTGGCGCGCTCGACTTCCAATGCCCGCGAGGTGATTTCGTCGTGAGGCATGTCTACCTTTCTTCAGATGGCCGGGGTGGTGGGCTGCAACACGGCGGTGGCCACGGCCTCGGCCCGCAGGTGTTCGAACTTCTGGTAGTCCGGATCGTTGACCATGTCGACGAAGTGCCGCCGGCTGGGATAGCTGACCAGGGCCACCATGTCCCAATCGCCGCCGTCCGCGGCAACCAGTGAGGTGTGCCCGGTGCCGCCGTAGACGATCTGCACCCCGTACCGCTCGTTGACACCGGAACTGCTGAACTGCTCGATGTACTGCATGTACTTGGCGGCGCCGTCGGGCACGAAGCGCATCAGGTTCAACATCACCACCGGTCCGGTTGGGTCGGCGGCGACGAAACGGTCGAGCTCTGATGCGTCGAGGAAGGACATGTGGGGCTCCATTCAGTTGCTTGCTATACGTCACACAACTTAGCGCGCGCCTCCGACAAGAATCTTCGAGGAGCACAATGTCCGCCATGACCGAGGCCCCATTGGTACGGCGCACTCAGGCCGAACGTCGCGCCGACACCAGGCACCGGGTACTCGAGGCCGCCACGTCGCTGGTCGCTGCGCACGGTTCGCGCGCGGTGTCGTTGGCTGCCGTGGGCGAGGCCGCCGGCTACAGCCGCGGCATCGTCAATCACCACTTCGGCAGCAAGACGCGACTGCTCGAAGAGCTGATCAGATACACCCAACAGTTCGATGTGCCGACCGACTCCCCGACAGGGTTGGGCCGACTGACCGAGTTCGTCGAGACGTATCTGGGCGGGATGCAAGACCGTTCGCCGCGCTCGGAGGCGTTCCTGAAGCTCTGGGCCGAGTCGGCCGGCGCAGATTCACCACTGGCACCGCTCTTCGCAGAGCGCGATGCCTGGTTTCGGGAGTTCATCGCGCAGCATGTAAGCGACGGGTTGAGTGACGGGTCGATCGCAGCGGGCGTCGACCCGAACCTCGCGGCCGTGACGATCATCGGGTTACTGCGGGGCACCGCAATGATGGTGTTCTCCACGGCCCGCGACGTCTCGGCCGCAGAACTCTCTGTGGAGGTGGCGCGCAGCGTCGCACGCAGCCTGGCGCTCTGACTAGCGCCAGTCTTCGCGTGGGATGACGACGTAACTGGCTTCGCCGCGACCGAACGACCAGTCGGGCCTTTCGTTCTCGACCAGAACGATCGCCAGGTCCTCTGAGCGCAGCGCGACGGCTTGGCCCAGTAGCTCAGCCAGGCGCGCGTAGAAGGCCTGCTTGGCCTCCGTACTCCGGCCGGCCGACAGGGTCACCTGGACCAGCACGAAGCGGTCGGACCGCTCGATGTCGAGGTAGGACCGGTTGAA
>JBEVHL010000641.1:0-6799 GCA_040511255.1 Mycobacterium sp. | reverse complement strand
CCGATTTCGTTCTGCAGGGACACCAGCTTCTCGACCGCACCGGGGCCGCTGTCGCGCGAGCAGGTGAAGGTGATGTCGGTCTTGCCGTCTTCGATCTTGGAGATGTTCTGCAGCACCATGTCGATGTTGACGTCGGCGTCGGCGACCGCGCGAAACACCCTGGCGGCGTAGCCAGGAACGTCGGGCAGCCCGACCACCGTGACCTTGGCCTCGCTGCGATCGTGGGCTACTCCGGTCAGGATGGCGTCTTCCATGGGTAAATCCTCAATCGATCCGGTGACGATGGTGCCGGGCCGGTCGGTGTAGGACGACCGGACGTGGATGGGAACGTCGTAGCGGCGGGCGTATTCCACGCAGCGCAGCATCAATACTTTGGCGCCGCAGGCCGCCATCTCCAGCATTTCTTCGAAGCTGACCGTGTCCAGATGCCGGGCATTGGGCACGATCCGTGGGTCCGCGGTGAAGATGCCGTCGACGTCGGTGTAGATCTCGCAGACGTCGGCGTGCAACGCCGCCGCCAACGCCACCGCGGTGGTGTCCGACCCGCCGCGGCCCAACGTGGTGACGTCCTTGCTGTCCTGGCTGACGCCCTGGAAGCCGGCGACCAGCACGATCAGGCCCTCGTCGAGCGCGGACCGCAGTCGTCCAGGGGTGACGTCGATGATCTTGGCGTTGCCGTGGGTGCCGGTGGTGATGACGCCGGCCTGCGACCCGGTGAACGACCGGGCCTGCGCGCCGAGGGATTCGATGGCCATCGCCACCAGGGCATTCGAGATCCGCTCCCCGGCGGTCAGCAGCATGTCCATTTCCCGGGCCGGTGGCGCGGGGCAGACCTGCCGGGCCAGGTCCAGCAGGTCATCGGTGGTGTCACCCATCGCGGAGACCACGACGACAACGTCGTTGCCGGCCTTCTTGGTTTCGACGATGCGCTCGGCGACGCGGCGGATGCGTTCGGCGTCGGCCACCGAAGATCCGCCGTATTTCTGCACGACGAGCGCCACTGTCGATTTCCTCTTCTTTTCCAAGGGCTGGTTTACGGGCCATCCGGGACAGGTCGTACTAAGGATAAGGGAGCGAGGCCAATGGGTTTCCCGGCCAGTAGCCTCGTGACGTGCCGGAAGCCCCTGCCGATCGGTTGGCAAAAACCCAGGTGTCACTCCACCCGCCGTTGGCCGCCCGCTGGAGTCCGCGGGCCTTTGACCCCGACGCCGCGCTCGGGCACGACGACCTGATCGCCCTGCTGGAGGCGGCGCGATGGGCTCCGACCTGGGGCAAGCGGCAACCCGTCCGGTTCGTCGTCGGCCGTCGCGGCGACGCGACCTTCACCACGCTGACCGGTCTGCTCAAGCGCGGCAACAGCTACGCCCACGCGGCGAGCGCGCTGATTCTGCTGTGCACCGATGAAGGACCCGACGAGAAAACCGCGCTGTATTCGGGAGTGGATGCCGGAGCCGCGATGACGAATCTGCTGACCGAGGCGGTATCCCGCGGGCTGATCGGCCACCCGATGGCCGGCTTCGACGCCACGGGCGCCACCGACGCGTTCGCACTGGCCGAGGGCCTGCGGCCGCTGATGGTGATCGCCGTCGGCGCCCTGGGTGACTACGGCACGGTCGCGCCGGAGATCGCCGAACGCGACGCCTTACCCAGAGACCGGCTGGCCCTGGCCGAGATCGTGCTGAACTGGCCGATCTAGGCCGGGCAGGCGTCGGAGAGGGACTTGATCTCCGCGGTGATCTGGTCGTTGACCGCTGCCATCTCGTAGGCGACGGGAGGGGCCTTGTCCCCGGTCGGCTCCGATGGCAGCCGGGGCAGTTTCGCGACGAATTCGGTTGCCAGATCGGCCAATTTGACCGCAGTCGGCGCCAGATTGGGGTCGTTGACCTTCTCGGCACGCTGCGTCAGCCCGTCGGCCCACATCTGGTAGTCGGCGATCGGCGGGGCGCCGTCCCCGGTCTTCTTGTCGATGATCTCGGCCTGGGAACGGTTGAAATCCAGGATGTCCCGCACCGGTCGGCACTGTTCGGACGGCTTGTTGAACACCGTCTGCCACAGCAGCACGCCACCCACGAGGAGTAGTACGCAGATGGCGGCAATCCAGCGTCGATCGAGGTTTCTCATTCCACCCTGAACGTATACCGGGCCGTCCCGGCGCGGCGGGGCAGGGCCGGGGAGGTTGCTGGCTGTGAGCTCGCTGGGGGTATTTACGCGCCTGCAACACAGAACACCCGTCCACGTAACAGAAACATCGGTCACTAGGGGTGAACGGCCGAGGGGCGGCCGCATCACCCAGGAGAAGTACACATGGATCCAGTTGACACTGGCACCACGGCATTCATGCTGTGTTGCATCATCGGCCTGACGCTGATGATTCCCGGTCTGGCGCTGTTCTACGGCGGCATGGTCTCGGTCAAGAGCTCCACCAACATGATGATGATGACGTTCGGCGCGGTTGCCATCGTCGGTGTCCTCTGGGTTCTCTTCGGCTTCTCGATGACGTTCGGTACCAGCTACGGCGGATTCGTCGGCAGCATCACGGAGTTCGCCGGGATGAAGGATCTGCTGGAGTCGCAGACCACCATCAACGGCTTACAAGTGACGCTGTTCGCGCTGTTCCAAGCACTTTTCGCGGCGATCACGGTCGCGCTGATCTCGGGGGCTGCAGCGGACCGGATGAAGTTCAGCGCCTGGATGGTGTTCGCGGCGGTCTGGGCGGTGCTGGTGTACTTCCCCGTCGCCCACTGGGTGTTCGCGTTCGACGGTGTGGTCACCGAGGACGCCACGGGCGGTTGGATTGCCAACAACCTCAAGGCTATTGACTTCGCCGGTGGTACCGCGGTGCACATCAACGCCGGTGCCGCCGCGCTGGCCGTCGCGATCGTGCTCGGCAAGTCCGCGATGTTCGGTCAGCTGCGCAAGCCGCACAACGTGCCGCTGACCCTGCTGGGAGCGGGCCTGCTCTGGGCCGGCTGGTACGCCTTCAACGGTGGCTCGGCGCTGGCCGCAGGCAACTCCGCCGCGATCGTCATGGTCACCACCTTCGTGGCCACCTGCGCGGCCACCCTGGCCTGGTTGGCGGTCGAAAAGCTCAAGGACGGCCACGTCACCGGCGTGGGCGCTGCCGCCGGAGCCATCACCGGCCTGGTCGCCATCACCCCCGCCTGCGGCTCGGTCACCCCGGTCGGCGCCATCATCCTCGGCTTCATCGCCGGCGCCATCTGCCCGTTCGCCGTCGGCTTGAAAGAGCGCTTCGGCTACGACGACTCGCTCGACGTCGTCGGCGTCCACCTGGTCGGTGGCGTCATCGGCACCCTGCTGATCGGCTTCCTTGCCAGCGACAGCATGCCGAACGGGATCAACGGCGTGTTCTACGGCGGCGGCTTCGACCAGCTGTGGCGACAGGCGGTGGCTGCCGGCGCGGTGATGCTCTATTCGTTCGTGGTGGCCTTCATCATCGCCTTCGTCATCAAGAAGACGATGGGCATCCGCATCTCCGCGGAGGAAGAGGAGAAGGGCATCGACTCCCACGTCCACCGCGACCCGGCGTACGAACTCACGTACTCCTCGTCCCTCTAAAACACCGAACTGGCAGTCCCGGTCGTCGACGCGTGCGTTCGGCGACCGGGATTCCTGGTTCGCGGGGTGTTTCTTACTGTGATATTTTGATTCCTGACAAGAGACAAGGGAGATGATGGCCGACACCACGGACCTCGCTACGCTGGCGCAGGAATCGGGCACCCGCTTCATCCTGGCGCTGTTCGTCGACCTCCGCGGCAAGCCCTGCGCCAAGCTGGTTCCTGTTCAGGCGGTCGACCAATTGGCCACCGAGGGAGTTGGTTTCGCGGGCTACGCGGTCGGGGCGATAGGTCAGGAACCCAAGGATCCCGACATCATGGCGATCCCGGATCCCGCGTCCTTCACCCCCATCCCGTTCATCAAGGACGGGCTCGCGATCGTGCACTGCGACCCGCACGTCGAGGGCGAACCGTGGCGGTACGCGCCACGCGTCATCCTCAAGTCCCTGATCGAGCGCACCGCCGACGCCGGCTTCGAGCCGTGGGTGGGCGCCGAGGTCGAGTACTTCCTGTTGACCCGCAACGCCGACGGCACCCTGGCGACCGCGGACACCGCCGACACCGCCGCCCAGCCCTGCTACGACGCCCGCGGCGTCACCCGGATGTATGACCACCTCACCGCCATCTCCACCGCGATGAACCAGCTGGGCTGGTCCAACTACGCCAATGACCACGAAGACGGCAACGGGCAGTTCGAGCAGAATTTTCAGTTCGCCGACGCGCTGACCACCGCCGACCGGGTGATCACCCTGCGGTATCTGCTGTCGATGATCGCCACCGAGCGCAACATGATCGCCACCTTCATGCCCAAGCCGTTCGCCGACCGCACCGGCACCGGCCTGCACCTACACCTGTCGCTGACCAGCGGTGGTGCTGCGGTCTTCCCGGACAGTTCAGACGAGCGTGGGCTCGGACTGTCGCCGACGGCGTACTCGTTCATCGGCGGCATCCTGGACCACGCCTGCGCCCTGCAGGCGGTGGTGGCGCCAACGGTCAACTCCTACAAGCGAACCGGCGCCACGACGACCGCCTCCGGTGCGTCGTGGGCGCCCCGCAACCCGACCTACGGCGGTAACGACCGCACCCACTACATCCGCGTGCCCGACGACCAGCGGGTCGAGCTCCGCGGCGGCGATGGGTCGGCGAATCCCTATCTGGCCATTGCCGCGGCGCTGGGCGCCGGAATCGACGGCGTGAAACGGTCGCTGGATCCGGGGGCGGTCGGCTCGACGTCGGGCCCCTCGGGCGTGAGACCCACCCTGCCGCCCACTCTGTTGCACGCCGCCGATGAGTTGGTGGCCGACGCGGTGGTGTCCGGAGTGCTGGATGCCGCCGGTGCCGGTGTCGCCGAGTACTTTGCCGCGCTCAAGCGCGAGGAGTTCTTCGCCTATCACAGCGCGGTCAGCCCCTGGGAAGTCGACCAGTATCTGACGGCCTTCTGATGTGCGGCATTGTCGGGCTGCATCTGCGCAACCCCGAGCTGCACTCCCGCCTGGGTGAACTGCTGGCCGGGATGTTGTGCGAAATGGGTGAGCGCGGCTCGGATTCCACCGGTGTCGCGGTCTACGGCGACCCCACCTGGTCGCCGCCCGGTTGGGGCAGCGTGTCGCTGGTCGACGTGGGCGCCGACCCGGCCACCATCTCGGCGGCGGTCGGTGCCGAATTGGGTTGCGCCGTAACGGTGACCGCGGTCGACATCACGTCGCTGTTGTCGGCCGAGGTGGACTCAGCGGACCTGTTGGCCGCCGCCAGGACGGCCTACCCGGACGCGCTGGTGGCCGGGTTCGGCACCGACCTGGCTGTGCTCAAGGGTGTCGGGCATCCCGCCCGGCTCACCGAATCCTGGGGGCTGGCCAAGGCGCAGGGCTGGCAGGGTGTCGGGCACACCCGGATGGCCACCGAATCGGCGGTCACTCCGTCCGGTTGCCACCCGTATGCCGTCGGACCCGACCAGTGTCTGGTGCACAACGGTTCGTTCGCCAACCACGCCACCATCCGTCGCGACCTGATCGCGGCCGGCGTGCACTTCGACAGTGAGAACGACACCGAGGTCGGCGCCCGGTTCGTCGCGCAGGAACTGGCCAAGGGCCGCGACATCGAGGCGGCGCTGAAGGAGTTGTGCGCCACCTTCGACGGCTTCTACACCCTGCTGGTGTCCAATCACGATTCGTTCGCGGTGGTCCGCGACGCCATCGCCTGCAAGCCCGCCGTGATCGCCGAAACTGCCGACTGGGTGGCGATGGCCAGCGAATACCGCGCGCTGGCAGGGCTTCCCGGCGTCGAGAACGCAGCGATCTGGGAGCCGGAACCTGAGGTGGTGTACGCGTGGACCCGGTGAGTCGAGTGAGCGGAACGAGCGCAGCGAGAGACGGGAACGAGGCGAACGAATCGAGCACGGTGAGTCGAGTGAGCGGAACGAGCACAGTAGTGCTGGACCTGGCGACCATGCCGCTGCGCGAGGTCAACGCCGCGCTGCACGCACCTGGCCTGACCGGTGACTTCGTCATCGAGCACCCGGCCGGGGCGCACAATGTGGCGGTCGGCCTGGCCGCACCGGTCACCGTCACCGTAGGGGGTCACGTCGGCTACTACGCCGCGGGAATGAACCAGCAGGCCGAGGTCACCATCGTCGGCAATGCAGGCACCGGGGTCGCCGAGAACATGATGAGCGGCACCGTCTGGATCAAGGGCAACGCCTCGCAGTCCGCGGGTGCCACCGGACAGGGCGGGCTGCTGGTCATCGAGGGCGATGCCGCTGCGCGATGCGGCATTTCGATGAAGGGCATCGACATCGTCGTCGGCGGCAACATCGGTCACATGAGCGCCTTCATGGCCCAGGCCGGCCGCCTCGTCGTCCGCGGCGACGCGGGTGAGGCCCTCGGCGACTCCATCTACGAGACACACATCTACGTGCGCGGGAACGTGGCCTCCCTCGGGGCTGACTGTGTCGCCAAGGAGATGCGGCCCGAACACCATCAAGAGCTCGAATCTCTGCTCAAGGCAGCGGGTTTCGACGATGACGACACGTCGGCGTACACCCGCTACGGGTCGGCACGCACCCTGTACCACTTCCACGTCGACAATGCGAGTGCCTACTGATGACCGATCACGCCGCACGCGGCCTCCGCGAGTCCGCCACCTTCGACCGCGCCACCATCGCCGGCATCCAGCGGGCCGCCGAGACGGGGATCTACGACATCCGCGGCTGGGGCGCCAAACGGCCA
>JBEVHL010000640.1:0-9313 GCA_040511255.1 Mycobacterium sp. | reverse complement strand
GAGGCACCGGGAGTGGGCGGCGTCGGCCAGGCTTTCGTCGACGCGTTGCGCTCTCAGGTCGGCAACCGATCAGTCGGTGTCTACGCGGTGAACTACGCCGCGAGCAGCGATTTCGCCGACCGCAATGGGTTGGCCCTGTCCGTGGCCGACGGGGTCCGCGACGAAGGAGCCCACATCGAGGCCATGGCGGCCAACTGCCCGAACACCCGGATTGTGCTGGGCGGTTATTCGCAGGGCGCAGTGGTCACCGGGTTCACCACGGCGGATGCCGCTCCGTCCGAGGTGCCTGCGTCGATCGCGCCGAAGCCGCTGCCGCCCCAGGTGGCCGACCACGTCGCCGCCGTCGTGCTCTTCGGTGAGCCGTCGCCGCAGTTCCTGCAGTCCTACGGCGCACCGCCGATCACCATCGGCGGCCGCTACGCACCCAAGACCACCGCCCTGTGCGCGCCCGGTGACACCATCTGCGATGGCACGCCCAACGCAACGCCGACCGTCGCGCACGCGCTCTATCCGGTGAACGGCATGACCGGTCAGGCGGCGTCGTTCGTGGTGGGCCGGCTGTAACAGCGCTAGCAGAGCTGACCGGTCTGCGGGTCGAAGCACACCAGTCCGGCGTCCGACGCCAGCTGGGCGGCATACGACGCCACCTCGCCGGCGCGGCTGGACCGGATCGCGAAGTAGATCAGCGATCCCGACGCGTTGCTCAGCAGGGGCCGCTGCGCCCAGGCGCTGCGCTCGGTCTCGGCTCCGGTGGTGAGGTCGGGCCAGCGGTCCACCAGCTTGGCGACGTAGCTCTGAATCTGCGCGGAGGGCGGCGCCAGCTCGCCGCCGTTGAACAGCGCGTCGTACAACCGGTGGAATTCCTGTAGGGCTTTGATGTCGGTCGGCGGGCGGACGCCCTCCCACACCGCGAGGTCGTAACTCATTGGCTGCTCCCATCCGGCGGGCCAGCTGGGCCGCGGTGCCCAATCCCGTTGTGGGCAGTTCATTCCCGTCGGCCGCACTCACCAACCGCAACGTGGCGCAGATCATCGCGCCGACTGCGTCACCGTCCTGTGGTCCGGATCCGGATGGGGCCGCGCCATTCACCGTCGGGATCGAGGACATTGCCGCCCTGCGTGATCTCCACCTCGCCCGCCTTGGCCAACCCCCTGGCCAGCTCGCGGGCATCGGGCATCAGGTCACGCCAGTTCTCGCCGCCGACCGCCCTGGCGGCATCCGACGGACAGGTGCTGCTGCCGGATCCCCGGTGTTCGGCCAGCGCTCGGATCGACGCTTCGAGCCGCTGCGGCATCGGGCCGTCGCCCAGCGCAATCGCCGCAGCGGCGGCGCCGGGGCCCGCGCCTTGGGCGATCCGGGTGAGTTCAGCAGGCACGCCGCTAGTCCTGACCCGCGAGCCAGCGATCCAGAATCCGGCGGTCCCGTTTGGTGGGCCGTCCGGCACCGCGCTCACGAACAGCCACCGGTACCACGGACGAAGGCGGCGGTGCGGGCGTTCTGTCCAGGTAGCAGGTGACGGCATCGGGCGCGCCGACCCGTTTCTCGATCACTCGGACCACCTCGACGATCCGGGTGGTGTCACCGACCCGGGCCCGGACCTGGTCACCGGGGGAGACCGTGGTCGACGGCTTGGCCAGCCGGTCGTTGACCCGCACATGACCACCGCGGCACGCCGTAGCCGCATCAGGCCGGGTCTTGGTCAGGCGGACTGCCCACAGCCAACGATCTATGCGGGTCGATTCCATGCCATCCATCATGGCCCGGTCATCGACAAGGGGCTAACGTCGCGCACCGGCCCAAGGCTGTTCGTTGCTCTCACGCCGATTGGCCTCATTGGCGCGGTCCTCGGCCCAGACGTCTTCGAAGCGACGGCCCGGGTGCACATTGGGCAGGCGGTTCGCCACTCGACTGAGCCAGCCGGGCGCCGTGGCGGGCTCCCATTGCGGCAGCGCCGTACTCAGGGCCGCCAGTGTTTTCAGGACGACGAACACCCCGAAGAGCGCGCTGGGCGCGCCGGTGACGGCGACCGCCAGCAGGCCGCCGATGACCGTGAGGTGGACCACGACGACGCGACTGAGACCTCGGGTGGCCGTTTGTTCGATCTGCCAGAACGACCATTCGCGCAGGCGCAGGAGGTCCATGGCGAAGTCCAACGCCAGAAAGAGGAAAACGCTGACGCAGCCGAATCCGACACTGCGCCAATCGATATCGGCGAGGTTTCCGTCACCGTTGTGGTTGACCAGCACCAGAATGACGCCGAGGAACACGCCGTGTGCGGCACTGAAGGCCAGGCTGGTGACCACGAACCCGGTGACGAACGACGAGCTCTGCGACCCGCGGCGGCTTGAGCTCGGCGCCTGGTACTTGTAGTGGCCGCGACGGGGAGCCCATCGCTGGTGCAGAGCTATTCGCGCAGCGATGAACAGACACGCCGCCACGGTCTCAAACCAGTACACCGCCAACGTCGTGCCGCCCGACCAATCGTCGACGAACCAGCCGGCCGCCGGGACCGCGATGACGGCCAGCAGGCTCAGCAGTTGGACTCCGCGAATCATGCGGTCCCGTCCGCTGGAACTCCGCGCATGGCCTCATCGTCGCATGCGCGCGCCGGTCAGCCGACAGATGCGGCGTGGTGGCGGTGTCGGGTGATGTGATCGAGGCGCGCGATCGCCGTGTCGAGATCCGGCACCAGCGGCAGTTCGCCTTCGGGATCGCAGATCCCGAGGAACCGACGTACCGGTGGACTGCCGAGAAGTGTCCAGTCGACGTCGCTTCGGGTGCAGTGCACGCTGATGTAGTACAACGCCGTGAAACCCTGGCTGCCGAAGAAGTCGACGGCGCGCAGATCGAGAATCAGCTGCGTGGAGATGCCGGTGTGGCGTTCCACGTAACTACCCAGCGCGCGACCGTTGACCGCGTCGATTTCTCCGACGACGGTGATCTCGGCACGTACACCAGACCTGCGGTGGATCGAGAACACGGCCCGGCCACTGCGGGTGGACTCTTCGGCCGACGAAGGATCAGGCCGGTACAACCGGATTGTGCCAGGGCTAGACATGGCACCCCCTATCTGGGCTCTCGACGCATGCGGTTTGCACGGGCGACGCGCGGAGGAGCATTTAGGTGTTGGCACTCAAGGTGCCGCAGCTCAATCACGAGCTGGAGTGTTTCGGGCTGTTACCTCAACCATCTTCGAGACTACTGTGGAATCCGCACCATGTATGCAACCTTCACCAAACCCTCAGAAATGGGCTTTTACGAAGGTTTTCATCGGCCACCGCCCAGCAACGGTAGGAAAACGGTGTTGTCCGCAGACCACGGCGACGAATTTCGTAGTCTGGCCGGCCAATAAGTCAGGACAAATACAGCGCGATCACGCCCGCAACCGTCAACCCGGCGCCCGCCAGCTTGAGCCTGTCGGTCTGTTCCTCGAAGTGTCGGAGCGCCAGGATCATGGTGATCGCCGGGTACGTCGCCGAGGTCGCCACCACTATCGTGCCGGCGGTCTGGTCCAGGCCATAGCCGAAGTTGATGGCCAGCACGGCGAACATCTGCATCAGACCGGCCGCGATGATGAACGGGTTGCGCACGGCAGCGCCGACGACGGCGGGCGTCACGTGTTCGTGTGCGCGGCGCCCGATGAGCATGACGCCCAGCACCGGCACCATGGCGACGAATTGGATGAGTGTGACTGCCTGCCACCCAACAACATTGATGGCCTGACCCAGCAAAGGATATGCCAGACCCCACAGGAACGTCGTGAGCAGTGCGAGGCGGGGTCCGGCGCTGACCTTCCGCTCGCTCTTCTCGACACCGAACACCCCGGAAGCCGCCATGATGCCGAGCACAGTGATCAGCACCGCCATGCACTGCACCCCGCCGAGTGCCGCGTGGAAGAACATCACACCCACCGCCGCGGTGATCAGCGGATAGGCCGCGCTCAGCGGGCTCGCCAGACTCACCGGCCCGATCTCGAAGGCCATGTACAGAGTGCACATCCCCGCGCCGATCAACAACGCACCAGCGAGCGCATACAGCCAGATACCGAGCGGGGCACTCGGCACACCGACGCCGGTGAACGGATACCACACGCAAACCGCGACGGTGCCGACGATCTGCACTGCGAAGGCGGCGGTGATCGGTCCGATGTTTTTCGACGCCCGCGCACCGAAGAAGTCGGCAACCCCCAGACTGACGGCCGCGGTTGCACCGATGATGAATATCAGGGCCGCATGACTCAGCATGCAGTGTCAAATGTGTTTGCTTCCAAGCACTTACGGTCGAGTTTGCCGTTCGCATTCAGCGGGATGTGCTCGAGCACGACGATCGCTGCCGGCACCATCAGCGGGTGCAACCGTGCCGTCAGATCGGATCTGAGCGCCGAAACGTCGATCTGGCAGCCCATTTTGGCCTCGAGGTAGGCGACCAGACTGCCGGTATCGCCGACAACGGAGGGCGGCGCAAACACCACGATGGCTTCGCCCACCGACGGATGTTGATGGATGACCGCTTCGATCTCCGCCGGTTCGATGCGCAGGCCGTTGATCTTGATCTGCGAGTCCTGTCTGCCCAGCCAGACGAGGACGCCGTCGGAACGCATCCGGACCAGGTCCCCGGTCCGGTAACTGCGCGATCCGGGTATCGAACAGAATGGATCGTCGACGAAACGTTCCGCGGTCTTGGCCGGCAGCCTCTGATAGCCACGCGCGAGTCCGACTCCGCCCAGGTAAAGTTCGCCGACGTCGCCCGGTGACACCTGTTGGCCATCCTCACCGACCACGTAGGCCGACACATTGTCCAGGGGAACTCCGATGGGCACCAACGGTTCTCCGCTGAGGTCGTCCTGTGCCGCCGTCAGATACAGCAAGGACGTCACGGTTGCCTCGGTGATGCCGTAGGCCGCCACCCACCACACCTTCTCGGCGCCTCGCAGCAGTTTCCACTCGTCGAGCATGCTGGTGTAGATCTTGTCGCTACCCACGATGAGCAGCCGCAACGTCGGCGGGACGGCGCGGTCGGCGTACCGCAGGTAGGTGGTCCACTGGTGCCACAGCGGCGCGGGGATGTTCAGGATCGTGTAGCCACTCGCCACGACGTCGTCGGTGAAGTGCTGCATCGAGGACGAGTGGTCAGGTGTGGCCAGCAGCGTGCAGCCCGACACCAGCGGCGGAAGGATTTCTTCTGTCGCGACGTCGAACGCGATCGGTGCCATCAACGGCAGCCGATCACCGGGCCGCAGATCGAACTGCGCGCGTAGCGATCTCGCATGATTGGTGACCGAGGCGTGGGTGACCAACACTCCTTTGGGCCTGCCGGTCGAACCGGAGGTGTAGGCAACATAAGCGAGGTTGTCCGGGGAGACCTCGGTAAAGGCGTCCTCTACGAAGGGAATTGGATCTTCGGCGATCTCGCCCAACAGGAACACCGGATGCCGTCCGGCCACCTCCGCCGGGGGCCGCGCTTGGCCCACGACGCAGACGGGATCGGCGTCTTCCACCATGTAGCGCAGCCGTTCCACCGGTAGGTGCGGGTCCAGCAGAAGGTAGGCGCCACCGGCTTTCAGCACCGACAACACCAGAACAACCGTCGACACCGAATCATGGGACCAGCACCCGACGATGGACTCCGGTCCGACACCCGATGCTCGTAGCCGGCGAGCCAGCAAGTCGGTGAGGGAATCCAGCTCGGCATAGGTATATGTGGTGATTTCGCTGGCCACAGCGATGTTATCCGGCGTGCGGCGGGCTTGTTTTGTGAACATATGCTGAATGAGCAAAACCTGGACCCTTTGCTGTTTCTGGGGATAAGCACCAAAAGCGTTTACCGTCGCCAAAGGAGCCGAATTCATCGGCTCAATGAAGTCATTCGAAGAGATCGGCAGGCCGCGCCGAGCGACGCGGCGGCCCAACACTGCAAAACCTTAAATCGTTTCTCAGCACTGTCTTTGGGTGAGCGAATCACCGAAACCAGCTGCACGATGGTGCACCGAACGGGTACCGACTAACTACGCACCGTGTCTCCTTGCTGGTAAGCCCCCCGGCTCGCTTAAAATAGCGCAAGAAGAATGAATTTGTCGACCGTTAAATGCGGTTTATTTCGTGGTGGCCACTCAGAACTCGCGCAGCGTTTCCCTCAGCGTCGATTTGGTGTATTCGGTACGGGTCAGCCCCATTCGCTGCAGGGCCGGCACCAGACCGTCACAGATCGAATCGATGTACTTGCGGGACAGGTCCCACCCCGGCTTGGAGATCAGGAAGCCGTCGCCGCCGACCTCTTCCATCGCCTCACCCAGTTTTTTCGCCACTTGATCGGGGGTACCGACCAGGTCCAACCCCCGCTTGGCACGCTGCATGACCAGTTGTCGCAACGTCTTCGGGCCCGGGCTGCCGTCGCCACGCATGAAGTGTTCCAGCGACCCGCGCTCCCCGTTGGTGGTCAGGTCGGCAGGCAGAGGCTCGTCCAGATCGAACTGCTTGAAATCGATCTCGGTATTGGAGGAAATGCCCACCAGCGACTTCTCGACATACGAGGGATGGTTCAGCAGGCGTTCGACCTCGGCCTGTGCCTCCGCTTCGGTGGCGGCGACGGTGGGGGAGACCACGAACAGCAATTTGACGTCGTCGGGGTTGCGGCCGGCTGCCTCGGCGCGGGCGCGGATGTCGTCGCGGTATTCCTTCATGCCTGCGGTTCCGGTCCCGACGGCGATGATCGTGTCAGCCGCGCCGGCAGCAAACTGCCGACCGCGGGGAGAGGCGCCGGCCTGCAGAAACGTGGGCCGATGTTGCGGGGAGGGAACGGTATTGAGCGGGCCGCGGGATTTGAAGTATTTGCCCTCGAAGTCGATGTTGCGGACCTTGCGGTGATCGGCGTAGGTATGCGTCTCGCGGTCCATCACGACGGCGTCGGCTTCCCATGAATCCCACAGCTGGTTGACCACCGCGAAGTATTCTTCGGCAACGTTGTAGCGCTCATCGTGCTCGGGCAGCGCATCCAGCCCGAAGTTCTGGGCGGCGCGGTCTTCAGCCGACGACACGATGTTCCACCCGAACCGGCCCTCGGCAATGGAGTCGATGGTCGAGCACGCCCGCGCCAGCAGATAGGGCGGGTAGAAGGTGGTCGACATGGTGGCCACGACACCGATCCGCGAGGTGTTGGCCGCGATCAGGACTGCCAGCGGCAACGGGTCGTGCTTGGGGGCGAACGACGAGTGTTTCAGCGCACCCTCCATGGTGCCGCCGTACGCGTCGGCCACCATCACGGTGTCTTCGATCATGATCAGGTCGAAGCAGGCCCGCTCCATGCTGCGCGCCATATCGACGTAAAAGCGGCCATTCGGCCACTTCTGCACATCCGGAGAGGCGTTGTCGGTGTTCCACTCGGGCGGAATGAAGTTCATGAACCAACCCATGTGGAACTTCTTCGTCATCGCCACTCCTCCGTCTTGCCGTCGCGTCCGGAGTCATCGCAACGCCTCGGCGTATCCAAGCGGCTACGCGTTCGTGGCGCGCGTATTACGCCGACACCAAGCCGGCCAGCAGGCGATTGATCTCGGTGACCGCCTGTCGATGGGCCAACCTCTGGTCGTCCGCACGGGCCACCACCATCGCGGTCTCACACAGCGCGCCGAACAGAAAGTGCGCGAGTGGTGCGGGCGGCCGTACGTCGATTCGGCCCGTATCTGCTGCGCGCCTGATACCGACCTGCATCATCTCCAGTAGCGGAGCCTCGAGGCGTCGCATCTCGTCCCACCCGATGGCAGCGAATGCGTCGAGCAACACGATCCTCTGCACGTCGGGTTTGAGGCATTCGTCCAAGAATGCGCGGCAACCGGCCCTGAATGCGTCCCAGGGTTCTTTCTTGCGGGTATAGGCCTCCGCTACCGGGACCGCCATCCGCTCCACTTCGCGGGCGAACACCGCAAGGAACAACTGCCGCTTGCCCGCGAAGTGGTGATAGACCGCGCCCTTGCTCACACCTGCCGCGCCGGCAACGGCATCCAACGAGGTCATGTCGTAACCATCACGGGCGAACAGCTCCCTGGCCGCGTCGACGAGCGCGGTCGTGGTCGCTTCAGTGCGTTGCGCCTGACTGCGCCTCACAGCACGCGGTAGATGCGGTAGTCGACGCGGTTCGGTGACAACACGTTGTAGCCGATGGCAACCAGTTCACTGAGCCACGCGTACCGGCTGTCGGCTGTCTCGAACCTCGGTGTCGTGCGAATGTAGGTCTCCGCGAACGGGAGGACCTCGCCTGCAGCCAGCCGATCCATTCCGCCGGTGGGGATTTTGATGATGCCGCGGGTCTCGTAATGGATCAGCGCACCGTCATCAGAGCGGATCGTCGCACGGACATCGATACGGCCGGTTCCGTCGTCGCCGACGATCAACCAGTCGCCCCCACCGGGCAGGATCTCCCCGGTCAGCCGTGGTCCCACCAGGGCGCCGCCCGTGGCGATGAATGTCATGCGAAGCCCGACCGCCGTCGCAATGACTTGCGCCGGTTGCAGATTCACCTGCATATCGAAGAGATGCTCGGCAGGGAGGGCGTCGACCACCACCGGCAGTTGAGCGACCGCCCCCGCGGCGGTCATCGGTTCGCTCCGACCACCGCGGCTTGCATTTGGACAGCATCGATGAAGGTGTCTTTGCGGATTACCAGCCCGTCCGGCGAAATCTCGACCACATCGAGGCAGTCGAACCGGATATCACCGGACAGGAGCGCCCAGTCAAGCACCCAGTGGTTCTGGCCGTACTTGACGCGATAGGTCTCGAACGCGAATTCAGGGAAGCGGGCGAAGATCTCGTCGCACGCGGCCTGCACGGCCGCTCGGCCCACCGCCGGTTGAGCTCCGAGATGGGTCCAGAACCGGGTGTCTTCAGAGTGCAGTGCGGCGATCGCCGCTGAATCTCGGTTCGCCCACGCGGCGAAGTAGCGCTCCGAGATCGCTCTCAGGTCGTGCACGTCAGCATCAGAGTTCATGGCTGCCTCCATTTACCTACTGTCGGTACGTAAAAACATACCCTCAGTCGGTAGATTTCCGCAAGGGTGCGTGGAGTCAGCCCCCGATGGCGGTGTTCTCATATGTGCGGGTCTCCCGCGGGGCTGTTGTGCCAGGAAGGTGAGCCTGCGACGTTCCTGATGGACGAAGACGCTGCCGAACAGACCCGACAGTCGCCAGCGTCGCGGAGTGCCGAGAGTGCCGAGAGTGCCGAGAGTGCAACCATTTCAAACACGAAATTAATTGCACCACAACATGATACGGTGACCTCATGAACGCACTTCCCGAACTGGAAGGTGTCCAGCACCGATTTGT
>JBEVHL010000639.1:0-7518 GCA_040511255.1 Mycobacterium sp. | reverse complement strand
CGGCCATCAGCGACATGTTGAGCTGATCGTCGGCGAACAGATAGCCGCGGACCTGCGGTAATGCGGCGCCGACCCGCTGATCCAGCGACGACCCCGGACAACCCAGCAGAGTCATGGCGACGGGCCCGAACGTCAGGGTCCCCGACGCGCCGTCACCGGTCGGTATCGCCTCGAACGGTCCACTGCCGGTGTTGCAGTCGAGACGGATGGCCGCGCGGCCGTCGTCGCCGAACTGCACCGTGAACTGGCTCGGGTCCGGCACCTCGGTGGTGCCCTGCGCATCGTCCATCGACTGGATCGCCACCAATCGCCAGCTGGTGCCGGCGAGCGTGCGTGGCCCGTCGTCGGATGAGCACCCCACCAACCCCGCGACCACCCCTGCGGACAGCGCGAAAACTGTGGATCTGATCACAGTTCCATCGTGTCAGGTGGGACCCGCGCCTGCCCCCACCCGGCGTCGAGTTCACCGGCCCCGGATACTGAGGCGGTGACGCCCACCCACGATCAGACCGACGCCGAACTGGCGGCCGATCTGGCCGAGGATGCCGGCAGGCTGCTGCTGGCCGTGCGCGACCAGGTGGGATTCGACTATCCCTGGGAACTCGGCGACGCCGGCGACAGCCGCGCGAACACCCTGCTGCAGCGTCGGCTGCGCGCCGAACGCCCAGGGGACGCGGTGCTCAGTGAGGAAGCCCACGACGACCTGATCCGGCTGCGTTCCGACCGGGTGTGGATCATCGACCCGGTCGACGGCACCCGTGAGTTCTCGATGCCCGGCCGCGAAGACTGGGCCGTCCACGTGGCCCTGTGGCAGCGCACCGGAGGCCCGGACGGCGAGATCACCGATGCCGCCGTCGCCCTGCCGGCCCGCGGTGAGGTCTACCGGACGGACACCGTCAAGGCGGGTGGGTCACCACTGGCCGGGCGACCGATCCGGATCACCGCCAGCTCCAGTCGCCCCCCGGCCGTGCTCTACCGGATTGCCGAGCAGATGGACTTCGAGATGGTGCCCATCGGTTCCGCGGGCGCCAAAGCCATGGCCGTGGTGCGCGGGGACGTCGACGCCTACATCCACGCCGGCGGACAGTGGGAGTGGGACAACGCGGCGCCCGCGGGGGTGGTGCTGGCCGCCGGCCTGCACGCGTCGCGGCTGGACGGCTCGACGATGATCTACAACCGTCCCGACCCGTATCTGCCCGATCTGCTGATGTGCCGGATGGACCTGGCCGAGGTGCTGTTGGGTGCCATCGGGTTGTCGCGCTGAAGACACCCTAGAGTTCAGTTATGCAATCGTGGTCGGCCGCAGGCGTTCCGGAACTACCCGGCCGTGGGCCTGCACTTCGTCTGTATGACAGCGCTGATCGTCAGGTCCGCCCGGTGTCGCCGGGGGAGTCCGCCACCATGTACGTGTGCGGCATCACGCCTTACGACGCCACCCATCTCGGTCACGCCGCGACGTACCTGACCTTCGATCTGGTCTATCGGCTGTGGCTCGACGCCGGGTATCCCGTGCATTACGT
This sequence comes from Mycobacterium sp., assembly GCA_040511255.1. Classification (GTDB taxonomy): domain Bacteria; phylum Actinomycetota; class Actinomycetes; order Mycobacteriales; family Mycobacteriaceae; genus Mycobacterium. The sequence goes on along the minus strand of JBEVHL010000639.1, from coordinate 5,998 downwards.
GCAGAACATCACCGACGTCGACGATCCGCTGTTCGAGCGGGCCAACCGCGACGGCATCGACTGGCGTGATCTCGGGGCGCGGGAGATCCAACTGTTCCGTGAGGACATGGCCGCGCTTCGGGTGCTGCCACCACACGACTACGTCGCGGCCACCGACGCCATCGCCGAGGTGGTGGAACTGGTCGAGAAGATGCTGGCATCCGGGGCGGCATACGTGGTCGACGATGCCGAGTATCCCGACGTGTACTTCCGCGCCGATGCCACCGCGCAGTTCGGTTACGAGTCCGGCTACGACCGCGACACCATGCTGGCGTTGTTCGGCGAGCGTGGCGGTGACCCCGACCGCGCGGGTAAGGCCGATCCGCTCGACGCGCTGCTGTGGCGGGCGGTCCGCGAAGGCGAACCCAGTTGGCCGTCGCCGTTCGGGCCCGGTCGCCCCGGCTGGCATGTGGAGTGCGCGGCGATCGCGCTCAGCCGCATCGGCACCGGCCTGGACATCCAGGGTGGTGGCACCGATCTGATCTTTCCGCACCACGAATTCTCTGCTGCCCATGCTGAATCCGTGTCCGGGGAGCGGCGTTTCGCCCGGCATTACGTGCACGCCGGGATGATCGGCTGGGATGGGCACAAGATGTCCAAGAGTCGCGGCAACCTGGTGCTGGTGTCCGCTCTGCGTGCCGACGGCGTCGATCCGGCAGCGATCCGGCTCGGGCTGCTCGCCGGGCACTATCGGGACGACCGGTCGTGGAGCGCCGAGGTGCTCGACGACGCGCTGGCCCGGGTGGCGCGCTGGCGGCAGGCGGCCCTGCTGCCGGAAGGCCCGGATGCCACCGACGTGCTGGCGCGGTTGCGCACCTACCTCGCCGATGACCTCGATACCCCCAAAGCGCTTGCTGCCGTTGATGGTTGGGTGACCGACGCGCTGGAATACGGCGGTCACGACGCACAGTCACCGCGTCTGGTCGCCGCCGCCGTCGACGCGCTTCTCGGGGTGCAGCTCCACCCCTAGCGCGTGCGTGCGCGTCCCCGACAGACGCGCCGTGGATTCGGCCGGGAACACGCACTCTCGTAGGCGTTTTTGCGGGGTTGACTGGAGTACGTTTCGGGCTATGAGAGTTATGCGTGGCAAATCCATCGCTGTCGCCATTGCCGCGCTACTGGTCTTGGCCGGCTGCGCGACCAACAGCAACACCACCGAGACCAGCACGTCGGCCTCCGCCGCGCCTCAGCCCGGGCCCGTCACCGCGGAGCTGGCCAGGGCGATCGCGAAAGAGGCCTATATCTACGGCTTCCCGATCGTCGACAACTACCGGGTCAACTACGACTACTTCGTCAACAAGGAAGATCCGGAGTACAAGGGCGACTGGAATCAGATCCACAACACGTCGCGGGTGTACACCCCGGCTGACACCGCGATCCAGACGCCGAACTCCGACACGCCGTACTCCGCCGTCGGCGCCGACCTACGGGCCGAGCCGTTGGTGCTGACCGTCCCGCCGATCGAGCAGGACCGCTACTACTCGCTGCAGTTCATTGACGGATACACCTACAACTTCGCCTACGTCGGCAGTCGGACCACCGGCAACGGCGGCGGCAGGTACCTGTTGGCCGGGCCCAACTGGACGGGGGAGAAGCCCGAAGGCATCAACGACGTGATCAAATCCGACACCGACCTGGCGCTGGTGCTCTACCGCACCCAGCTGTTCGGGCCGTCGGACCTCGACAACGTCAAGAAGATCCAGGACGGCTATCAGGTTGCGCCGCTGTCGGTTTACCTCAACAAGCCGACGCCGCCGCCCGCACCGGCCATCGACTTCGTCCCGCCGCTGACCCCCGATCAGCAGAGGACCTCCCCGCAGTTTTTCGAGATCCTGAACTTCGCGCTGCGGTTCGCCCCGGCGTTGCCCGGCGAAGAAGACATGCGCGCACGGTTCGCGACCATCGGTATCGGACCCGACGGCACGTTCGACGCCGACAAGCTCAGCCCCGAGATGCGCTCGGCGATCGAAGCCGGGATGGCCGACGCCTGGGCGGAGTTCAACACCTTCAAGAAGGACAAGGTCGACACCGGTCAGGTCGGTGCCGCCGACTTCTTCGGCACCGCCCAGTACCTCAACGGCAATTACCTGTACCGGATGGCCGGCGCAGTGCTGGGGATCTACGGCAACAGCAAGGACGAGGCGATCTATCTGGGCACGGATTTCGACTCCACCGCCCTGCCCCTGGTCGGCGCCAACACCTACACCTACCGGTTCGAGTCCGGCCAGTTGCCGCCCGTCAACGCCTTCTGGTCGCTGACCATGTACGAGCTGCCCCAGAGCCAGCTGGTGGCCAACCCGGTGAACCGCTACCTGGTCAACTCACCGATGCTGTCCAGCCTGGTCAAGGATCCGGACGGCGGGATCACGCTGTTTCTGCAGAACGAATCGCCGGGTCCGGACAAGGAAGCCAACTGGCTGCCCACCCCCAAGGGTCCGTTCCAAGTGATCCTGCGGCTCTACTGGCCCAAGCCCGACGCCCTCAACGGACAGTGGCAGGCGCCCAAGCCGGTCAAGACCTAAAGCCCGATGGCTGCGGCGTCCACCCCAGTCGATCTGGTCCTTTCCGGCGGCGGCGTCAAAGGGGTCGGGCTGGTCGGTGCCGTCGCTGCGCTGCTGGATGCCGGCTACGGCCCGCAGCGGGTGTCCGGCACCTCGGCAGGCTCACTTGTCGGGGCGGTCCTGGCGGCGGCGGTCCAGGCCGGGCCGGTGAGCGGGGCGCAGCTCAAGGACCTGGCCTTCGACATCGACTACCGCAAGTTCCTCGATCCCGGACTGGTCGAACGGGTCCCGATCGTGGGGCCCGCCTGGGGCATCCTCAGCGGCAGCGGCGTGTACCGCGGCAACGCGCTACGAGACTGGGTGGACACCGCCCTGGCCCGGTTCGGTGTCTCGACGTTCGCCGACCTCGCGATTCCCGACAAACACCTACCCGTCGAACAGCGCTACCGGCTGGTGGTCACCGTGGCCGACGTGACGCTGGGGCAGCTGGTGCGGCTGCCGTGGGATTACCAACGGGTCTACGGCCTGGACCCAGACGAACAGTCGGTGGCCGACGCGGTCCGCGCCTCGACAGCGATCCCCTTCTTCTACAAGCCCGCGTCGCTGACCAGTGCGGACGGCCGGACCTCCACGCTGGTCGACGGGGGACTGCTGTCGAATTTCCCGATCGACTCCCTGGACCGCCGCGACGGGAAGAAACCGCGGTGGCCGACGTTCGGGGTGACGCTGATGCCGAACCTGCCCGACGGTAACGAGCAGCTGATCCCGGCGCTGCGCCCCGTGCATCTACTGGGCGGCCCGACCCTGCTGGAAAAGGTCGTCACCACCACCCTGGTCGGCCGTGATCAGGCGTACCTGAGTCAGCCGTGGGTCAGCTCACGCACCATCCGGGTGGATTCCACCGATGTCGGAGTGCTCAACTTCGACCTCACCGAGCGGCAACGAACCGCGCTGTACGACAAAGGGCACCAAGCGGCGCAGGATTTCCTGACGACGTGGAACTGGTCGGAATACCTGGAACGCTTCCGCTAACTGCGGAAGCCGGGCCCGCGCCGGCGCAGGTATTTCTCGAACTCCGCGGCCAGCGCGTCACCGTCGATCTTGCCGAGCGCCTCATTCATGTCCACCTCGGCATCGCCGCGCTCTTCAAGTGCCGCCACGTATTCCGCGATCTCCTCGTCGTCGGCGGTCATCTCGGTGACCGCCTCTTCCCATTCCTCGGCCTGGGTGGGCAGATCAGCCAACGGCACCTCGATATCCAGCACGTCCTCCACCCGTCGCAGCAGCGCCACGGTGGCCTTGGGATTCGGCGGTTGCGAGACGTAGTGCGGCACCGCGGCCCAGAACGTAACCGCCGGGATCCCGGCGGCCACGCAGGCGTCCTGGAACACCCCGGCGATGCCGGTGGGTCCTTCGTAGCGGGTTTCCTCGAGGCCGAAATGCTTGGCCGATTCGGCCGAGTAGGCCGCGCCGGACACCGGTACCGGCCGGGTGTGCGGGGTGTCGGCCAACAACGCGCCGAGGATGACGACGGTGTCGACGTCGAGTTTCTCGGCGATCGCCAGCAGTTCCGCGCAGAAGGTGCGCCAGCGCATATTGGGCTCGACGCCGTGCATCAGCACGATGTCGCGCTCACTGCCGGGGGGTCGGCAGTGCGAAATCCGCATCGACGGCCACACCAACTCACGCGTGACACCGTCGATCTGCCGGATCACCGGCCGGTTGACCTGGTAGTCGTAATAGGACTCGTCGTCGATCTCGACGCTCGTCTGAGCCTCCCAGATCGAATCCAGGTGTTCCAGCGCGTCGCTGGCCGCGTCACCTGCGTCGTTCCAACCCTCAAACGCTGCCACAACAATGGTGTTGCGCAGTTCGGGCAGGTCGGCCCTGCTGGCTTCCGACGGTGTCACCGAATCAGCGTAAGGCCTGCGTGGTGCGGGGAGGCAACCGGAACACCGCGACACCGACACATGCGTCTGACTTGGGCGTCCGGACGTCGACCGGTTTGACGACGTAGACTTTTCTGGTCGAGAGGCGTTGCAACGGACACATTGAGGGCCTGGGCCCTCCCTGGTGTCCGCCACGCTCGGCAGAGTTAAGGACGCCTTCCGCTACGGAAGGAGTGCACGTGCACGCCAGCGAAACCGGCACCGACCCGGACACCTTCGTGCCGAACGTCCGCCCCGACTGCACCGAGGAACTGACGGCGGCGTTGCGCCAGCGGATCATGGTGATCGACGGCGCGATGGGCACGGCCATCCAGCGGGACCGGCCGGACGAGGCCGGGTACCGCGGCGACCGGTTCCGGGAGTGGCCGACTGCGCTGCAGGGCAACAACGACCTGCTCACCCTGACGCAACCCCAGATCATCGAGGCCATCCACCGCGAGTACCTCGAGGCGGGCGCCGACATCTTGGAGACCAACACGTTCAACGCGAACGCGGTCTCGCTGTCGGACTACGACATGGCCGAACACGCCTACGAACTGAACTACGCAGGCGCTGCTCTGGCCCGCAAGGCCGCCGACGAGTTCAGCACCCCGGACAAGCCCCGTTACGTGGCTGGGGCGCTGGGGCCCACGACGCGGACCGCGTCGATCTCGCCGGACGTCAACGACCCCGGGGCCCGCAACGTCTCCTACGACCAGCTGGTCGCCGCGTACCTCGAAGCCGCCAACGGCCTGATCGACGGCGGCGCCGACCTGCTGATCGTCGAGACGATCTTCGACTCGCTGAACGCCAAGGCGGCGGTGTTCGCCGTCGAAACACTGTTCGAGGAGCGCGGACGACGCTGGCCGCTGATCATCTCGGGCACCATCACCGATGCCTCCGGTCGGACGTTGTCCGGTCAGGTCACCGAGGCGTTCTGGAACGCGATCCGACACGCCAGGCCCCTCGCGGTCGGCCTGAACTGCGCGCTGGGTGCGCCGGAGATGAGGCCCTACATCGCCGAGGTGGCGCGCATCGCGGACACCTTCGTCTCCTGCTACCCGAATGCCGGTCTGCCCAACGCCTTCGGCGAATACGACGAGTCCCCTGAGGCTCAGGCCGGCTACATCGCCGAGTTCGCCAAGGCCGGCCTGGTCAACCTCGTCGGTGGCTGCTGCGGCACCACGCCGGAGCACATCGCCGAGATCGCCAAGGTGGTCGAGGGTGTGCCGCAACGCGAGCTCCCGGAGATCTCGCTCGCCACCCGGCTCTCGGGCCTGGAGCCGCTCAACATCACCGAGGACTCCCTGTTCGTCAACATCGGTGAGCGGACCAACATCACCGGCTCCGCCCGGTTCCGCAACCTGATCAAGGCCGAGGACTACGACACCGCGCTCTCGGTGGCCCTGCAGCAGGTCGAGGTCGGTGCGCAGGTCATCGACATCAACATGGACGAGGGCATGATCGACGGCGTCGCCGCGATGGACCGGTTCACCAAGCTGATCGCGGCCGAGCCGGACATCAGCCGCG
>JBEVHL010000638.1:0-4134 GCA_040511255.1 Mycobacterium sp. | reverse complement strand
GAGATCACCAGGCCGACGATCATCGCGAACCCGACGGTGATGCCGACCAGGTGGCCCACGCCGATCAGCGCCAGCGACAAGCTGGCCCCGACCATCGATCCGCCCGAGCCGACGCGGAAATAGCTCGACACGTCGCTCAGGATCAACTTGGTTGCGGCCAGCAGTGAAAAGCCCGCTGCCACAAGAGAACCCACCAGGATCGCGATCAGGCTGCGCTTGTTGCCCTCGCCGCCGTCCAGCTTTTCCTCGGCTTCGCCGACCTTGAGTACCTCGGCTGCGGCCACACCTTCGGGATAAGGCAGGTCGGAACCCGTGACCAGGGCGCGGCGCAGAGGCACCGAATACATCACGCCGAGAACGCCTCCCACGATGCACACCGCCACCGTGATCCAGTACGGGAAGCCCGTCCACCACCCGATCATGATCAGGCCCGGCAACACGAAGATGATCGCGGCCAAGGTGCCCGCGGCCGAGGCGATGGTCTGCACGATGTTGTTTTCCAGAATCGTGTGCCCGCGGAAATATCGTAGGATCGCCATCGAGATCACCGCCGCCGGAATGGCAGTGGCGAACGTCAGGCCCACCTTGAGCCCCAGATACACGTTGGCTGCGGTGAACACGAGCGTGATGACGCCGCCGAGCACGACGCCACGAATGGTGAGTTCGCGGATCGACGGGGCGGCCGTCTCCGCCTTATCCAACTTCGTCATTGTTCTCCGCTCACTGAACAAGTTTCAGACATCTGGACAGAGCAAAGCGGCACTTCGCCCGCATCGGGCGATGCTAGCGGGCGGGTGGGTGCTTTTCAGTCCGAATGAGACGCGTTCAGGCCCTGGACCGTCGGTTGGTCGACCTGGCGACCATGATCAGTGCGAAGACGACCACCGACCCCACCACGGCCACCCCGACGCGCACCGGCGTCGCGTCCACATCGGAGGCGAAGGGGGCAGCGCGGGTGGCGTTGGTGGCCGCCGCATCGGTCAGCGCTTCGTCGGTTTTGGGGGTCAACGACGGATCCGGGTCGACCAGCGCGCCCACCTTGGTGCCCGGCGGGGTGGCGAAGCCGTAGTCGAGCAGCCTGGCCGCCTGCTCCCAGGGAGCGTCGGGCAACCGGGTGCCGCGCATCGTGATGACCGCCAACCGCCTGCCGTCGCGATTGGCTGCGCCGACGAAGGTCTGCCCGGCGTCGTCGGTATAGCCGGTCTTGCCGCCGAGCGCGCCCGGGTAGTTGTCCAGCAGCTTGTTGTCGTTCTCGATCTCGTACGGCGGGTTTCCATCGCGGCCGGGGAAGTTGTAGGTCTTGGTGTGCACGATGTCGGCGAACGTCGGGTTTGCCCAGGCGTACTTGTAGAACAGGGCGATGTCGTAGGCCGAGGTGCTCATGCCCGGTCCGTCGAGGCCGGACGGGGTGGCCGCGCGGGTGTCCCGCCCACCGAGCTTGCCGGCCAGGGTGTTGATCTTGTTGATCGCGGTATCCATGCCGCCGAGTTGGGCGGCCAGCGCGTGGGCGGCGTCGTTGCCGGAGTGCATCAGCAGGCCGTGCAGCAGATCGTTGATGGTGTACTGCCCGCCGGGGGCCACGCCGACACGGGTGCCCTCGGCGTTCGCGTCATCCTGGGTGCCGGGGACGATCTTGTTGAGATTGAGTTCGTTCAGCGAGGCCATCGCGACCAGCACCTTGATGATCGAGGCCGGCCGGTGACGGGCGTGCGGATCCTTGGCCGCGACGATGTCGCCGGTGTCCAGGTCGGCGATCACCCAGGATTCGGCGGAGATGCCGTCAGGGACCGGCGGGGTGTCGGGCGCGGTGATCAGCCCGCAGCTGCCGAGAGCGTCGCCGCCGACCGGGGTGGCGGGCACGGGCATCGGCAGCGGCGGGTCGCCTGCGGTCGGTACCTCGGACGAGTCGATGGCAGGTGGGGTGCTGACCTTGTACGGGCAGGTGTCGGCTTCGGGTGGGCCGGGTTCGGCATGCGCCATCGCGGGGCCGCCGAGCAGGCAGAATCCCACCAGGAAAGGGGCCGCTGCCAGGGCGGCAGCCCGCCGGGAGACGGTGTGAAAGGTCGCCATGGTCAGAGCAGATTAAGCGAAACCGCCGCCGATCCGACGGAGCCGCGCTGTGACTGGTGAGATCTATGTTGCAAATGAGGTTTAGCCGGGCCTTGAGGCAGAAGCCACTGCGAGATCTGACGACAAATTTCGCAGTGGGTTCTATTTCGATTCGGTGGACGGCGGCAACGGGCAGTGCGCCAGCGCCGGATTGCCGATACACGCCAGCCACAGCCGGCCGTCGTGCTCGACGAGTCCGGTGGTCTGTCCGAAGTCCGGATGCGTGGTGTGCAGGCCCGCGACGGGTGCGCCGGTGCCGGGATCGAACGCGACCGCCCACACCTCCGGGGTGATCTTGGGTTGCAGCCGCTCCGGTAACCGCCACACCAGCTTGCGCAATGCCGGTGGCCGCGGGGCCAGCCACTCCGCGGCGCCGTTGGCCGGGCTGACGATCGCACACCAGATTCGACCGTCCACACCGGTGGAGAGGTTGTCCGGATAGCCCGGCAGATTGGTGGCCAACGGGGACACCTGCCCGACCTGCGGACCGGTCAACCAGTACTTCGACAAGCTGCGCGCCTGCGTCTCGGCGAACACCAGCGCCGACTCGTCGACCGTCAGCGTGACGCCGTTGGCGAAGTACAGCCCGTCCAGCAGGGTGGTCACCGTGCCGTCGGGGTCGCGCCGGAACAGGCTGCCGCGCCCCCTGGCCTCCAGCACCGCGCCGGCGAAGTCGTGGTAGGTGAACTTGCTCGTCGATTCGGTGAAATAGATTGTGCCATCGGAGGTTTCGACGACGTTCGAGCAGAACTGCAGCGGCCTGCCGTCCACCGCCTCGACCAGGGTCTCCAGCGCCCCGGTGCCGGTGTCCATGGCCAGCAGACCGCCGGGACTGGTGCAGATCAGCAGTCGCCCGTCGCGCGCGACAGCCAGGCCCAGCGGCCGTCCGGGAGTGTTCCCGACGACCACCGGCGCCCGGCCGTCGGCGTCGATGCGCACGATCCTGCCGTCGATCAGCCCGGTCCAGAGCCGACCCGCGCCGTCGACCACCACGTCCTCCGGCGCATCGCCGGGAACGCCGACCACCGTCAGCTCAGCGGGACCGAAGTCCGGCAGCGGGTCGATCGGCGGCGGGTGCCAGCGGACCGGGTCGATCGACGGTTTGCTCACAGGGGTGAGCGTCTCACATCCGCGCCGCGGCCTCGCCCAGCACGCGATTCAGGATGTCGTAGATCGCGTCGAACTCCTTCTGACCGCTGATCAGTGGCGGCGCCAACTGCACCACTGGGTCGCCACGATCGTCGGCACGGCAGTACAGCCCGGCCTCCCACAGTGCCGGGGTCAGGAAGCCCCGCAGCAGCCGCTCGGACTCTTCGTCGTTGAACGTCTCCTTGGTGGTCTTGTCCTTGACCAACTCGATGCCGTAGAAGAATCCTTCGCCACGGACATCGCCGACGATCGGCAGGTCGTACAGCTTTTCCAGCGTCGACTTGAACGCCGGTGCCATCTGCTTGACGTGGTCGTTGATGCCTTCCCGCTCGAAAATGTCCAGGTTGGCCAGGGCCACCGCCGCGGACACCGGGTGCCCGCCGAAGGTGTAGCCGTGCCCGAAGACGGTGGAGCCGTCGTTGAACGGCTCGAACAGGCGGTCGCTGGCGATCATTGCGCCGATCGGCGAGTATCCGGAGGTCAGGCCCTTGGCGCAGGTGATGATGTCGGGCACGTAGCCGATATCGTCGCAGGCGAACATCGACCCGATCCGGCCGTAGGCGCAGATCACCTCGTCGGAGACCAGCAGCACGTCGTACTCGTCGCAAATCTCGCGGACCCGCTCGAAATACCCCGGCGGCGGCGGGAAGCAGCCGCCGGCGTTCTGTACCGGCTCGAGGAACACCGCGGCGACGGTGTCGGGGCCTTCGAATTCGATGGCCTCGGCGATCCGGTCGGCGCAGTACCGGCCGAAGGCTTTCTCGTCGGTGCCGAACTGCTCAGGAGCCCGGTAGAAGTTGGTGTTCGGCACCCGGAATCCGCCGGGGGTCGGCGGGTCGAACGGCGCCTTGAACGTCGGGATGCCGGTGATGGCCA
>JBEVHL010000637.1:0-4576 GCA_040511255.1 Mycobacterium sp. | reverse complement strand
CCCGGTGGGTGGCAGGTACTCAACCCGGGGGCGGGCACCAGTTTCGTTGAACGCGTAGGGGTTTGCGCCGCCATAGCGGTTCGGGCTGTCGTAGTCGTCCGGCCCGTCGTAAGGCACCGGCTCGTCACCGCCGTCATCGTCTTGCGACCAGGCCAGGGCCCGGAAGGTCGATGACCCGGGCGGGTCAGCACCCACGCCGAACGGAGCGGCGCCGGCCAGTCCCGCGGTCGCGGCGTCACCTACGGCGGTCGCGATGCCGGTGGGGGCGTCGGCGTCCGGTCCCCTCGCGGCAATCAGTGCGGCACCGACTGCGGTGTCCAGATCCGGTCGCGGCGTGGTGACCACCGCGGCGTTGGTGCGTTCGGACAGGCGCTGGGTGATCAGTGGAATGCTGGCCGCGCCGCCGACGGTCGCGACGGCAGTCAGGTCCGACCAGCTCATCCGGTTGCGGGTCAGCATGTCGTCGAGGGCGGAGAGGACCCCCTCGAGCGGGGCCGCAATGAGGTTTTCGAGTTCGGCCCTGGTCAGCCGGATCTCGGAGCTGAACCCGGGTAGTTCGGCGGTCAGATTGGTGGCGGTCTCGGCGGAGAGCCGTTCTTTGGCGCGCCGGCATTCGTCACGCAGCTTCGCCAGTGAGCCGACGGCGGCCGTGACCGCGGGATCGACATCGCCACGTCCGCCGATGTCCGCCAGCACCGAGGTCAGCAGCGCCTGGTCGAGCTGATCGCCGGAGAAGTCCGGGTACCGCAAGGTCTCCCCGATGGGCCGGAAGGTGCGCTCGGCGTCGGCCAACGTGATGCTGGTGCCGCTGCCGCCGAAATCGAGCAGCGCGACCTTGCCCCTGGCCGCGAGGCCCGGATTTGTCTGCAGCGCGGTCAATGCACTGACGGCATCGGAGACCACCCGGGGCGGCACGCCGTTGGGCGCTAGTTTGCGGTCGGTACGTAGGACGGTCTCGAATGCCTGCACCGTGCCGGGGCCCCAGTAGGCGGGTACGGCGATCACCACGTCGGACGTGGGCGTTGCTCCGCCGACGGTGTCGGTCATCGCGCCCAGCGCCTCGATCAGCAGTCGGTCCGCGTAATGGGTGGAGCCGTCGACGGCAACCAGCGGCACCCGGTCGCCGACGCGTTCCACGAAACCACGCATGACCAGGCCGGACTCGGTCAGGTTGGGGTTCTCCGACGGCAGACCGACCTCGGCGGGGCGGTGGCCGTAGAGGGTCACCACCGAGCGGCGCGTCACCGGTGGGTTTCCGACGCGCGCCGCGACCAGGTTGGTCGTGCCGATCGACAACCCAAGCGGGTCGGTCACTGCTGACACCTCATTGCGACGGTTGGCGGGCAGGGGCCACGATAGCGGCCCGACCCGGGTCACTGCGTCCCCGACACCCGCTTGGGCCCGCACTCATAGCCCCTACACAGGCGCGGATGGGTGCCCTGCGGCGTGGTTCCAAACGAACGGGATGTCGGCCATCGTCACGAAGCCAGGTGCTGCCGCGCAGACCGCGGGCACCGCGTTGACCGCCTGCATCGCCGTGGCCACACTGGCTGATTGCACGTGGTCAGCGATCGGCACGTCGCGCACGAAGCTGGCCAATGTGACCACGTGCGCCTGCACCGACGGGGTGCCCTCGATGGTGATCGTCCAGCCGTGCTGCGGGGTAGGCCAATGCTTGGGCTGGCGTTCGCCGAGCATCCACAGAGTTTCGACTTCGACAACGATCTGCCCGGCCCGCCGGCCCGACCAGCGCCATCGCTGGCCCGCCACCGTGCCCGCTTTCAGAGTGCGCCCGAAAATATCGCGATCTGTGGTGGCCGCGATGACCTCGAGGTCGGTGGTCACCTCGTCGAGATCCGCGCCCAGCGCGTCGCCCAGTAGCCAAACCTGTTGTCGGAAAAGATCACTCGTGTACCGCAGGCTCGGCGCCTGCGCTGTCACATCGGCGGGGTCGGCGCCGAACATCATCTGCCCGAAGGTGATGTCGACGCTGTCGTACATCGACCAGTCCGCGCGTTCCTGCACGGTCACCTGCGAGATCTCGCGGCACATCCCCGCCATTGCCAGGGGTAGCACTGCGCCGAGATTGCCCGGATTGAGCCCGGTGCCGTGCAGGGAACTGCCGCCCGCGAGGCAGGCGTCGAGCATGCGCTTGGCGTCCGCCCGGTCGGCCCGGGCGGGGTGGAACGCGAACGCTGTGGTGACCACATTGGCACCGGAGGACAGGATGCGGCAGACGTCGTCCACCGACGGAGTTCGCGGCGTGTAGACCACGCAGTCGACGTCGCCGTCGAGCACCTCGGCGATGTCCGTTTTGGCCAGCACGCCGACCGGCTCACGATCTACCAGCCGGCCGGCGTCGACACCGTGCTTGTCAGTCGAATACGCCCTGACCCCGACCAGTTCCAGGTCCGGATGGTCGAGGATGCCGCGCAGCGACTCGCGGCCGACTGCGCCGGTGGTCCACTGCACGACGCGATAGGGCATCGACTCAGACCACGATGAGCGGCAGGGACTTCCGGGTTTCGAACTGGAACGTCGCGCCGCCGCTGAACTTGACCACCGCAACCTCCGAACTCTCCTTCAGCGGGGTGTCGCTGCGCTCGAGCTCCAGGGTCCAGTCGGTGTCGGTTCCGCTCACGTGTACGACGAGCTGTGGGTCGATCGCGGTGGCGATGGATTGCAGCGAGTCGGTGGACCCGGGGCCGCACAACGACACCCAGGTGCCGTCGTCGTGGGCGGGTGCCCGGTGCACGTGCAATTTGTCGCCACCGAACTCGGCGTTGACGTAGCCCGCCGGGTTCAGCAGCGGGTGCAGTTCAAGCACCCGAAGCACGCCCTCTTCTCCCGGTGGGAGCGCCAGCGCTTTGTGAATGCGTTCGGCGGCCAGTCCGGCCACCCCGATCAGTTGCTTCTTGGCGATGGTGAGTGCCTGGTCCTCGTCGACCGCCCGAGCCCGCACCGCGATGAGGAACGACAGATTCAGCAGATGCATCTGCAGGCAGACCTCGTCGGCCATCCGCACCAACGCCGAGTGCGAGAAGGCAGCGAAATCGAAATCGGCCTGCAGCGCTCCGGAGTAGTCGGCGAGGCCGTCGTCGTTGGGATCGATAGGCGCCAATTCCCATGTAGCAGCTTTAGTTTGGGCCACCACGTCCAGGGCTGGAATGCCGCTGACGGCCGGATAGGACTCGTCGATGATCACGGTCCAGGCGCAGTGCGGGCTGCGGTCGACGGGTGTGCGCGGCGGCCGGTGGATGGGACGCACCTGGGCGTGCACGTTGGTGGCGACGGCGGTGGCGTCGAAGGTGGGGTCCTCGATGTCGTGGCACATGCCCCGCACGTACTCCTCGCCCATCGGTTCGACGTCGAGCAGCGCACCGCAGTGGTCCAGGTGGAACTCGCCGTGCCAACGGTCGTGCACCGTATAGCGAAAGTCCATGAACTGCGGCGGGGCGCCGATATCGAGCTGCAGACCCTTGAAGATGGTGAAGATGTCCACGCCTTCGTACTTCAGCGCCTTCTGCATGCGCCTGGTGTACAGCGGGCTGGAGCCGGCCCACTCTTCGATGGCGATCTGGAGCATCTCCGCACGACCGAATGACTGGATGCACCAAGCCATCCCGGAGCGATCGATCATCTGACCGATCAGCAGAAGTTCGGGGACGAGGGTTACCAACTGGTCGCGCGATAACGCCGCATAACGACTGGGGGCTGCAGTCACGCCCCAAACATAGAGCGATCAATGTTATAAAGTCAACAATGACAAGCACCACTCCGGCTGCACCGACCCGCAGCACGACAGCGCCACGCAAACGCGGTGATGACACGCGCGCGAAGATCATCGACGAGACGGTTCGGTGCGTCGTCGAGGAAGGTTTCGCGGCGGCGACGGCCAAACACGTCGCCGAGCGGGCGGGCGTGACATGGGGCGTCATCCAATACCACTTCGGCGATCGCAACGGCCTGCTGATGGCAGTGGTCGACGACGGGGTGGCCAAGCTGGTCGAGAGCTTGTCCGCTGCCGATGTCAACGACATGTCGCTGGAAAAGCGAATCGAGACCGTCGTCGATATCGCCTGGAACTGCTACAGCAGTCCCACCTCGCTCGCGGCGTTCGAAATTCTGCGCGCTACCCGCGGCAGCCTGGGCGAGAGTTCACGGCGGCACCTGCTGGACATGAACGACGCCATCAGCGGCCTGGGCCGATTGATCTCCGATGACCCCGCCGATCACGATGTCGCCGAGGTCATTTGGGCCGCACTGCGCGGCATGGTGCTGGTGGAGATGATCATGCACGCGCCCATCGACTGGCAGCGTGAGCGTAGGACGCTGGTCGAGATGGCTAGGCAGTATCTGCTGCGGAGCCGACCAACCGATCGGTGATCGTGACCACCCGCCGGGCGAGGTGTTCCAGCGCGGCGTCCGTGTCGTCGCTGATCCCGGCGGTGTTGTCGGGTCCGGTCACATGGCTGACGCCGTACGGATTTCCGTCGGCGAACTTGAGGGCGTCGGTGTAACCGGGCGGCACCAGAATGCCGCCGAAATGCATCAGCGAGATGTACAGCGCCAGCAG
>JBEVHL010000636.1:0-5456 GCA_040511255.1 Mycobacterium sp. | reverse complement strand
GTGGTCGTAGGCGGGGGCCACCTCGACGATATCGGCGCCGACGACGTTGAGGCCCACCAGACCGCGCAGGGTGTTGAGCAGTTCGCGCGACGTCATTCCGCCGGCCTCGGGGGTGCCCGTACCGGGCGCGTGGGCCGGGTCGAGCACGTCGATGTCCACCGATACGTACACCGGTCCGCCGTCGAGCCGCGTGCGCATCCGCTCGACAATGCTTGCCACACCATCGAATTCATAATCATCAGACCGGATGACCTGAAACCCGAGCACCTCGCTGTCTTCGAGATCCTGCTTGCCGTACAGCGGGCCCCGGATCCCCATGTGCAGGGACCGTTCCACGTCGATCAGTCCCTCTTCGCTGGCCCGGCGGAACGGGGTGCCGTGGGTGTAGGGCTCGCCGAAGTAGGTGTCCCAGGTATCCAGGTGTGCATCGAAGTGCAGCACCGCGATCTTGCCGAGGTCACGCGACAGCGACCGCAGGATCGGCAGCGCGATGGTGTGGTCCCCGCCGATCGTCAATACGGTTGAGCCGTCGCGACGCAGGTGGGTGATCGCCGAGTCGATGGTGCTGATGGCTTCGCCGATGTTGAACGGATTGACGGCGATATCGCCACAGTCGGCGACCTGCTGGGCCGCGAACGGCAATACGTTCAGTGCAGGGTTGAAGGGCCGCAACAACTTCGACGAGGCCCGCACATGTCCGGGGCCGAACCGCGCGCCCGGCCGGTAGGAGACTCCGCTGTCGAAGGGGATTCCGACCACGCTGACGTCCGCCGACGACACCTGGTCGATGCGCGGTAGTCGCGCGAACGTGGCGGGCTCGGTGTAACGGGGCACCTTACTCGCATCGGGCGGGCCGAGAATGTCGTTGTCCGCCATCACTTCTCCTCGGTGTCGATGGTGTGGACGATGTCGGCGGTGCTCGACGGATCCGAGATCGTCGGGTCCGATTCGATGAACGCCAACTCGTGCGATACATCCAAGGATCGGGTGACCGCGATGTAGACCAGGCCGGAGACCAGCAACCCCACGACGAACGCTATGTCCACCTCGCCCATCGCCTTGGCCGCAGGCCCGACGAAGAAGGGCAGGTCCACAAACGGGATTTCAGCGGCCACCCCGGCCAGGAACGCGGTCAGGCCACGCCACGACCACGCGCCGTAAATCCCGTTGGGCGTGAACAGATCTGCGATCGCGTAGTGCCCGCGCCGGACGAAGAAATAGTCGGTCAGGTTCACCGCGGTCCACGGTGCCAGCAGGTACAGCATGATCAGCAAGGTGGTGTTCAGGGCGGTGGTGGCATTGGTCAGCAGCAGGCTCATCACCAGCCACGCCGCGGCCAGCACGACGATGGTGACCACCCGCAGCCGCCGGGTGGGGTTGACCGATCTCAGCGAATCAAGGCCCGTGACGACGGTCAGCATCCCGCTGTAGGCGTTCAGGCCCATCGTGGCCACCAGCACCAGGGTCGCCACGATCGCCAGCACCGAGCCGAGGAAAGGAATGACGTCGTTGCCGGTCTGGTTGATCCCGGCCAGCGCGTCGCTGGCGCCGAGATAGGTCGCCATCCAGGCGCCGAGGGGGATCAGCCAGGCGGGGGAGGCCGATGCGCCGACGAAGACCGAGGCGATGATGGCCGACGGCTTGGTGCTGCGGGGCAGATACCGGCTGTAGTCGGAGACGTAGGGCGCATAGGTGATGTTGTAGGACGCCGCCACGCTGAACTGCACCAGGAACGCGACCAGGCTGAAACCGCCCGCGGCGGCAGTTCCCGAGGGAGCGCCCACGACGCCGCCGAACAGCACGCCGCCGGTCAACACGATCCATAGCGGTAGCGAGATCCAGAACAGGACACGGAAAGTCTTGTGCAACAGATCATGTCCGAAGATCGCGACCAGCGCGGCGATCAGGGTGATGGCCACGGCCACGATGACGGGGTTCCAGCCGAAGATCGACTGCAGACCCGATTTGATGATCACCACGTCGACGACGTTGAAACCGACGAAGGTGAACAGCGTGCCGATCAGCGGGAGCAACACTCCGCGGTAACCGAACTGGGCTCGGGATTGGATCATCTGGGGCAGGCCGAGCACCGGGCCCTGCGTGGCGTGGAACGCCATGAACAACGTGCCGAACGCGATCCCGGCGATGCCGGCAACGATCGTCCACCACAGGGACAGACCCAGGCTCGGCCCGACGAAGCCGAGGGCAAGGGTGAACGGCTGGAAATTGCCCACGAACCAGAACGGCCCCTGATGCGCGACCTTGCCGTGCCGCTCGTCGTCGGGAACGTAGTCGATAGACCTGCTCTCGATCATCGCGCTGGGACCGGTGGCGCTGGCTGGGCTGTCGGTGGTGTTCACGGGTCCTCCTGATCGGCCGCGAGGCACAGATGTGACGCCTCCCACAATGCGGTGCCCGGTCAGTCACGCGATATAGCCGAATTGTTCATTTCGTCTATTACGTTTGGACGATATGTACAGTCACGCCCGGCAAGGCCGCAGATGATCACCGTCGGAGACGTCGTCGCCGCCCCGGCGCTGCATCTGTCGGTCGCCTCGGGGGTAGACCGGCTTGAGCGCGAGGTGTCCTCGGCACACGTATCCGAGCTGACGTCGCCCGCTGATTGGCTGCGTGGCGGCGAGCTGTTGATGACCGTCGGGCTCCTGCTGCCGATGCAGTTGACCGAGTGCCGGGCGTACATGGCGGAATGTGCCCGGTCCGGTGTCGCCGCGCTGGCCCTCGGGCTCGGGCACGGGCTGCCGTACCAGTCCTGTCCTGAACCGCTGCGCGCCGCGGCCCAGGAATTCGGTGTCCCGCTGCTGACCGTGCCGGACGAGACACCCTTCATCGCGGTCACCAAATGGGTGTTCGCCGCGATCGCGGCCCAGGAGCGCGAACATTTGCAGCGGGCCATGGAGATCAACCGCAGGCTCACAGCGGTCGCCACCAGTTCCGCGCCGTTGGCGGCGCTGTTGTTGGCCTGGTCGGAGTCCAGCGCGACCCCGTGCGTCGTATGCGACAGCACCGGGCGGCTCCTCGGCGCGACACCGGTGACGCCGCCCGACGTCGTCGCGCACGCTCTGCACGCGGCAGCCAGCAGGCCACCGGATCGCACCTCCTGGGCGATGGTCGGTGAGTTCGAAGTGCACACGGTCGGCGCCACCGTCCCGCTGGCCCGCATCGTGCTCAGCGCCGACATGGACCCAACGTCCCGCAGTTCGTCGACGGTCCTGGTGTCGTTGATCGCGTTGGACATCGAGCGCCGTGACCTGTCGGGCCGCGCCGAACGGGAGCGTCGGGCGCAGGTGTTCGCCCAGTTGCTGCGACCCGGCGTCAAGCGGGAGCGCGCTGCGCAACTCGCCGCGGCGGTCGGGCTGGACGCCGCCCACTGTCAGGTGGCGGTGGTGGCCGCCGAGGATGTCGAAGCGCTCGCCTTCCGGCTGCAGTCGGGGCTGGCGGACGCGCTGGTGCGGGTGCTGGGTGGCACCGTCGAAATCGCCCATCCCGACCTGGCGGCGCTCACCGACGCACTACGCACGCACGCGACGGGTCTAGCTGCGGGGATCGGCGCGCCGACCGCGCCGGACACGCTGGCCGTCTCGGCGATGCAGGCGCGGTCGCTGCTCCCGGTCAGCGCCCGGCTGGGCCGGATCGTGACGGCCGGCGAAGGTGCAACGGTGTCCCTGCTGGTCTCGCTGGGGAGCCCGGACGCGGTCCGCGGGTTCGCCGACGCGGTGCTGGCGCCACTGGACCAACTCGACCCCAGGGAGCGGTTGGAATTGGTACGCACCCTGGAGCAGTGGCTGCGGGTCAACGGCGCGTGGGACCCCGCCGCCACACGACTGTCGTTGCACCGCAACACCGTTCGCAACCGGATCGACCGGGTTGCGCAGCTGACCGGCCGCCGCCTCGACGACGGCGACGACCGGATGGAGCTGTGGCTGGCGCTCAAGGCGCGCGCCGCGTTCCCGCAATAGCACTAACCTGCCAACATGACCCGGATCGCGTGCTGTCAGATCGCGCCCACCATCGCCGACCTGGCGAGCAATTCCGCTCTGATCGAAGCGCAGATCACCACCGCGGTCGTGGCCGGCGCGGATGTCATCGTGCTACCGGAACTGGTCACCTCGGGCTACATGCTGGCCGACCAGGACGAGGCCCGGTCGGTGGCGCTGACCCCGGCGAGTCCGGAATTCGACAAGTGGGCGGCCGCGGCGGGGGACGCCGTGGTGGTCGGTGGGTTCTGCGAACTCGGTGACGACGGGCTGTTCTACAACAGTGCAGTGGCCGTCACGGCCGACGGCGTCATCGGGCACTACCGGAAAACCCACCTGTGGGACCGCGAGAAATTGCTGTTCACCCCGGGCGACGACCTGCCGCCGGTGATCAAGACCCAACATGGCGTGCTGGCGATGATGGTCTGTTACGATCTGGAGTTCGGTGAACTGACCCGCCTGGTGGCGCTGCAAGGCGCGGAACTGATTGTGGCGCCGGTGAACTGGCCGCTGTTTCCGCGGCCCGAAGGTGAACACCCAGGTGAGGTGATCACCGCGATGTCGACGGCGCGCACGAACAAGATCGCCGTGGCCGCCTGCGACCGGTCCGGTGTCGAGCGTGGGCAGGAGTGGACCGGGGGCACCGCGATCGTCGATCCGGACGGCTGGGTGGTGGCCACCGCGGGCACCGACGCCGGGATGGCGATCGCGGACATCGACCTGTCGCTGACGCACGACAAGTCACTGACCGAGCACGTCCACCTCTTCACGGACCGGCGCCTCGACCTGTACTGACCGACTCGGAGGCCGTGGGCCGACGAGATACCAGGTGTGCATCACGCCTTTGCCTTTGACCACCACCTCCCCGCGCTCTTCGAACACGAACGAGTCCTTGAGACGCTCGTAGACCTCGTGCGGCACCTGGATACGGCCGGCCTGGTCCGTCGACTCCATCCGGGAGGCCACGTTGACCGCGTCGCCCCAGACGTCGTAGAAGAACCGGCGCGAACCCACCACCCCGGCCACCACCGGACCGGCCGCCAGGCCCATCCGCACGGGTACGGCGCGACCGACCGGATCGGTCAGGCCGTCGACCACCGCGGCCATGTCCAGGGCCAGCTTCGCCAGCGCATGCACGTGGTCGGGCCGCGGCTCCGGCACGCCGCTGACCACCATGTACGAGTCGCCGCTGGTCTTGATCTTCTCCAGCCCATGCCGGTCGACCAGGAGATCGAACTCGGTGTACAGCCGGTCCAGGAAGGCCACCAGATCACAGGGCGCGGTCTCACTGGCGCGTTCGGTGAAACCCGCGATATCGGCGAACAGCACCGACGCGTCGTCATACCGGTCGGCGATCATCCGGTCGCGGGTCGGATCTTTGAGCCGGGTCGCGATGCTGGCAGGCAGCATGTTGGTCAGCAGCGTCTCCGACCGTTCGTACTCCAGCTCCATCGCGGCCTC
>JBEVHL010000635.1:0-10199 GCA_040511255.1 Mycobacterium sp. | reverse complement strand
GGAACGCCAGTGGCCATCAGCAAAAAATCGGGCGACCCGATGCAGGGTCGCCCGATTTCGCGGCGTATCGCAAACTTCGCGGGGCCGACTTAACGGCGGCGCCGCCGGGACCGCAGGTAGTCGCCGACCACGGCCGCGCCCAGCCCGTCGAGATCAGGCACCACCACCCGGCCCTCCACCCGGCGTGCCACCTGATCGATGAAGCGAGCCAGCCCGGGATCGCTGCCCAACCGGAAGATGGTGACCTGCGCGCCCAGCCGAGCGATCTCGTCGAAACCCTTCACGGTGTGGGCGATGGTGCGCGGGTGCGGGGGATAGTCAAAGAAGACCGATGTGCCTTCGTTGTCGCCGTAGTCCTCCAGGTGTGCGGTCGGTTCACCGTCGGTGACCACCAGCACCACGGGTTGCGCGTTCGGATGCCGACGCAGATGCCTGCCCGCCAGCGCGAGCGCGTGATGCAGGTTGGTGCCCTGTTCGTAGACCCCTTCCAGGCCGGTCAACTCGGCGGCGCTGACCGTGCGCGCATACCGCCCGAACGCGATGATCTGCAGATCGTCGGAGCGGAACCTGGTGCTCACCAGATGATGCAGCGCCAGCGCGGTCTGCTTCATCGGCAGCCACCGGTTCTCCATCACCATCGAGAACGAGGTGTCCACCAGCAGCGCCACCACCGATTGGGTGCGGGTCTCGGTCTCGGAGATCTCGACATCGTCGACGGTGATGTGAATCCGCGAATCGGCTTCGTCCTGGGCCAGACCGGTCGCGCCGGTGCCCGCGCGACGCAGGACCGCGTTGGTCAGCGTCCTGGTGACGTTCCACGGCTCGGTATCCCCGAACTGCCATGGCCGGGTAGCGCCGGTCAGCTCACCGGCCGCTCCGGCACGGCGCGTCTCACGCTCA
The DNA here is from genome assembly GCA_040511255.1 of Mycobacterium sp. Classification (GTDB taxonomy): domain Bacteria; phylum Actinomycetota; class Actinomycetes; order Mycobacteriales; family Mycobacteriaceae; genus Mycobacterium. Next base: position 9,299 of record JBEVHL010000635.1, on the reverse strand, counting down.
CCGTGACGACCCGAAAGCTGGTGTGCCACATCGCGTAATGCCGCCTGGCCGAGCTGACGCATGGCCTTGGGCGACAGCCGCCACTGCCCGTCGGAGCTCCGGTCCAGGAAGCCCTCTTTCATCAGCGCACGTTCCAGGTCGGCCAACGTCTTGGCGTTGACGGCGGCTTCTTCACCGAGTTGGCGGGCCAGCATGTCCAGATCGACATCGTCCATCGTGGCACCGGCATAGCTCTGCGAGAGCTGCTCGGCGAGCTGCTCCAGCTCGCTGATATCGGCCAGCGCCTGGGCGCCCTCGCCCATCCCCAACGGGTCACCGCCGGAGAACCGTTCCGAGCCGTTCCAGTCCTCACCGGGCCGGGCCGCCTGCAGGTGCCCGTCCAGGCGATTCAGCGCATTCTGCAGCGACGGCGAGCCAAATGCCTGCTGCGCCAACGAATCCAGTTCGGCCCGCTGCTCGGCGGACAGGCTGTTACGGAACCGCTGCGCGGCGGCGGCGCGCTTGGCCAGCGAGTCCATCAGTTCGTCGATATTCTTCGGGTTCTCCGGGAAGAACTCGCCGTGCTTGTCCATGAAGTCTTGAAAATCTTCGGGAGAATCTTCGCCATTGGCGTGCTTGTCCAACAGGTCGTTGAGATCGTCGAGCATGTCGTTGACCCGCTGGCGGTCGGCGTCGGTGGCGTTCTCCAGCGCCTCCTTCATGCCGGCGAAACGCTGGTCGAGCATCTCGCGGCCGAGCAGATCCTTGATCTCGTCGTACTTCTGCCGGGCCTCGGGTGAGCGCCACTCGTAATCGGCGAGTTCCTGTACGGCCTTGGCCGGTGACGGGGACAACGACTCCATCTGCAGTTCGCCGAACCGGGCGTCGTCGTCGAGCGCCCTGGCCAACTCCTTGCGCTCGGCCAGCACCGCCTCGTCGAGCAGCTTCTTGATCTCCTGCAAGGTGCCGTCAAGGTTGTTGTTCTGCAACAACTCTCGACGACGCCGGTTCGCTTCGGCGGCCAGCCGGTCGGCGCCGGGGGTGTTCTTGGTACCGCGCCGCAACAACTCCGAGAGGGCCCGCCGCGGAGACGTGCCCTCCATGACGTCCTGGCCGATCTGCTCGAGGGCGTCGCGCAGATCGACCGGCGGGGCCAGCGGATCAGGCCCGCCGGTGTAGCCGGAATACCGCTGTTTAGCCATGGTCGCACTCCTCAGCGCAGCTCTGGAGAACACTGCCCGGCTCCTCAGCGCGCTCGTTCCTCGCTCGCATCGTCGACCGGGCGCCTCGCTGCTTGATCGTCGTACGACGCTCAGCCATATATGGTTTCGCCTTCTCCGGACACCTTGTCGATCCTCTTGGCCAGGTAGAGCGCCTCCAGCGCCAGCTCCAGCGCCGCCGCTCGCTCCCCTTCGGATTCCGCGCCGAGGCGCTCGGCGATGGCGTCGATCACCGGCAGGTCGGGCACCGCGGCCAACACGTCCTTGGCCGAGACTTTCTCACCCGTGGTGACCGCGGAACCGCCCTCGACGGCCACGACCAGGGTGCCGACGTCGATGCCCCCGAGCGCGCGCTGCGCGGTATCGGCCGTGGACCGGCGCAGCAGGTGTTCCAGTACCGCCTGCTCGCGCCCTTCCTCACCGGACTCGAATTCCAGCTTGCCCCGCAGCACGTCGATGATCGTGCTGAGATCCACCACGCGGGCCACCGGTTCGGTCTCGCCGAGCAAGGCGCCGCGGTGCCGCGCCGACGCAGCGACGGTCTCGGCGGCCGCGATCGCGAACCGCGCGGAGACGCCGGAGCGCTGATCGACGGAGTTCGACTCGCGCAGATACCTGGCGAACCGGGCGATGACCTGCAGCAGATATTCGGGCACCTGCGCCGACAGGTGCGCCTCCTGCGAGATCACGCCGACCTCTGCGTCGAGTTCGAGCGGATAGTGCGTCCGGATCTCGGCGCCGAAGCGGTCCTTGAGCGGGGTGATGATGCGCCCGCGGTTGGTGTAGTCCTCGGGGTTGGCGCTGGCCACCACCAGGACGTCCAGCGGCAGCCGCAGGGTGTAGCCGCGCACCTGGATGTCGCGCTCCTCCATCACGTTGAGCATCGACACCTGGATGCGCTCGGCGAGGTCGGGAAGCTCGTTCACGGCGACGATGCCGCGGTGCGAGCGCGGGATCAGCCCGTAGGCGATGGTCTCCGGATCGCCCAGACTGCGGCCCTCGGCGACCTTGACCGGATCGATGTCGCCGATCAGGTCGGCCACGCTGGTGTCGGGGGTGGCCAGTTTCTCGGCGTACCGCTCGCTGCGGTGCCGCCACGCCACCGGCAGGTCATCACCGAGTTCGGCGGCCCGGCGGATCGAGCCGGGCGTGATCGGGGTGTACGGGTGCTCGCCCAACTCTGCACCGGCGATCACCGGCGTCCATTCGTCGAGCAGGCCGATCAGCGACCGCAGCAGCCGAGTCTTGCCCTGGCCGCGCTCGCCGAGCAGGACGAAGTCGTGACCGGCAATGATGGCCCGCTCTACCTGCGGCAACACCGTGTCTTCGAAACCGAGGATGCCGGGCCAGATGTCGTCTCCGGCAGCGAGGGCAGCCAGCAGGTTCTCCCGCAGTTCCTGCTTGATCCCGCGCTCTTCATGGCCGGAGGCACGCAGCTCGCCGAGGGTGCGGGGCAGATTGTTAGGTGATGTCACCACTCCACGCTACGACGGTCGGCGCGCGACGGCATCGATACCCGCTCTGAGCGAACTTTTGTGATCTATTCGGTGATTCGGGAATAGATCGTCTCAGCTGCTCAGGACGCGGAGATGGGATCCAGCCGGAATACCGCGCACCGCCCGGCCAGGGCCTCGAACTCCTCAGGGGTGCCCTCCCCGACCAACCCGGCGCGCTTGTAGAACCCGACGCCTGCGGGCACCTCGCGCGGGAACGCCCGCAGCACCGGCCGCGCCTCGTCCGCATCGAGCTCGACGAACTCGACCCGCTGGGAGGTTCGGCCGCGGGTCACGACCCCTTCGCCCGCGGCGCGCGCGTTCAGTACCCAGTCGGCCTTCGGGTATCCCCCGGCGACATAGACCTTGCCCTGCAGGGTGAATGGCGTCGCGGGCGTGCTTCGCGGCTGGCCGGATTTGCGACCGACCACCGTCAGCACCCGGACCGGTCCGGTGACCACCCCGAGTTTGCCCAGCGCCATCAACACCTTGTTCATCGGCTTGAGCCAGCCGGGGGGCTGCGGATCTGACATGAACCATGAATATCAACCTGGTTGATATATGTCAAGATTCCAGATATGACCGATGCGCAGGATCAACCGCTGGGCTATCTGCTGTATCGGATCATGGCGGCGTTGCGCCCGGCCGCAAGCGCTGAACTCAAACCCCTGGGCCTGACGCTGACGGAGTTCGTCTGCCTGCGGATCCTGTCGATGTCACCGGGGCGGTCCAGTGCCGAACTGGCCCGCGATACCAACGTCTCACCGCAGGCGATGAACACGGTGCTGCGCGGCCTGCAGGACGCCGGCGCCGTGGAGCGGCCCGCTTCGGTGTCGTCGGGCCGGGCGCTACCGGCCCACCTGACGTCGGAGGGCAGGGCGCTGCTCAAGCGCGCGGAGGCCGCGGTCCGCCGGGCCGACGACAGCGTGCTGGCCGGTCTCACCCCGGCCCAGCGTGGGGAGTTCAAACAGCTGGTCGACGCCATCGGCTCGGCGGCGAATGTCGCCAACCCATTGCGCGCCGGTGACGGACCGCCCTGCTTCGACGAACTCCGTGGCCGAAAGACCCTGCGGCCGTAGATCAGTGCGCGAAATGCCGGGCGCCGGTGAGGTACAGCGTGATGCCTGCGGCTTCGGCCGCGGCGGTCACCACATCGTCGCGCATCGATCCGCCCGGGTGCACGATGGCCGTTACCCCGGCCGCCGTCAGCGTCTCCAGACCATCGGGGAACGGGAAGAACGCATCTGAGGCCGCGACCGAACCGGGCACCCGGTCCCCGGCACGTTCGACGGCCAACCGGGCCGCGTCCACCCGGTTGACCTGACCCATGCCGACGCCGATGGTGGCGCCGTCCTTGGCGATGACGATCGCATTGGACTTCACCGCCCGGCAGGCCCGCCAGGCGAACTTCAGATCGGCCAGGGTGTCGGGGTCGGCGGGCGAACCGGTGGCCAGCACCCAGTTCAGCGGGTCGTCACCGGGGGCGTCGACTGCGTCGCGCTGCTGCACCAGCAGCCCGCCACTGACCTGACGGAATTCGGTGCCGCCGACCTGCGGTTCGGCGGCAAGCAGGACGCGAATGTTCTTCTTGCGGGCCAAGATATCGACGGCGCCGGGCTCGTAGGCGGGTGCAATGATCACCTCGGTGAAGATGTCGGCGACGGTCTCCGCCATCTCCACGCTGACCGTCGTATTGCTCGCGATCACCCCGCCGAACGCACTCAGCGGATCGCACTCGTGCGCCTTGCGGTGGGCGTCGGCCACCGACACCGACGAGATCGCGATGCCACACGGGTTGGCGTGTTTGATGATGGCCACACAGATACCTTCGTGGTCGAACGCTGCGCGCCACGCCGCGTCGGCATCGGTGTAGTTGTTGTAGGACATCGCTTTTCCGTGCAGCTGCTCGGCCTGCGCCAGACCCGGCCAGACGCTGTCGTCGGAGTAGAGCGCGGCCTGCTGGTGCGGATTCTCGCCGTAGCGCAGCACCTCGGAGCGACGCCAGGTTCCGGCATACCACTCCGGCAACTTCTGGGCCGGTTCTTCGGGCGCCAGCTCGGCGCCCATCCACAACGCCACCGCGACGTCGTATTCGGCGGTGTGCCGAAAAGCCAGTGACGCCAAGATCTTCCGCTCGGCCAGGGTGAAGCCGCCGGCCCGCACCGCGGCCAGTACGCCGTCGTAGCCCAGTGGGTCGACCACCACGGCGACGCTGGGATGGTTCTTGGCCGCGGCCCGGACCATCGACGGGCCGCCGATATCGATCTGCTCCACGCACTCGTCCTGGCTGGCGCCCGAGGCCACCGTCTCGGTGAACGGATACAGGTTCACCACCACGAGCTCGAACGCCGCGATGCCGAGATCCTGCAGCGCAGTGACGTGTTCGGGTTTGCGCAGATCGGCCAGCAAGCCCGCGTGCACCCGCGGGTGCAACGTCTTGACCCGGCCGTCCAGCACCTCGGGGAAGCCGGTGACATCTTCCACCGGTGTCACCGGAATACCGCTGTCGGCAATGGTTTTCGCGGTCGAACCGGTGGAGACGATGTCGACGCCCGCCTCGTGCAGACCGCGGGCCAGGTCCACCAGACCCGATTTGTCGTACACGCTGATCAGCGCCCGGCGAATCTGTTTTCTCTCGCTCACTGAGATGTTCCGTTCTTGTCGTTCGTCCCGATGGTGGCTTTGCGGCCGGTCCAGGTGACTCCGTTGATGGCGATGGCCGCCAGCACGTCCACCAGAAGGCGTCGTTCGACGACCTTGATGCGTTCGTGCAGGGTCTCTTCGTCGTCATCGTCGAAGACCGGCACCGACTCCTGGGCCACGATCGGCCCGGTGTCCATCCCGGCGTCGACCAGATGCACCGTGCAACCGGTGATCTTGACGCCGTACTCCAATGTGGCCGGCACCGCGTGCGCGCCGGGAAAGGCGGGCAACAGTGCGGGATGGGTGTTGACCACCCTGCCGAGGAAACGCGAAAGGAACTGCGGCCCGAGGATCTTCATGAATCCGGCGGACACGACGAGATCAGGCTGGTGCTCCGCGGTGGCCTCGGTGATGGCGGCGTCCCAGGCGGGCCGGTCGGCGTGGTCGCCGAGGCGCACTGTGAACGTCGGCAGCCCGGCGGCGGTGGCGATGTCGACGGCGCGACAATCCCGGTCGACGCCCACCGCGACCACCCGGCCGGGATAGTCACCGACGGCGGATTCCAGCAGAGAGGTCAGCAGTGAACCGGTTCCCGAGGCCAGCACCACAAGTCGGGCCGGTGCGCTTGGGGGCACCACGAGCGGTCGCTGCACACCGGCGAGCTTAATGGGAGTCGGGCGGCCGGTCGTTATCGGCGTCCAGCAGGTCTTCGGCATCGGGCAGATCAGCCAGCGCCGCATGGTCCACCGGCTCGCGCGCGACCCTCTCCTGGACGTCGGGAACGTCGAGTGTCGGGTCTTCGGCCGATGCGGCGAGCACCTCGGTCGGCGCCTCGCCGGACGGCTCGCCGAGCGGACGGGTCGGCGGATCGGAGTCCTCGTGGGCCGTCGCCGTCGCCGTCACCGGCTCGGGTACCGGCCCCAATTGCAGCATTTCAGTCTTAGGGGTGCGCACGCGTCGCGGCCCCCGCCGCAGCCCACCGGACATCACCACGGTCACCGCACCGACCAGGAAAAACCACAGGAACACCGCAGGCCCGAACGTCGCCTGTTCCACCCCGACCGCACCGAAATTGCCCAGCTCACCCCCGCCGGCATAACCGAGCAGCGCCATCACCGCTGCGGCAAGCGCGGCGGCCACGGTCAGTTTCGCCAACGCCTGCAGCGGTGGTAGCGGTCGTCGCGCACACTGCTGCCCGACTGCGACGCTGGCGGCCGCACCGATGATCAGCAGGGCCACCCAGACCGGGCCGAGCGGCGGGGTCGGGGCGGCTGCCAGGATCGGCAGCGCCGGGATGTCACCGCCGAAGACGGTGAAAGAACTGAACGTCGCGAACCCGATATGAGCACTCGAGCCGACGGCCATCGCCGCCGTGCCGACGACGACGTTCGGCACGTACAGCACCGACAACAGCGTCAGGCTCAGCTGCCCGAACATCGAATCGGTGACCGCGTAGAGATCGTGCATGGTCGCCCAGTGCACCACCAGCGATGCGGCGGTGACCGCGGCGGACAACCCGAACAGCGCGAGCACACCGGCCGTCGCGGCCCGCACCGACTCGGCCAGCCAGCCCGGCAACCAGGTGGTGGTCAGGGTGCGTCGGCCGACTCTGGTGCTGACGCCGATCGCGGCGCCGATCCCGTGCACCAGCAGGACACTGGTGAACGCGCGCAGCGCACTGGGCGTCTGCAATTCGGTGATGACCGACGACGCGTCGTGGATGACGGCCAGGGCGATCGCGGCGAACAGCAACGGGCCGCCCAGTGCCGACGCCACCACCCACCTGATCACAAACCACGACGCCCGCCCCGTGATGGCCCGGGCCGTCGCGCGCGCCGTGCCCCACACCATCAGCAGGACGGGCAGCAGCGGCATCACGCCCAGCTCCTGGCCGCCGATCGAGATCGGCACCTGGTGCACACCGAGCCAAATGCTGGCGATGGCACCGAAAGCGCCGGTCATATCGCTGTTGGCGATTACCAGCTGAAGGAGCACCACCGCAGCGATGATGACCAACGCCACCAGAGCCGGGCCAAAGGCGACCCGGACGAGATCACGTGCCTGACGGGCACCCGCCGTTCGGTTGTCCTGCATTCACGTCAGAGTGCTGCGCCGGGTTACCGGAAGCGAGCGCGCCGAGCTAGGACGACGAGGGTCCGGGTGACGGGGCCGGGGTCTGCGGCTGGTGCTGCCCGGAGCCCTGGGCAGGCGCCTGCTGCTGGCCGGGGCCGACCGCCGGCGGCGGGCTGAAGCTGGGGTATCCGGTCGGCGGCGTCGGCGGCCCGTTCTGGGCGCTGAAACCGCTGGTCGGAGCCTGCGAACCGAAGCCGCCGGTCGACGGGCCCTGGTAGCCGCCGTACTGCGTCGGGTAGCCGGGACGCTGTCCGGGCAATGGGCTGGTGTGCTGCGGCGCCTGCTGAGGCTGGCCCTGCGGCTGACCTTGCGGCTGGCCGTAATAGCCCCCGGGAGGGCCGTACTGCCCGTACTGGGGCTGCGGATCGTATTTGGGCCGGGGCGCAGGCGCGGTGATGACGCCCGAGTCCAGCAGCAGCGCGCCGACAGCGACGATCGCCTGCAGGATGGTGAACGCGAGCACTGCCCACAGGCCCCAGCCGATGGAGACGCCGGGCGGCTTGACGAAGATCTGATAGATGGTCAGCAGTGCGCCGAGTACGGCGAGCACGGCAGCGACGGCGATGTAGCTGTTGGCCTTGGGCAGCAGGCTGACGCCGGCCAGCAGCGCCGCCAGCAGCGCGGCGATGATCGCCACCACTGTGCCGAAGCCGCCGGTGCCGGACAATTCGGTGCCGAACGGGCCGATGTCGACGTTGAAGGTGAACATCGGGCCGAAGCTCAACAGGTAGGCCAGCACTCCGAAGAGCACCACCCCGCCGCCAAGAAGCAGCGGCAGCTTGCTGGGACCGGGCTCGGCGGCCGGCGAGTACGGCCCTGGGGCTCCGTAGGAACCGGGCGATTGCGCCGGCGGATATCCGGCATTGCCGGGTGAGTAGGTCATGACCTCTCCTGTGTCGTTGGGCGCCGCTCCCCGCGACGCTTACGTGGGGACCGCGACCGGCCAACCTTCGATTGGCCTGCGTTGGCGCTCGGACGCGATACGAACAACCACGCTAGCGCACCATCCGACGGGCACCGCACGGCCTTGCGCGTGTCACGGCACCGGTCGGCCAAGGGCCCACCGCTCAGGCAGAGACCAGCACTTCGGCCGATTCGATTTCGCGCACCAGCGGCAGGACCTTGGCGCCGAAGTACTCGATCTCCTCTTGGAAATGCAGGAAGCCGCCCAGGATGAGGTCCACTCCGCGCTTGCGGTAGGTGGCGATCCGCTCGGCGATCTGCTCGGGCGTGCCGATCAACTGGGTGCGGAACCCGTCGTTGTACTGGACCAGATCCTCGAAGGTGGAGTCGGCCCACATGCCCTTCTTGTCTGCGGTCGAGTTGCCCGCCTGCTGGACCGCGCCGCGGAATCCCTCGACGGCCGGCTTGTTGGCCTTCTCGATGATCTCGCGCAGGACGTCCTTGGCCTCTTTCTCGGTGTCGCGGGCGATGATGAAGCCGTTGAGCCCGACCTTGACCTCTCGGTTGGCCCCGCGGGCGTGCTCACGAACCTCGACGATCTGCTCGGTGATGCCGTCGAAGTCCTTGCCGTTGGAGAAGTACCAGTCGGAGTACAGGCCGCCGTTGCGGCGGGCCGCGGTCGAGTTGCCGCCCTGGAAGATCTCCGGGTTGGGCCGCGCCGCGGTGTTGAGCGGCTTCGGCTTCAGCGTGAAGTCGTGGATGCGGTAGAAATCGCCGCGGAAGTCGACGTCGTCCTCGGTCCAGATCTTGCGCAGGACCTGTAGGAACTCGCCGCTGCGACGGTAGCGCTCGTCGTGCTCGAGCCACGGCTCACCGAGGTGGGTGAACTCGTCCTTGAACCATCCGGAGACGACGTTGACGGCGAACC
>JBEVHL010000634.1:0-6951 GCA_040511255.1 Mycobacterium sp. | reverse complement strand
CCGAAGCAGCGTGGAAGCAGTACCCGCAGCACGTCGACGTCCCGATCGAACGGCCGATCTTCGTCACCGGCCTGCCCCGCACCGGCACCACCGCGATTCATCGGCTGCTCACCGCGGACCCGTCGCACCAGGGCCTGCAGCTGTGGCTGGCCGAGTTCCCGCAACCCCGGCCGCCCCGGGAGACCTGGCCGGACAACCCCGTCTTCCAGCAGCTCGACGCGCAGTTCACCAAGGCCCATGAGGAGAACCCGGATTACACCGGGCTGCATTACATGACCGCCGACGAGGTGGAGGAGTGCTGGCAGCTGTTGCGGCAGTCGCTGCATTCGGTGTCCTATGAGACGCTGGCGCATCTGCCTACCTATTCGCAGTGGCTGGCAGGCCAGGACTGGTCCAAAGCCTATGCGCGACATCGGAAGAACCTGCAGCTGATCGGGCTCAACGACCCGGAGAAGCGGTGGGTGCTGAAGAACCCCAGCCACCTGTTCGCGCTCGACGCGATCTTCGCCACCTATCCCGATGCGCTGATCGTGCAGTGCCACCGGCCGGCGGAGACCATCATGGCGTCGATGTGCTCGCTGGCCCAGCACACCACCGAGGGCTGGTCGAACACCTTCACCGGCGCGGTCATCGGTGAGGACGCGCTCGAAACCTGGTCGCGCGGCTTGCGTCTGTTCGATGCCGAACGCGCCAAGCACAACCCGGATCAGTTCTACGACCTGGACTATTTCGACTTCATCAAGGATCCGTTCCCCGTCGTCGAGGCGATCTACCGGAAGTTCGGCCTTGAGTACACCGATGGCGCCCGTTCAGCGATGGCCGAGATGCACGCCGAGAGCCAGCAGGGCCCGCGCGCGCCGAAGCACACCTATTCGCTCGCCGATTATGGGCTCACCCCCGAGGCGGTCAAGGAACGTTTCGCGGGCCTGTAACTTTTTCCCCGCGAGCAGACGCAAACCGCCCTCGACACGCCGTCGCATCGGGGGCTTTTGCGTCTGCTCGCCGGGGGGAACTGTTGTCTGCATCACACCGCCGCGTTACGCTGGCCCTATAAATCGGGATCACATCCCGAAAATCGGGACAGATGGCGGGTGACCTCTATGACCGACAACAACGCCGAGGGTGAGGTGACGCTGCGCAGCGCCCACCCCGAACCGCCGCCGGTCGACCAGCGGAACGTGCGTCGGGTGGCCTGGGCCGGACTCATCGGCACGGCACTCGAGCAGTACGACTTCGTCATCTACGGCACCGCAAGCGCTTTGGTGTTCAACAAGATCTTCTTTCCGGACGTCTCGCCCGCCGTCGGATTCATTGCCTCGTTTGGCACCTACGCGGTCGGTTTCGCGGCCCGGCCCCTCGGCGGGCTGTTCTTCTCGCACTTCGGCGACCGGCTGGGACGCAAATGGGTGTTGGTGGCGACGCTGCTGTTGATGGGTGTCGCGACGTTCCTGATCGGCCTGCTGCCGACGTTCGAGCAGGTGGGACTGCTGGCACCGATCCTGCTGGTGCTGTGTCGGGTGCTTCAGGGCTTCGGTGCGGGCGCGGAGCAAGCAGGTGGGATCGTCCTGCTCACCGAGACATCCGCCAAAGGGTGTCGAGGGCGGTACTCGTCGCTGGTGTTCGTCGGTGCCGCCGCAGGCACGGCCGTCGGCGCGGTGGTCTGGATTCTGGTCCAGTTGTTACCCGAAGACGCACTGATGAGCTGGGGCTGGCGCCTGGTGTTCTTCTCCTCGGTCCTCGTCACCATCGCCGCCTACCTGATCCGCCGCAAGATGGACGAGTCCCCGGTCTTCAAAGAGCTCAAGACCGAAGGCGTGGTCGAGCGTCAGCAAGCGCCGATCAAAGATGTGCTCAAACACGGAAGGCTCGGTGTCACACGAGTTTTCCTGATGAACATCGGCGCCAACGCCCATTCGTACATCTTCCAGGTCTTTCTCGGTAGCTACCTGATCAGCCAGCTCGACGTCGACTCCAAGCTGATCCCCAAGGTGCTCCTGATCGGCGCCTTGTTCGCCTGCGTCTCGGCGTACGCCTTCGGCGCCCTGTCGGATCGCCTCGGCCGGCGACGGATGTATCTGATCGCGACCGGATTCCTGCTGATCTTCCCCGTGCCGGCATTCCTGCTGTTGGACACCAGGAACACAGTGCTGATCGCGCTCGTCATCGTGCTCGGGTTCGTGTTCGCCTCATACGGCACGGCCGGTGTGCAGGCTGCGTACTTCCCCGAACTCTTCGGATCGCGCTACCGCTACGCCGGGGTGGCGCTGGGACGGGAATTCTCCTCGGTCCTGGGCGGCGGCATCGCCCCGCTGATCTGTTCGGCCCTCGTCACCTGGGCAGCTGGATCCTGGTGGCCTGTCGCCATTTACATGATGGCCATCATGGCCATCACCGTGGTCACCACCATCCGGGCGCCGGAGACTCTCAACAGGGACCTGCTCACCGAGGCCGACGCGACGCGATGACCGCGCGCAGCGGCGCGGCCGCGACCTTCCTCGCCGACAACCCGGTGATCGCGGTGCTGCGGGCCGGGCACGCCCGGCAGTATCCACCGGTGATCAGTGCGCTGCTGGCAGGAGGCGTGCGCGCCATCGAACTCACGCTCAGCACCGATGGGGTGTTCGCCGAACTCCCCTCCCTGATAGGGGAATTCGGCCATGACGCGGTGCTCGGTCTCGGCACCGTCACCGACGCGAAAGAGGCTGAAACCGCGCTGGAGTGCGGAGCGCGGTTTCTCGTCACGCCGACCGTCGAACTCGACGTCATCCACGTCGCACTCGAGGCGGGCGTGCCGGTGCTGCCCGGCGGACTGACCCCCACCGAGCTGCACCGTGGCTGGGCCGCCGGGGCGTCCGCGGTCAAGTTGTTCCCGGCCTCGACGGTCGGCCCCGGCTACCTCGGTCAGCTCCGCGGGCCGTTCCCGGACATGCAGGTCGTGCCCAGCGGTGGCGTCGGCGTCGACGACGCACGCACCTGGATCGACGCGGGCGCCGCCGCGGTCAGCCTCGGCGGACCGTTGATAGGCGACGCCTTCGCCGGCGGCGATCTTGGCGCATTGACCGAGCGTGCCCTGCGTCTGACCGACGTCGTACGCCACGCATTCGATCAGCGAAAGGCAAAGGTATGACTGCCGATTCGCCGAGCGAGGTGGTCACGCTGGGGGAGACGATGGCACTCATGCGAGCCGACAGTCCCGGCCCGCTCCAGCACGCGTCCGGGCTCAGTCTCGGGATGGGCGGGTCGGAGTCGAACTTCGCCATCGCGCTGCGCCGACTGGGCACGACAGTGACGTGGGTCGGTCGAGTGGGAGTCGACAGCCTCGGGGATTACATCAGGCGCGAGCTGGCCGCCGAGCAGATCGACGCCGAGGTGGTAGCCGACCCGACTGCGCCGACGGGGCTGATGATCAAGGAGCGGCGTACCTGTGCCACGCAGAAGGTCTGGTACTACCGCCGCGGTAGCGCAGGGTCGCACCTGTCGAGCACAGATCTACCCGTCGAGAAGATCCGGCGGGCACGTCTTCTGCATGTCACCGGCATCACGCCGGCACTGTCAGAGTCGGCGTCGACTGCCGTGCACCGCGCGATCGACATCGCCCGTGACGCAGGCACACTGGTGGCTTTCGACGTGAACTACCGGACGTCGTTGTGGGCACCGGAGGTGGCGGGGGAGGTGTTCCGCGGCCTGGCGGCACGTGCCGACATCGTGTTCGCCAGTGATGACGAGGCCGTCCTGCTGGTGGGTGCGACCGATGACCCGATCGACCTGGCCCGCGGCATCGCCGATCTCGGACCCGCCCAGGTGGTGATCAAACTCGGTGACCGCGGCTGCGTCGCCCTGGTCGACGGCGTCACCTACCGTGTCGAGGCGGTGAAAGTCGACACCTTGGACAGTGTCGGTGCCGGTGACGGTTTCGTTGCAGGTTACGTCGCCGAACTGCTGTCCGGTGCCGACGCGTCGGTGCGTCTGGACACCGCGGTCCGGGTCGGCGCGTTCGCCTGCCTGGTGCCAGGGGACTGGGAAGGGATGCCCCGGCGCAGCGAACTGGCGATGCTGGAGGCACGGGAACCCGTCACGAGATAGGTGTTGCCACCCAACGGGATTCGAATCCGGCGGGCAGCAGACGCGAGAGGGTCGGCTGCGCGGCGCGCAGTACTTCGACCAGTTCGGCGCAGCGCTCCTGGGGCAGATGGACACTCGGCGCCGAGACCGAGATGGCCGCCGTGGTGTGACCTTGTCCGTCTGGGATTCCGATTGCCACACAACTGATCCCGAGTTCATTCTCTTGATCTTCGACGGCGTAGCCGCGTTCGCGGGTGCGGGCCAGACCGACGAGGAACTCTTCGACCGACCGCGCCGAATGCGGTGTGGGTACCGCGTCGGGGTCGAACCGCCGGGCGGCTTCGCTGTCAGGCATGACCGACAGCAGGAGCTTGCCCATCGCGGTGTTCTGCGCGCGCATCCGGACGCCGGGACGTGACATCATCTCGATGCCGCGCTGGCCGCGGGACTTGGCCAGGTACAGGACGTCGGCCCCGGCCAGGATGCCGAGGTGGGTGGCGTCGAGGGTGCGCGCCGAAACCGACTCCAGCACCGCCTGTATCTCGCGGGAGACATCCACCGTGGCCTGCGCTGAGCTGCCCAATTGCAGCAGTTTGACCCCCAGCTGGTACTGGTGCGTGTCGGTCAGGCTGAGAAATCCCGTGCTGACCAGCGTGGTCAGCATGCGATGGGTGGCTGATCGGCTCAGTCCCGCCGCTCTGGCGATATCGTCGAGTTTGGTGATCCCATTGGCGACATGGTCCAGCAACCCGAGCCCGCGCTCGAGGGTCTTGGCGCCGGAGGCACTGTCCGCCATCCCGCCAGTATCCCTGACGCCCGGTGATCTCCACCCGCGAGCAGACGCAAAGGACCCTCGACACGCCGTTGTGCGAGGGGCCTATGTGTCTGCTCGCGGGAAGAAGCTAGCCGTCGCCCGGTGATGGAGCGGTGGACACCTTCTCCAGGCAACCCTCGGCGACGGCGTGCTTGATGCTGTCGCTCAACTTCGGGCAGGACCGGCTGCGGCTGCTGTCCCCGCCGCAGGCCCTTACTTCGGCGAAGTACGCGCAGCGCGCTGACGCCTCGGAATTCCACTGCACCGCAGTGTGTTCCGGGCCGAGCTTCTTGACGGACACCGTGACATGGCAGAACCGGCAGTCGACCGGCGTCAGCCCCGACGTCAGATACCGCTCCCGGTCCCGCTCGGTGGCCGCCCGCACGGCGGCGGCCCGATCCGGATCGGCCGCGAAATCCGGTGCCTTGCTCCATGATCCGACGCTGCCGGCCGAGCTGCCATGATCATGGTCGTCGTCGTCATCGTGTCCGCCGTGCAGCAGCACCATCGATCGGGCCAGCCGATCGACGTCCGGTGCTTCGTTGCGGGGAGTCATGTCACGACACCTCGGTGGGCTGCTGAGCTTTCTCCGCTTCCTGGCGCTTCAAGTTCTCCTGCACCTCCACCTGCCACTTCTCGTTGGCGGCGGTGGTGTCCACCTCGACCTCGAACCGGTCGGTCATATCGGCGGTGACGTCGGCGGCGTCGACGTAGAACTGCTGGTACCAACGGCGCATCTGGTAGACCGCGCCGTCTTCCTCGACCAGCAGCGGATTGTCGATGCGGGTCTTGTGCTTCCAGATCTCGACGTCCTGCAGGAAGCCCTTGCTGACTCCTTCGGTGAACACCCGGGCCAACTTGTCGGTGGTCTTCTCGTCCAGGCCCTTGGGCTTCTCGACGATGACGCCCCACTGGAGCACGAACGAATCCTGGCTGACCGGGTAATGGCAGTTGATCAGGATGGACTCGGCCTTGAAGCCGCCGTAGTTGTTGTGCAGCCAGTTGATCATGAACGACGGGCCGAAGTAGGACGCCTCCGAGTCGAGGTGCGCCTCGCCGTAGGTGGTGCCCATGTCGTTGATGTCAGGCCGTCCGACGTTGTGCAGATACTGCGACGCGATGTGGCCCTCGAACACGTTCTTGAAGTACGTCGGCAGCCCGTAGTGGATGTAGAAGAAGTGCGCCATATCGGTGACGTTGTCGATGATCTCGCGGCAGTTGGAGCCTTCGATCAGCATCGTATTCCAGCGCCACTCGGTCCACTCGTCGCTGGCGAATTCGGGGATTTCCGGGATGCGCACCTCGTCGGGAGGCGGATTGCCTTCGACGTCATGCCAGACGAACAGCAGGCCACCACGAACGTCGGTCTGCCACGAGCGGGTGCGGGCCAGCCGCGGTGTGCGCTTGGCGTAGGGCACCAGCTTGCACTTGCCGTCGCCGCCCCAGCGCCAGTCGTGGAACGGGCAGGCGACCGTGTCGCCCTTGATGGTGCCCTGCGACAGGTTGCCGCCCATGTGGCGGCAGTAGCCGTCCAGAACGTTCAGCTCACCTTGGGAATCGGCGAACACCACCAGCATGGTGCCGAAGATTTCGATGCCGTGCGGCTGGCCGTCCTGGTAGTCCTTTACGGGTCCCAGGCAGTGCCATCCGCGGGCATAGCGGTCCGGCAGAGAGCCGGTATCGATCTCGCGAATGCCGCTGTGGGCTGTTTCAGTCGTCACTTCGCGCCTCCAGTCAAGTGCTTCTAACTAGAACACGTTACAGTTTTATCGGCCCGACGCGCAATGTAACGGCATCTACCTGGGATAAACGGGCTAAACAGGTCGGGCACTGGCTGTCGCGCGGTCCAATTCCCAGTAGGCGCGCAAGGCGATGATCTTGCCGTCGTCGTTGATGCGGTAGGTGAATACCCCCTCGGCCACCACCCGAAAACCGCTGGCGACGATGACGATGTTGCCCACGTTGGCTTCCTCGTTGCCGCACTGATAGGTCTCGGTGAAGTTGAACTCCAGTTGGCTCGGCGCGATCGCCATGTCGAAGAATTTGGCCAGCGCCTCCTTGCCGCGGTGGCCCTT
>JBEVHL010000633.1:0-2849 GCA_040511255.1 Mycobacterium sp. | reverse complement strand
CGGAGGTGACGCTCGAGCCGGCGGCGATCAAGACGTACTTGTTGCTGCGGGTGCGGCCCGCGCCCAACCAGAAGCGCTCGTCGGGTTCGTGGTACACCTTCTGGGCAGGCAGCCCGGCACCGAGCCGGTGCCGCCACACCGTGTCGGGACGCCAGGCGTCATCGACGGTCAGGTAGTAGACGGTCTGGTTGTCCGCCGCCCAGGTGACACCCGCCGAGATGTCGGCGATGACGTCGTCGTAGTTCTCACCAGTGCGTAAATCCCTGAACCGCAACGTGTATCGTTCGTCGCCGGTGACGTCGGCCGAATAGGCCAGCACGTTGCCGTCCAGGCTGACGCTCGCCGCCCCGAGGGCGAAGAAATCGTGCCCCTCGGCTTCGATATTCTCGTCGAGCAGGATCTGCTCACCCGGAACCGCGGTGTTCTCGTCGAATCGCGGTGGGCTCCAGTCGTCAGGATCTTGTACAGGGCAACGGCATTGCAGGCCGTACTGCTTGCCTTCGAAGCTGCGGCCGTAGTACCAGTAGTCGCCGCGACGGGTGGGCACCGACAGGTCGGTTTCTTTCGTCCTGGCCTTGATCTCGTCGAAGATCTTCTGCCGCAGGGGTTCCTGGCCGTCCGTCACTGCGTCGGCGTAGACGTTCTCGGCTTCGAGGTAGGCCAGCACCTCTGGTTCGGCCTTGTCGCGTAGCCATTCGTAGGGGTCATTGAAGACGTCCCCGTGAAACTCACGACGGGAGTCCACCCGTTTGGCGACGGGCGGGGCGGGAATAGTGGTCATGCAGTAGGTCCGATCCAGTCGCTGAAAGCCAGGCCCGAAATACGTTCGTAGGCTTCGATATAACGATCCCGAGTGGCGGCGGCGATCTCCGGGGGTAGTGGTGGTGGCGGCTCCGAACCGTACCGGTCCCAACCCGATTCGGGGCTGGTCAGCCAGTTGCGGACGAATTGTTTGTCGAAACTGGGCTGCACGACACCCTGGCGGTAGGTGTCGGCGCGCCAGTACCGCGACGAATCGGGGGTGAACACCTCGTCGGCGAGCCGCAGGTTGCCGTCCGTGTCCACCCCGAATTCGAACTTCGTGTCGGCGATGATGATGCCCTTGGTCAGCGCGTGGTCCGCGGCCTGCACGTAGGTCTGCAGCGTGCGGTCGCGCAGTTGATTGGCCCGCACGGTGCCGACCAGCTCGATCACGTCGGCGAAGGTGATGTTCTCGTCGTGATCGCCGAGCTCGGCCTTGGAGGCGGGAGTGAAGATCGGTTCGGCGAACTTGCTGGCCTCGCCCAGATCCGGGGGCAGCGGAATACCGCACACCTCGCCGGTCTTCTCGTAGTCGATCAGGCCCGATCCGGTGAGATAGCCGCGAGCGACGCATTCCACCGGCAGCATCTCCAGCTCCTGCACCACCAGCGCGCGACCCAGCACCTCATCGGGGATGCGGGGGTCGTCCGGTGGTCCCGCGAGGTGGTTCGGTGCCTCGATCAGGTCGAAGAAGAACACACTCATCGCCGTCAGGATCCGGCCCTTGTCGGGTATCTCGGTGTCCAGGATGAAGTCGTAGGCCGAGATGCGATCGGACGCGACGAACAGCAGGTGGTCGTCGTCGATGCGATACAACTCGCGGACCTTGCCGCTGGCGAGGTGCTGGTAATCGGACAGAGAAGGGCGCACCCGGTCAGCCTATCGGCCACACGATGCCCGCCGACGTGCTGGGATCGACGGCATGACATCGCGGTTCCTGCCGTACGCCACCACACCACGTCGCCTGCTGTTCCAACTCCTCAGCGATGTGACCGTCGTGGTGTGGACTTTCATCTGGGTGCTGGTCGGGGTGGCCGTGCACGATGCCATCTCCACCATCGCCGAAGTGGGCCGACAGGTCGAGAGCGGCGCCAACGGGATCTCGCACAACCTGGAATCGGCGGGCAACAACGCCGATGACATCCCATTGATCGGCGATTCGATCAAAAAGCCCCTCGACGCGGCCAGCCGTGCGGCGCTGGACCTGGCCGGCGCCGGGCACAGCCTGGACACCACCGCGAGCTGGCTGGCCTGGGTGTTGGCGCTGGCGGTGGCGGCCCCGCCGATCCTGGCGATCGCTGGTCCGTGGCTGTTTATGCGGGTGCGGTTCCTGCGCCGCAAGTTGACGGTGCTCTCCCTGGCCGCGACCCCGTCCGGTGAGCAACTGCTGGCGTTGCGCGCGCTGGCCAACCGGCCACTGCGCAAACTGGCGTCGGTCAGCCTCGACCCGGTCGGCGCCTGGCGGCACGGGGACGTCATCGTCATCCGGGGACTCGCCGCCCTGGAGCTCCGCTCCGCCGGCATCCGCTCGCCCTGGAGATAGTGATTTCGGCGCGCTCGTCGCCGCTCGGCGGTCGAAACCGCGCCAAAGCCGCAGCCAGTGGAACCGATCGAGCTCGGCAGCGGTCCAACTACATGTGCTCAACGATTTTCTGCGCGACCACGACGGTGTCATCACCCTGAGTCAGGCCCTGGACTGCGGGCTGAGCCGCAGTGCGATCAACCGCCGGGTGCAGTCCGGTCACTGGCGCCGCTGCTCGACGGGTGTGTACTTCGTCGACGACCGCCCCTTCACCGCCGCCGCGCGCATCCGCGCGGCGGTGTGGTCTTACGGCGATCGCGCTGTCGCCAGCGGTTTGGCTGCTGCGTGGTGGCATCAACTCACTGGCACTGCGCCGGCCATCGTCGAGGTGACGATTCCCCGCAACAGTCATGGCCGATCGAGGCCAGGCACCCGCGTGCGCAGACGCGACCTAAATCCCGACGACGTCGTCGAGCGTCAGAGCCTGCGTGTCACGACGATGGAGCTCACTGCGATCGAGGCGGCG
>JBEVHL010000632.1:0-4336 GCA_040511255.1 Mycobacterium sp. | reverse complement strand
GAGATGATCGCCGCCCGGTACCGGTCCTGCTGATCGAGCAGGCGCCATGCCGTCGCAGCGGCACCGAACGAATGCCCGGCCGCGACCAGCGGCAGGCCGGGATGCTCGCGCTCGGCGATCCGGGTGAGTTCCTCGGCAAGTTGTGAGCTGATCTCGGTCGACCCGAAATCGCCGCGCGCACCCGGTGTCTGGCCGTGCCCCAGTTGGTCGACCGCCCACAGGTCGATACCCGCGGCGTTCAACGTGAACCCGAGCCGGTGATACAGCCCGCTGTGCTCGCCGAAACCGTGCAGGAAGATGACGGCCGCACGCGGTTGTTCCGCTGCCCAGTGCCGGTAGTAGACGGGGCCGTGCTCAGAGTCGAAGAAAGGCATGTCGTTACTGCAACAGGCCAGGGGCCGACGCGCAATATTTCGAGTCACGGTAAGCCCAGCAGGACATCGTGTTGGTCGCGCATCCGGGCGCCGATGGCGTCGACGACGGCGGCCACCTCCGGCCGGCGCAACGTCTCGGACCTGACCACCAGCCAGTAGGTCAGCACCACCGACACCGCGTCGGGCAGCACCCGTACCAGGTCGTGGTGCCGGTCGGCCATGAAACAGGGCAGCAGGCCCAGACCGGCGGCGGCCCGGGTGGCTTCGACGTGGACGAAAACGTTGGTGGAGGTAACGGATTCGCGCATGGTGGGTGCGACGGTCCTGGCCAGATCCAGATCGTCGACGGCCAGCATCGAGTCGATGAAGTACACCAGGGGGTGCCGCGCCAGCTCGTCGAGAGTCGATGGGGCGCCGTGCTCGGCCAGGTAGTCCGCCGAGCCGTACATGCCCAGCCGGTAGTCCCCGAGCCGGATGGCCTCGGCCCGGTGCACCTGCGGTTCCCCGACCACGATTTCGATGTCCAGCCCGGAGCGCTGCTGGGTGGCGCGGCGCGTCGTCGCGACGATTTCGACGGCCACGCCGGGGTGCTGCCGTTGCACCTGGGCGGCGGCCGGTGCCGCGATGTAGGCGCTGAACCCGTCGGTGGCCGAGAGCCGCACCACGCCCTCCAGCGCACGAGCACCGCCAGGCTCGGCGGTGGTCAGTGAACGCAGCGCCGATTCGACGGCCTCCGCCGCCGACAGTGCGTCGCGGCCCAGCTCGGTCAGTTCCCAGCCGCCTGCCGCCTTGGCCAGCACCCGGCCGCCGATCGATTGCTCCAGCGCGGCGATGCGACGGGCGACGGTGGTGTGGTCCACCCCGAGTTGTTCGGCCGCGACGACGTAGCGGCCGGAGCGCCCGACGGCCAGCAACACCAGCAGATCGTCGGCGCTGGGGCGCTTGGCCGGGGGCGGCGTCGTCATGTCTGCAGTTTTGCAGATGGTTCCTGCACGTTTGGCCATTGCACCCACGGGGAACCTGCGTGAATACTCGGCGCTATGTGCGGTGCATCACAATTCAACAGGAGTGTGCGATGACTGGCCCAGTCTCGAAGGTCCCCACCGGTCTCCGCAGGGTGGTCGCCGCGTCGATGGCGGGCACGGTGGTGGAGTGGTACGAATTCTTCCTCTACGGCACCGCCGCGACGCTGGTGTTCAGCAAGATCTTCTTCGACCAGGCCGACAGCGACCTGAGCAACATCCTGGCCGCGTTCGTCACGTACGCGGTCGGTTTCATCGCCCGCCCGCTCGGCGGCATCGTCTTCGGCCACTTCGGCGACAAGTACGGCCGCAAGAAGCTGCTGCAGTTCAGCCTCCTACTCGTCGGCGCCTCCACCTTCCTGATGGGCTGCCTACCTACCTTCGGTCAGGTCGGCTACTGGGCGCCCGCGCTGTTGGTGGGCCTGCGTTTCCTCCAGGGCTTCGCGGTCGGCGGGGAGTGGGGCGGAGCAGTGCTGTTGGTGGCCGAGCACAGCCCCAATCAGCAACGCGGATTCTGGGCCAGCTGGCCGCAGGCCGGGGTGCCCGCGGGCAACATGCTGGCCACCGTGGTGCTGTTGGTACTGACCGGCACCCTCTCCGATGCGGCCTTCCTGTCCTGGGGTTGGCGGGTGGCGTTCTGGCTGTCCGCCGTGGTGGTCCTGGTCGGCTACTACATCCGGACCAAGGTGACCGACGCGCCGATCTTCGTCGAGGCGCAACAGGAGGCCGAGCGGGTCAAGGCCACCTCGTACAGCGTCGTCGAGGTGCTCAAGCGCTACCCGCGCGGTGTCATCACCGCCATGGGCCTGCGTTTCGGCGAGAACATCATGTACTACCTGGTGGTCACCTTCTCGATCACCTATTTGAAGGTGCAGGTGGGCGCCGACACCAGCTCGATCCTGTGGTACCTGCTGGTGGCGCACGCCGTGCACTTCGCGGTCATCCCGTTGGTCGGGCGGGCAGCCGACCGCGTCGGACGCCGCCCGGTCTACTTCGTCGGCGCGGTCCTGGGCGCCACCTGGGGCTTCTTCGCCTTCCCGATGATGAACAGCGGCAACTACGCGATCATCACCGCCGCCATCACCCTCGGCCTGATGATCCACGCCCTGATGTACGCGCCGCAGCCGGCCATCATGTCCGAGATGTTCCCCACCCGGATGCGGTATTCCGGCGTCTCCCTCGGCTATCAGGTGACGTCGATCGTCGCCGGTTCGCTGGCACCGATCATCGCGGTCAAGCTGCTGGACATCTACGATTCGTCGGTACCGGTGGCGCTGTATCTGGCCGTCGCGTGCGCGATCACGCTGGTCGCGGTCATCTTCACCAGGGAGACCAACGGCATCGATCTGAAATCCCTCGACGACGCCGACGTCGCCTATCGGGCTGACGCGGCCAGGGCCACCGCGTGACCGACCTGGCCGGACGTACCGCGCTGGTGACCGGCGGTGCGAGCGGGATCGGCGCTGCCTGTGCCCGCGAACTCGCGGCGCGCGGTGCGGTGGTCACCATCGCCGACGTCGACGACGTGGCGGCCAAATCCCTGGCCGAGGAGATCGACGGAAAGGCCTGGGAGGTCGATCTTCTCGACGTCGCGGCGCTGGAGACCCTGAAGCTCGACACCGACATCCTGGTGAACAACGCCGGTATCCAGACCATCGACCCGATCGCCGAATTCGACCCGCAGAAGTTCCGCAGCATGCTGGCCCTGATGGTCGAGGCGCCCTTCCTGCTGATCCGGGCGGCGTTGCCGCACATGTACGGCCAGGAGTTCGGTCGCGTCATCAACATCTCGTCGGTGCACGGCCTGCGCGCCTCGGAGTTCAAGGTCGCCTATGTCACCGCCAAGCACGGGCTCGAAGGCCTGTCCAAGGTGACGGCGCTGGAGGGCGGCGCCCACGGGGTGACCAGCAACTGCGTCAATCCCGGCTATGTGCGAACTCCTTTGGTGGCCAAGCAGATTGCCGACCAAGCCAGGACGCACGGTATTCCCGAGGATCAGGTGCTGGCCGAGATTCTGCTGACCGAGGCCGCGATCAAGCGATTGGTCGAGCCCGAAGAGGTTGCCGCACTGGTCGGTTGGCTGGCTTCACCGACGGCGGGCATGGTCACTGGCGCGTCGTACACCATGGACGGCGGCTGGTCAGCCCGCTAGTGATTTCGGCGCGCTCCCGACCGCTCACCGGCGATCAGCGCGCCGAGATCCACCCGCCGATGCGGTTCAGTGCCTCGTCGATATCGGCGGTCGGCCCGGCGAAGGACAGCCGGACGAACGACGATCCCCGCACGGTGTCGAAGTCGATACCGGGCGCGATGGCAACGCCGGTGTCCGCCAACAACTTCGAACAGAACGTCATCGAGTCTTCGGTGAAGTCCGAGACGTCGGCGTAGACGTAGAACGCGCCGTCGGTCGGGGCCAGCCGCTCGATGCCGATATGACGCAAGCCGTCGAGCAGGTGTTCCCGGTTGGTGCTGTAGTGCGCCAGCTTGCCGTCGGCCTCCGCCACCGATTCCGGGGTGAAGGCGGCCACCGCGCCGATCTGCGAGAGCACCGGCGGGCAGATGGTGAAGTTGCCGGTCAGTCGGTCCACCGCCCGCTGCAGTGACTGCGGCACCAGCAGCCAGCCCAGCCGCCAGCCGGTCATGGCGTAGTACTTGGAGAAGCTGTTGACCACCACGGCGTTGCGGGAGGTCGTCCACGCGCAACTGGTCTGCGGCGCACCGGGATACACCAGTCCGTGATACACCTCGTCGCTGATCAACCGGGTGCCGGTCTGGTCGCACCAGGACGCGATCGCGGCCAGCTCCTCGGGCGGGATCACCGTACCGGTGGGGTTGGCGGGGCTGGCCACCACCACGCCGTCCAGGTCCAGCTCGGCGAGCATCTGCGCGGTCGGCTGGAACCGGGTCTCGGGCCCGCACTGGATGTCGACGACTTCACAG
>JBEVHL010000631.1:0-7248 GCA_040511255.1 Mycobacterium sp. | reverse complement strand
ATATCGGCGTACAGCGTGGTCCACGCCACCGGGAACACCACATTGGGCGGGACGTAGCTGGGCTTTTTCAGTGTCGGATACCAGGTTTCGACGCCGGCCTTGCTTGCCACACTTCCGATGACCGCGGCACCCGCGGTGGCCAGACCAGTTCCGATCAACGTGGGGATGCGCATGGCTTCAAGCTACTAAACCGGCCACACGGAGCTGATCTCGGTGGGCTGGGGCTGCTGAACGCGCGGCACGGCTGCATAATTTGTTTCTCAGAGGGGAGCGCACGTGAGATCAGGGGGGAGGGGTCGCGTGGACACAGCAGTGTTGCGCCTCAAGGACTCCGCAGCGCATCTGCCGGCTGAGTGCAGCCTCGTCGGCGTCCTCCGTGTTCCGCCCGGCCAGATACGGTTGACCGTTCGCAGTCTGCCGACGCGATAAACGAATCCGCATCGATGCTTCAACCGATTCCGTCAAGACCATTGGCGGAACCGACGGTAATCGCGCGACAGACCAACACTTCAAAGGAGACACCGCTCGTGAAGAGACTGACAGCAGCCATCGGTACGGGAGTCACCGTCCTTGCGCTGAGCTTTGGGCTCGTGGGCTGTGGCTCCGATGACAAGAGCAGCTCGTCCGGTTCGGCGTCGTCTTCGGCCACCGAGTCCACGGAAGCCGCCGGTCCGCAGAAGACGATCGCGGACTACATCGCCGAAAAGAAGATCACCCAGATCGCCGTCAAGCGCGGCGATCCTGGCCCGAACATCAACGTCCCGTTGCCTGCCGACTGGCAGCCCAAGCAGGGCGCGCTGCCGAAGGGCACCTACGGCGCGATCGTCTTCACCAGGAGCGGCGCGCCGAACAACCCGCCCCGGGTCCTCGCGCTGCTGTCCAAACTGACCGGTGACGTCGACCCCGCGGAGATCTTGAAGTACGCGCCAGGTGAGCTCAACAACCTGCCGGGCTACGCCGGACAAAAGGAAGGCGTTCCCTCCAAGGTTTCCGGATACGACGCGGTCCAACTCACCGGCAGCTACCTCAACAAGGACAAGAAGGGCACCATCTCCCAGCGGACCGTCGTCATCCCACTCGCCGATGCGGTCTACGTCTTGCAACTCAACGGCATCTCCGACGAATTGGAGACGCCGGTCCTCAACGATGCGATGACATTCATCGGCGACAAGACCACGATCACCCCCTGATCGCACCCTGACGGCACACCGCCGTCTTTCCAAACGGTTTCCAATCAAGCGCGTCTAGGCTCCGCCTGCGTTTGGCTTCGTCGACAGTTTGCCGACCGTAGCTGCGCCACAGACCGCCGCTTGAAGGAGACCTGGCTCGATGAACAAACTCACCGCCGCTTCCGGCGCGGGAATCGCCGCGGTCGCACTGAGCCTCGCGCTGGTGGGCTGTGGCTCCGATGCCAAGACCCAGGCGTCCCCCGCGTCGTCCACCACCGAGAGCTCAGAGACTTCCTCCGGGACCTCCACGACGACCCCGTCGAAGGCGCTCAACTCCAGGACCGCGTTGACGACCCCCGCGGAGGCGGCGGGACCGAACGAGACGATCTCGGACTACATCACCAAGAACAACATCGAGGAAACGGCCATCAGCCGTGGCGATCCGGGCCCGACGATCGATCTTCCGGTGCCGACCGGCTGGGAAACCAAAGAGGGCCTGCCGGAGGCGCCCTACGGCGCGATCGTCTACTCCGACAGCACCGTTCCGGACAACCCGCCGCGGATCCTGGCGCTGCTATCGAAGTTGACCGGCGATGTCGATCCGGAGCAGATCCTGGCGCTCGCGCCGGGCGAGCTGAAGAACCTGCCGGGATTCGACGGCGCCGCCGAAGGCCAACGGGACAAGCTGGGCGGTTTCGACGCGGTCCAACTCGGCGGCACCTACACCGACGGTCCGAAGACCGGCATGGTGGCTCAGAAGACGGTGGTGATTCCCGCCGAGGACGGTCTGTATGTCTTACAGCTCAACGCTTTTGGCGACGAATCGGAGGCAAACGTCCTGATGGAGGCGACGAGCGTGATCGACGATAAGACCACCATCACCCCCTGACCCGGCAACGGCCCCGCATTCGGAAGAGGTTCAGCACATGGCTTATATCTCGGCGGGTGGATCAGCTCACCCCGACGAACCCCAGGCACCGCAGCGCGGACGGACCAGGGAAGAGCTGGGCCGCGACGTCAGCGAGGCCCAGGCCGAGCTGGAGGCGAAGAAGTCGGGCTGGCAGCAGCTGGTGGGTGCGCTGAGCCCGAAGGTGGTCTGGTCGATGGCCGAGGGCTACCCCGTGGGAATCAAACAGTTCATCCAGTTCTGCCTGATCCTGGTCTACCCGGGCTGGATCTTCGGCGTGCTGTTCTCGATGGTCTGCTACGGCCTGTTCTACGTCACGGTGTACCCAGTACTGTGGGTGCTCTTCTGGCCGATGCGGAGCTACCAGAAGAAGCACCATCCCGAGGAGTACGCCGAAAGCCAACGGAAGAAATAGCGAAACGCCAGTGGGTCTGTTCAACCGTTCGTCCGATGTCGAGATCGTGCTGTCCCCGCAAGTGCTGACCCCGCGGGACACCGTGACCGCCACTGTGACCGCCGAGCGGGCCATCACCAAGGTCAGCGCGGCGCGGCTGGAATGGGGCTACACCAACGTCTTCCACTACCACTGGGCGGGCAAGGCCGATTCGCTCGCGGCCGGCGCGAGCGATGGCTTGTCAGCCATGGGTGAGGTGGGAACCAGCGCAGGCGGCGATCGCATGACCGACGAATGGGTGTGTGTCACCAAGGTCGACCTGCCCATTACGACGGGTGAATTCACCGGTGGCTCATGGACATTCCGGGTGCCGTCGTGGGCGCCGGCGTCGTCCGAGGAGATCGCCCAGTGGGCGGCGCGCCTGGTCGTCGAGCGGGGCGGTCGCGATATCGACACCCGCGGTGAATTCACCGTCAAGGTCGGGCCCGCCGATGCGGTGTTCGAAGATGAGCCCATGGAGGTGCTCACCGGCGCCGCCGAGACCGTGATCGACATCGTCCTGCCCACCTCGGTTTTCGTCGCAGGCGAACCCATCAGAGGCCAGGCGGTCCTGACGCCGACGATGGATCTGCCCGACGCCGATCTCGCGGTGTCCTGGCAGCGCCGCCGCGCCTCGCATCCGTTGACCCGTAATCCGGCCCCCCTGTACTCCCTGGACGGCCCAATGGTCAAGTTGGGCAGCCGGATTCCGTTACGCGCCGGTGCGCCCCTGACCGTGCCGTTCGAGATTCCGCTGCCTGCCGACGCGCCGCCGACGAGCGCCGCCGTGCACTCCTCGATGGACTGGTACGTCCAGGCGCGAATTCTCTACGCGGGGTTCAACAGTCACATGCCCGAGCGGGTGGTCCGGCCCATCGTGGTGGTCAATACGGTCTAGGCAACACGGTCTAAGCGCGAGACACCGCCGACGCCTCCGCAACCTGCTCGTCCGTCGGTCGCACACCGGTGTACCGCTCGAACTGCTCGGCTGCCTGCAGCGCAATGACTTCCGCGCCGGTGATTACCTTGACCCCCGCCGCCCTGGCCGCGGCGATCAGCGGGGTCTCCGACGGCAGCGCGACCACATCGAAGACGGTGTCCGCGGCCGCGATGGTCTCGGCCGCGAATGGGGTGTCGTGTTCCTCGGCTCCCCCGGCCATGCCGACGGGTGTCACGTTCACGATGATCGATGCCGCCGCGCCCCCGACATGGTGTCGCCAGTGGTAGCCCAGCCGCTCGGCCAGGGCGGGGCCCGCTGTCTCGTTGCGGGCCACCACGATGCCGTCATGAAAACCGTGGTCCCGGAACGCAGATCCGACAGCGCTGGCCATTCCGCCGCTCCCGTGGATGAGCACCGACTGCTCGGGGCGCAACCCGTGCTGGGCGATCAGCCGCTCGATCGCGATGTAGTCGGTGTTTGCCGCGGTCAGCACACCGCCGTCGTTGACGATGGTGTTCACCGAGTGGATCGCCCGCGCCGAGGGCTCCACCTCGTCGACCAGTGCGATGACATCTTCCTTGAACGGCATCGACACCGAGCACCCGCGGATACCCAGGGCCCGCACCCCGCCGATCGCTGCGGCGATATCGGTGGTGGTGAAGGCCTTGTAGATGAAGTCGATGCCAAGCCGGTCGTAGAGGTAGTTGTGGAAGCGGGTGCCGATATTGCTCGGGCGGGCGGCCAGCGAGATGCACAGCGTGGTGTCCTTGTTCAGCGGCGGTCGCGTCATCACCCCACCGCCTCGATCACCTGGCGGGCGACGCCGCGGATCTGCTCGGTGAGCTGACGCGGCAGGTGGACGTCGCGCCGGTCCGGCACGTCGATGACTGTGGACACCACTCCCAGATCCTCTCGTTCCCAGAACGCACCGAACCCGTCGAGGATCGCGCGCATCGCCTGATTATCGGAAAGTACACGTGCGGAGAACTTTTCGACGCCGTCGAGCCGGGCGGCGATGGCCAGTGCCTTCAT
Organism: Mycobacterium sp.; assembly: GCA_040511255.1. GTDB lineage: Bacteria > Actinomycetota > Actinomycetes > Mycobacteriales > Mycobacteriaceae > Mycobacterium. The sequence continues at coordinate 2,767 of JBEVHL010000631.1, read as the reverse complement.
CAGAAACGTGCCGACACCCTTGCCCTGGTAGGCGTCGCCGACGATGAACGCGACCTCGGCGTGGGTGGGATCGACCTCGTCGCGGACGAAGCGGGCGTCGGCGACGATGTTGTCCTCCGCTTCGGCGGGGTCGATCATCACCCAGACGAAGTGGTCCACGTAGTCGACCTCGAACAGGTAATCCATCAGCGCCGGGGTGGGTTCGCGCGCCGTCATGAACCTCCGGTACAGCGTTTCACTGGAGAACTCCACCGGCCCGTTCGAGGCGCGTGCGCTGTCGCCAGGCAATACCGGCCGCAGCAGCAGTTCGGAGCGGTCCTTCAATCGAACCGGCACCGGGGTGATGAACGACGCGAGGCGCTGGCGGGCGGTGCGGACCAGGCGGTCCTTGACGCCACGTATCTCGGCCATGCAGGCGAACGCCCGCGTGTCACCGATCCACCCCGTCAGCGTGTCGATGGTGGTCACGGTCGCGGTCCTCGGCTTGTCGCGCAGCAACGCCATCTCGCCCACGATCCCGCCGGCGGCCACCTCGTCGAGCATCACCACGCCGTCGTCGCCGACATGTCGGACCTCGACCCGTCCGGTCGAGATGAGCAGGAAGGACACCGCGGGTTCGCCCTGGCGCATCAGCGCCTGGCCGGGTGCGGAGCGCAACGGCTGCAGCAGTGCCGCGAGCGGGAGCAGATCTTCAACGCGGCAACCGGCGAAGACCTCCATCGACGCAAGGTCGTCCGCCCGCAGTTCCGTCAGCTCCGACATGTACCGGCTATCCCCTCCACTGCGACCGAGCGTACGTGCGCCCGCCGTTTCGGAGTGGCGATTCCAGGGCTGGGCGTGATCAGCCGGCCCGGCGGCGTAGCAGTGCGATACCCGTCATCAGCTCCCAGCCGATGATCGAATACACCGAGCCACGCTCGAGTATTCCGGCGGGCACCGGGCCGGTGGTGCCGCTGACCAGCAGGGCGGCCAGGCTGACCAGGCCGGCGACGCCGATCGCGATGCTGGCACCGGCGTAGGCCCGCGGCGCACCGACGCGGCGACTGCCGATGCCGGCCAGAACCACCGCGATGTTGCCGCCGACGATCGCCAACCCGGCACCGATCACGTGCCAGTTGATCGCCTGCGGCGGCATCCCGCTGTGAAAGGTGCCGACCAGGATGTTGCCCGCGGCGTTCGCGGCAGCCGCCAGCACGAAGGCCCGGCCGATCACGCCCGTCGCCGGGTAGGCGCGGGTGGCGGCGACCGCACCGAGGAGAAACAGCCCGCCGTGCACCATGAACGCGCCGACGTTCATCACGGGTGACACACCGAGGTCGCTGATGAAGTTGTCTGCGTAGCTGTAGCCGGGGAAGCCCGCCGCGGCCACGGCCTCGCACACCAGGTAGACCGTGGCACCGGACAGCCAGATCAGCGCGGCGGTGCGGGCCGTTCTCAGTAGCGGCCGCCCTCCGCAGCGGGGAGCGCATCGAGTTCGGCGACGTCGTCGGCGGAGAGTTCGATACCGGCCGAACCCGCGTTGTCGACCAGGTACTTCGGCGTCTTGGTGCCCGGGATCGGCACCACCTGATCACCCTGGGCCACCACCCAGGCCAGCGCGACCTGCGCGGGCGTCACACCCAGTCGTTCGGCGATCGCCCGCACCTGGTCGACGATGGCCTGGTTGGCCGCCATCGCCTCGCGCTGGAAGCGGGGCAACCCGCGGCGGAAGTCGCGTTCGGGTAGCTCGTCGAAAGACACTGCCCCGGTGAGGAATCCGCGGCCCAGCGGCGAGAACGGTAGGAAACCGATGCCCTGCTCGCTGCAGTACGGCAGCACTTCGGCCAGCACGTCGCGGGTCCAAAGCGACAGTTCGGACTGCACCGAGGTCACCGGGTGCACCGCCTGTGCGGTCCTGATGTGCTCGACGGTGACTTCGGACAACCCGATGAACCGCGCCTTGCCCGCGGTCACCGCCTCGGCCATCGCACCCCAGGTCTCGGCCAAGGGCACGTCCGGATCGACCCGGTGCAACTGGTACAGGTCGACGTGGTCGGTCTGCAGTCGGCGCAGGCTCTCGTCGATCGACGCCCGGATGTGTTCGGGTCGCCCGTTGGGCGCGATCTTCGGCGCCCCACCCGGCCCGGCCGTCTGGTCGACCGTCGTCAAACCGACTTTTGTTGCCAGCACGGCCTTTTCGCGATGGCCGCCGGTCAGCGCCCGGCCGACCAGCTCTTCGTTGGTGTAGGGGCCGTAGACGTCGGCGGTGTCGATCAGGGTCACCCCGAGATCGAGCGCCTGGTGGATCACCGAGATCGAGGTGGCCTCGTCTTTGTCCCCGCCGATGTCGTAGGCGTGGGTCATGCCCATGCAGCCCAGGCCGATGACGCCGACTGTGGGCCCGCCGTCACCGAGTGTTGTTGTGCGCATTGCGAACTCCTTCGTCACGGGCGGATCAGGACCTTCAGTGCTTCCCGGTCCGCCATCGCCCGGTAGCCGTCCGGCACCTCTTCGATGCCGATGGTGCGGTCGAAGACCTTGCCAGGTTCGATGACGCCTTCGAGGATATCCGGCATCAGCTCGTCGATATAGGCCCGCGCCGGGGCGACGCCACCGGTCAGGGTGATGTTGCGCATGAATTCCGGCACGCCGAACGGCACTTCGTTGGCCTGCGGTACGCCCACCCGGCTGACGAACCCGCCCGCCCTGGCCACGCCGAACGCCATCTCCAGCGACGCCGTCGTGCCGACGCACTCCAGCACGGTGTGCGTGCCGTCGCCGCCGGTCA
>JBEVHL010000630.1:0-7595 GCA_040511255.1 Mycobacterium sp. | reverse complement strand
AGGTCCCTGATGCCATCCTGAGCCCTGCTTTCGTGGCCAAGTATGGCCGTTTTCGGGCCTCGCAGCTGCGACATCCCGGGCGTGTCGGACACGGAGAACCAGATGAGACGGATCCGTGATGTTCGCACCGAATCGAGGCCGGGTACCCGCTCAGGTGGCCTTGAAATCGTCCGGCGAAACCGAATCGAGGAACTCCTTGAACTTCTCCACCTCGTCCTCGCGGACGGCGCCGGTGGCCTCTTCGTCGTTCTCGTCGGGTATCAGCAGGCCGGCCTCGGCCAGCACCGCCTCTTCGACGTAGATCGGCACGCCGACGCGCAGGGCGACGGCAATGGAGTCAGACGGCCGGGCGGACACCTTGATATCCCGGTCGAAGATCAGGTCGGCGTAGAACGTGCCCTCCTGGAGGTCGACGATCCGCACCTCCTTGAGCGAATGGCCAAGGGCAACAATGAGATCACGAATCAGGTCATGGGTGAGCGGCCTGGCCGGCTCGTGACCCTGCTGTTCGAGTGCGATCGCCGACGCTTCGGACTGCCCGATCCAGATGGGCAGATACCGATCCCCATTGGATTCGCGGAGCAGCAGGACCGGCTGGTTCTGCGGCTGCTCGATGCGAATGCCGACCACACGAACTTCACCCATCGTTGTCTGCCCTCCGCACCACTGAGCTGCCGGACCGGGCCAGTGGCGCGGGATCCACAGTCGATCCCACCGGCACGTCCAACTCGAACATCAACCCGCTCAACGGAGTCTAGCCCTGCCGAGGATGCGCTGCGAGGCGCCGCCCGTGCTCAACGGCGCAGCACGTCGCGCACGGCCGACTTCACCAGCGACGTGTGCAGCGTGATGGCCAGCGCGGCCACCTCGCGAGCCAGGTCGTCGGCGCGGTCGCGGGCACCGGTCTTGTCGGCCCGCACCAGCGGGCCGGCGATCTGGGCGATCAGATCGGCCTGCCGATCGGCGGCCGAGCGGAAGGCCCGCAGATGGCGCGGCTCGACACCGTATTCGGCCAGCGCGCGGGCACATTGCAGGATCACCACGGCGTGCTCGTCGAAAAACCCGCCTGGACCGGAGCTGATCACCCCGGCCTTGATCAGTCCGGTGAGCACGGCGTCGTCGACACCGGACTGTTCAAGAAGGTCCTCGCGGCGCAACCGGATCCGAGCCGGCGCCACCGCAGCGGGCGCCAGCGGGCCGCTGTCCGGATCGGGCACCAATCTCGGTACGCCGTAAGACGATCCGTACTCGGGCAGGTCGCCGTCGGCCTGGGCGTCCAACTGCGCCTTGATGACCTTCAACGGCAGGTACTGATCGCGTTGCGCGGTCAGGATGAACCGCAACCGCGCACAGTCGTACGCGGTGAATCTCCGATACCCCGATGCCGTGCGCTCGGGCGTGACCAAGCCCTCGGCCTCCAAGAACCGAATCTTGGAGATGGTGACATCCGGGAAATCGGGTCGTAGCAGATCCAGCACCGCTCCGATCGACATCCCGGCATACGCGGGAGTATCGGGTGCGGTCACTAGCTGCCCGGTCCCCCATCGTCGTCAGTCTTCGGCCCGGTCAGGAAGACCAGGCGGAACTTGCCGATCTGCACCTCGTCGCCGTTGGCCAGCACCGCCGAATCGACGGGCTCGCGGTTGACGTAGGTGCCGTTGAGGCTGCCGACGTCGACCACCTGGAACTCGGCCGTTTCCAGCCGGAACTCCGCGTGGCGACGACTGACCGTCACGTCATCGAGAAAGATGTCGCTGTCGGGATGGCGGCCGGCAGATGTGGTGGCCTGATCCAGCAGGAATCGAGATCCTGCATTGGGCCCCCGCTTCACCACGAGGAGTGCTGACCCCGCAGGAAGACCCTCGACACCCGAGACGGCGCCTTCACCGCTCTTTGCTGCTGGGGCGTCTAGCTCGTTGAGAAAGTCGGCGCGGAAGACAGATGTCGTCTCCACGGTGACTTCGTCAGAATCGTTATCCGTCACTCGCTGCTCCTCACAGGCTGCTTGTGGCGATCTCGCGCCGGTGGAACCGTATCGCCCTGCACCGTCGTGAACTCGACGTTACCGCGCGGTGGGCCTCATTGTGCCCACCACGGCCGGAAAGGCGGTTGGCAGGGACCCTAACAACCGTCATTCGGTCAGTGTGGCCCGGTACGCCTCGGGGTCGAGCAGGCCCGCCAGGCCCTCCTCGATGACGGCCGGGTCGGCCTGCAACTCCAGCAACCAGCCGGCGCCGTAGGGATCGGCGTTCACCAGATCCGGGCTGCCCTCCAGATCGTCGTTGACCGCAACCACTTTCGCGGTGATCGGCGCGTACAGGTCGGACACTGATTTGGTCGATTCGACCTCGCCGAACGATTCGCCGGAGGTCACCTGGCTGTCGACGTCAGGCAGCTGCACGAACACCACGTCACCGAGTGCTGACTGGGCGAAGTCGGTGATGCCGACGCGGACGGTGTCATCGCCGGTGCGGCGGATCCACTCGTGTTCGACGGTGTACTGCAGATCGGATGGGACCTCGGTCACGGTGCTCCCTTGTGAGACGGGCTGGAACGGGTGGACGGTGCTGCAGTACTGCTGGTCACTTGACGGGCTGAGCGTATTGGCGTGGTTTCGGTTGCCGCAAGGTGGTCACGTCAACGCGCGCCGCCTGGGAAACCGTCATCGTGCCGCCGACCCGTTCCACGCTGTCGACGGCGCCGCCGGGAATGTTCATCGCCGCCGCCAGGGTGGGTGGATCGCCAATGGCCAGAACAGAATACGGCGGGGTCAGGGTCAGGCCGTCGACGGCCAGTGCGCCGGCGCTGCCGACCACCCAGGTATCGACCCCCACCCGCACCGCCTGATTGCCCGCGGCGATCTCGATGGCCTCGGCGCCGGCGGCGCGCAACTCGTTGATCACATCGAGCATCGTCTCCGGCGCCACCCCGTCGGCCGGATCGGTGATCGTGATGGTCACGCCGGGGCCGGTGGCACCGACGGTGCCGATCAGGATCGACAGGGCGGCCAGCCGGGCCTTGGCGTTGTCGATCGCGGCCGCATCGGAGCTACCCGAGGCCTGCAGCGAGGCCAGTGTGCGCTGCAACTCCGACACCTCGGTGTTCAGCGCGGCCTCCCGCTGCTGCAGCGAATCCAGCAGCACCAGCAGGTCCGCCGGCCGTGCCGTCTCGAGGGCGTCGCCGGATTCGGTCTGGCGGACCTGGGTGGCGATGGCGATGCCCAGCAGGAGGCACAGCAACGCTCCCAGCGCGCCGAACACCACCTGTGATCGGGACCGTCGGGGCCGTTCGGGAGCCGGTTCCGGCTCGGCAGCGGGGCTCTCGCTCACGGCTTCATGCCCCGAAGAGACGGCGCCGCAGTGCGGCGGCATTGCCGAAGATGCGGATGCCGAGGACGACGATGATGGCCGTGGACAGCTGCGTGCCCACCCCGAGTTGGTCCCCGACGTAGACGATCAACGCCGCGACGAGCACGTTGAACACGAACGACACCACGAACACCTTGGCGTCGAAGATGTGTTCCAGGTAGGCGCGCAGGCCGCCGAAGACGGCGTCGAGCGCTGCGACCACGGCGATCGGCAGGTACGGCTGGATGGCTTCGGGCACGCTGGGGTGAAACACCAGGCCCAGGACGATGCCGACCACGAGTGCGGCGATTCCGATCATCGGTCTCCGATCCGCTTGGCGAACTTGGTATCTCGCACCGCACCCGCGGGCACGGTCAGGCCGTCGCCTGCGCTCACGTTGACGCCGACACCGTACGACGTTTCCAGCAGCTGCATGCGGAACAACCCGGCACTGTGTTCGAACCCTTCCCGCATGACGTTCGGCGGACCGATCGCGAGGATCGTGTACGGACTGCTGATCGGGTGATTGTCGACGAGGATGGCCCCGCCCGCTTGCCGGATGGTGACGTTCGGCCCGATCCGGATGCCGCCGACGGCGACGGCCTCCGCGCCGCAGGCCCACAGTGAGTTGACCACCAGCTGCAGATCGCGGTCCAGGATCACCTGCCTGCTGCCCGGGACGCGTTGCTTGGAGACGTCGGACAGGTCGCGGCCGACGCCGGGGTCGGTGACCGTCACGGTCAGGCCGGGGCCGATCACCGCGGTGCTCGCTCCGGCCAGCGTGAGGGCGTCCAGACCGCTGAGGAGTTGACGGCCCTCGGCGTCGTCGCGCAGTTGGCGGGTCTGGATGTCGTCGACCTGGGCGGCCAGCTCGCTGCGGCGGCCGGTCAGGTCGTCGGTGGTGCCTTCGGCGCTCCGGACGCTGCCGGCCAGGACGTGCTGGGCTGCGCTGACGCCGGGTGCCACCGACCTGGCCTGCGCGACGGCGGCGGCGAACACCGCGGCGACCAGCACCGCCGCCAGGGCCTGCCAGGCCCAGCCGACAGCCCGTCTGGTCTCCGGCGTGGCGGCCCTGGCTGCGGCCGCGGCGGCGTAGCCGGGATCGAGGTGTTCGGACAGAAGTGAGCGCAGCAGCGACGGCACCGGCAGCCGGTGGATCGCCGACCCCGCGGCGGCCTGGCGCGGGTTCAGCCCGGCGTCGGGGTCGTAGCCGCCGAGGGCACGGTCCGAACCGGCCACGTCATCGCGCTTTCGTCTTCGGCAGCGCCCGGACGACCAGGACCAGCTGGATGACGTAGAGCACGAACGCCCACAGGTACATGCCGATGCCCCAGATCAGGAACGCCCACCCGCAGGCGCCGATCACCCTGCTCCATAACGCATCCCACTGGCCCAGCAGGATCAGCGGGAAGCCCGACATCAGCGCGAACGTGGCCGCCTTGCCGATATAGGTCACCGGCAACGCGGTCAGGCCGCGACTGCGCAGCACCGGCAGCATCGCGGCCAGCAGGAGGTCGCGGACGATCAGCACCACGATGATCCACCAGGGCACCAGCCCGGCGATGGCGAACGAGATCGGCACGATGATCATGAACAGCCGGTCGACCGCAGGGTCGAGCAGCTCGCCCAGCCGCGACGACTGGTTCATCATCCGGGCGATCTTGCCGTCGGCGTAGTCCGAGGCGCCGCTGGCCATCAGCACCGCGACGGCCCACCCGTAAGAGTGAGTGCCCAGCAGCAGATAGACGAATACGCCGATCAGCACCAGTCGCAGCACGCTGAGCACGTTGGGCACTGTCAGCACCCGGTCGTTCGTGCCTCCGGGTGCGGCTGTCATAGGGGACAAACCTATCGGAATACCCCGGGCAGGCTCAGCGCCGAAAGCGTGTCGTCCTGCAGCGGGTTGTCGTGCACCATGTACGTCCACGTCGAGGTGGGTCGGGCCAGCCGGGACAGATCGAGGTCCAGGCCGTCCTCAGCGAGGTCAGCGGTCTCGAAGGTCTGCTGTGCGGCTTCGATGGCGTCGGCGGCCAGCGAGGCGAACGCGTCGACTGCCATCCGGTGAAATTCGTCGAGCGGGTTCTGCCGCCCGAGCGCACGCAGGTGGATGCTCTCCCGGATGTCGGACAGGTAGGCCTGATGGTCGGCCCAGCCGCGGTCCAGGTGGTACAGCATGATCAGCCGGCAGATCCGCTCCAGCTGGTCCTCGGACAGCTTCTCCGAGAGCTCCTCGTAACGGGTCGGCGCCAGCTCTTTGAGCTCGTTCACCGCGGCCGGCGTGCTGAGCAGGGTGTTGCGTCGTTCGACCAGGATGGCGCGCTGCTGGGCGACCAGCTGGTTGTACCGCCAGGTGCTGGCGTGCACCTCCAGCAGTCGGCCTTCGGCGATCCGCTGGGCGTTGTCGAGCAGGGTGGCGGCCTTGGGGCTGCTGATCCGGCCGTCGTCATCGTCGGTTTCGGTGGGCAGCTTGTCCGGGTCCAGATGGGAGACGACGATTTCGTCCTCCCAGCTGGCGAAGAACACCGACGACCCCGGGTCGCCCTGGCGTCCGGACCGGCCGCGCAGCTGGTTGTCGAGCCGCTCGGTGGAGTGCCTGCCCGTGCCGACCACGTGCAGACCGCCGAGTTCGACCACTTCGTCGTGCGTCTCTTCGGTCGACCCGCCAAGCCGGATGTCGGTACCGCGGCCGGCGATCTGGGTGGACACGGTGACGGCGTTCAGCTTGCCTGCCTCGGCGATGACGGCGGCTTCTTCGGCGTCGTTCTTCGCGTTCAGCACCACCGCGGGCACCCCGCGGCGCACCAGCCGTTCGTGCAGTTCCTCGGATTCGGCGACGTCGTGGGTGCCGACGAGTACCGGGCGTCCGGTTTTGTGCACTTCGGAGATGTGCCCGATGACGGCCTCGATCTTGGCGGCCTTGGTGATGTAGACGCGGTCGGTCTCGTCCTCGCGGATGTTGGGCGTGTTGGGCGCGATCGGTGACACGCTCAACTTGTAGAACTGGCGCAGCTGCTCACCGGCGGCCAGCGCGGTGCCGGTCATCCCGCACACCGTCGGATAGCGGTTGATCAGTGCCTGCACCGTGATGGTGTCCAGGACTTCGCCGGTCTCGGTGGTCGCGATGCCTTCTTTGGCTTCCACGGCGGCCTGCAGGCCGTCCGGCCAGCGCTGCAACGACGCGATGCGGCCGCGGGAGGCGTTGATCAGGTGCACGGCGCCGTCGCGGACGATGTAGTGCACATCGCGGATCAGCAGCTGGTGGGCGTGCAGGGCGACGTTGATCTCGGTCAGCGTGGTGCCGACGTGCTCTTCGGAGTAGAGGTCGATGCCGCCGAGGGCGGCCTCCACCTTCTGCGCGCCCTCTTCGGTCAGGTGGATGTTGCGCCGGTCGGCGTCCACGGAGTAGTCGGTGTCGGCTTTCAGCGTGCCGACCAGGGAGACGATCTCCAGCCGCGGGGTCTCGCGGTGGGTGGTGCCGGCCAGCACCAGCGGCACCAGCGCCTCGTCGACCAGGACGGAGTCCGCCTCGTCGATCAGCGCCACGTCCGGGTTCGGCGACACCAGGTCGGCGACGTCGGTGACCAACTGGTCGCGCAGCACGTCGAAGCCGATCTCGTTGACCGACGCATAGGTCACGTCGCACTGATAGGCGGCGCGGCGCTCCTCGGCGGTGGACTCGGCGGTGATCCAGCCGACGGTCAGGCCCATCGCTTCCAGCAGCGGACCCATCCATTGCGCATCGCGTCGGGCCAGGTAGTCGTTGACGGAGATGACGTGCACCCGTCGGCCGCCGATGGCGTACCCGGCGGCGCCGATCGCGCCGGCCAGGGTCTTGCCTTCACCGGTGGCCATTTCGACGACGTCGCCGGCCAGCATCCGCAAGGCGCCTTGCAGCTGGACGTCGAAGGGGCGCAGACCCGTCGCGCGGTCGGCGGCTTCGCGGGCGATGGCCAGGAACTGTGGGATGTCGGCGGACTCGGCCAGCGCATCGAGATTGAGCAGCTGGGCTGCTTTGCGCAGCTGCTCGTCGTCGAGTTCGGCGGCTTTCTCGTCGAACTCCGCGGAGGTGTTCACCTCGGTCATCGCCCGGACCTGCACCTTATCGGCGCTGGCACCGAGCATTTTCCAGAAGCGACCGCTCAGGCGAGCACTGGTCTTGGGTTTGTCAGAATTCTTCGTCGAGGGCTTCGCCACACGTTCACGGTACGCGGAAGTGGCCGCGCTTCCTCAGGTTGAGGGCGGGAAATC
>JBEVHL010000629.1:0-9842 GCA_040511255.1 Mycobacterium sp. | reverse complement strand
AGTGACGAATGTCACACTGAGGGTCGGGGGTGGATCATGACTGTAACTATCGGCAAAACCGGCATCACACCGCGGAGAAACGGGGAACCGCCGCCGCACATCCCACTGGCGGATTTCGACCTGGGGACACGGGAGTTCTGGGAGCAGGACGACGGCTGGCGCGCCGGGTGCTTCGCCACGTTGCGCCGGGAGGCGCCGATCTCGTTCTGGGAGACCCCGAAATACGAGGGATTCGAGTCCGGGGCCGGGCACTGGTCCCTGACCAGATACGACGACGTGCACTACGCCAGCAGGCATCCGGAGATCTTCAGCTCGGTGCCGACCAGTGTGTCGCTTCTGGATGTGGCGCCGGAGGTGGCCGAGTTCACCGGGTCGATGATCTCGCTCGACGACCCGCGGCACCTGCGCTTGCGGACCATCGTCAACCGCGCCTTCACGCCCAAGGTGCTGGCCCGCATCGAAGCCAGCGTCCGCGACCAGGCGCGGGATCTGGTGACGGCGATGGTGACCAACCACCCCGACGGCCAGTGTGATTTCGTGGCCGAGCTCGCCGCACCGCTCCCGCTGGCGATCATCTGCGACATGATGGGCGTCCCGCCCGAGGACCGGGCCAAGATGCTGCACTGGACCACCGTGATGCTCGGCCTCGGGGATGACGAGGTCACCATCGACCATGACGAATTCGTCTCGGTGGTAATGGATCTGGCCGGTTACGGCATCCAGCTCGCCGAGAGCCGCCGCGAGCATCCCGGCCCGGATCTGACCAGCGCGCTGGTGGCTGCCGAGGTCGACGGGGAACGCCTCAGCTCCAGTGACATCGGCTCGTTCTTCATCCTGTTGATCGGGGCGGGCAACGAGACCACCCGCAACGCCATCAGTCACGGGTTGGCGGCGATGAGCCACTACCCCGACGAGCGGCGGAGGTGGTGGGACGACTTCGACGGCGTCGCGCCCACCGCGGTCGAGGAGATCGTGCGGTGGGCCTCACCGCTGAACTTCATGCGGCGCACGCTCACCGAAGACATCGAGATGCGCGGCACCAAGATGGCGGCGGGCGACAAGGTTTCGCTCTGGTATTGCTCGGCCAACCGGGACGAGGACAAGTTCGACAACCCCTGGCGGTTCGACATCACCCGCAGCCCCAACCCGCAGGTCGGCTACGGCGGCGGTGGCGCGCACTTCTGCCTCGGCGCCAACCTGGCGCGTCGGGAGATCCGGCTGGCCTACGAGGAACTGCACCGCCAGATCCCCGACATCGTCGCGACCGCCGAACCGGCCATCCTGCGCTCGGCGTTCATCCACGGCATCAAGCGGTTACCCGTCGCCTGGACGCCGCCCGGGGGTTAGTGGCCGTTGTTGTTGCGGCCGTTGTTGTTACCGCCGCCGCCGCCGCCGTTGTTGTTGTTGCTACGGCTGTCGTTGTTGTTCTGCTGCCGGGTGGGGCTGGCGGTCACCGTCTGGGTGACGGTGCTGGTTTCGGTCGTCGGCGCCACCGACGTCGGTGCGTCGGTCGTGGTGACCGCGGTGTCGGTATCGGTGACCGCGGGTGCTTCGGTTTGGGTCACGGTCTGTGGGTCCTGCGTGCCGACCGAACCCTGGTCGCCGCCGCTGTAGGAGTTCTGCGTCGAGGTCGCGGCCGCACTGCTGGTCGGACTGGTGGAACTGGTCGGGCTCGAGGTCGCGGCCCTCGGCGTCGTCGACGGCGAGGCGAACTTCACGATGGCAAACACCAACGCCGCCAACACGATGATGGCCACCGCGCCGATGCCGATCAGGGCGGGTGCGCTGCGGAACCAGGGTTGCCTGGGCGGCTCAGGCGGGGCGCTGTAGGCCGCGGCACGGGTCGATTCGGAATAGAAGCGGTCGTCTTCTGGAGGCTCGTACCGGGACACGGGCGCCGACGGTATCGGGGGAGCCTGTCAGCGCGCCGCCAGCTTCCGCACGGATCGCTGCGTGCCTCGTCGGGCCAGGACCCTAGGGTGGGCAGCGATGGCATTCCACGTCCACCGCGCCGAGCGCACCGATCTGTTGGCCGACAGCCTCGGCGCCCTGCTGGCGACGCCGCTCGCCGATCCCTTCGCCGAAGAGCTGGTGCTGGTGCCCGCCCGCGGGGTCGAGCGCTGGCTGAGCCAGCGGCTCTCGCACGTGCTGGGCCGTGGTTCGGGCGCCGACGGGGTGTGCGCCGGGGTCGCGTTCCGCTCACCGGGCTCGCTGATCGCCGAGATCACCGGAACCACCGAGGACGACCCCTGGTCGCCCGACGCCCTGGTCTGGCCGGTGCTCGCGGTGATCGACAGCAGCCTCGACGAACCCTGGTGCCGGACGCTGGCCGCGCACCTCGGGCATTTCGACAACGGCGAGGAAGCGGTGCTGCGCCAAGGCCGGCGGTTCGCCACCGCGCGGCGGGTGGCAGGACTGTTCGCGTCGTATGCCGCGCAGCGGCCGCAGCTGCTCATCGATTGGGCCGCAGGCCAATCCAGCGACGGCACCGGCCGGGAACTGGACAAGGACCTGGCCTGGCAGCCCGCCCTGTGGCAGAAGGTGAGTGCCCGCCTGGCCGTGCCGACCCCCGCCGAGCGGTACCACCAGACCGTCGACCGGTTGCGTGCCGGGCCGTCCGAGTTGCCGTCCCGGCTGTCGCTGTTCGGGCACACCAGGCTCTCGCTGACCGACCTCGGGCTGCTCGAGGCGCTGGCCACCCATCACGATCTGCATCTGTGGTTACCGCACTCCAGTGACGCGCTGTGGCGCCGGCTCGGCGACGGGGGCGGGCGGATTCCGCGGGCCGAGGATGCCGACCACCTGCACGTCGGTCACCCACTGCTGGCCACGCTGGGACGAGATATGCGCGAACTGCGGCGCACCCTGCCCACCGGCGGAGTCGTCGACGATTACGTCGGCGGTGACCCGCACCGGCCGGACACCATGCTGGGCCGGCTGCAGTCCGATATCGGCGCCGACGCGGTGCGCCCGTCCGGTCGCCGACACCTAGCCGAGGATCGGTCGGTCCAGGTACACAGTTGCCACGGGCCGGCCCGCCAGATCGACGTCCTGCGGGAAGTGCTGCTGGGGCTGCTGGCCGACGACCCGACGCTCGAACCGCGCGACATCCTGGTGATGTGCCCTGATATCGAGGCTTTCGCGCCGCTGATCGTCGCGGGTTTCGGCCTCGGCGACATCGTCGGGGACCAGCATCCGGCGCACCGGCTGCGGGTGCGGCTCGCCGATCGCTCACTGGTGCAGACCAATCCGTTGCTCGGGGTGGCGGCGCAACTGCTGGCCCTGGCCGACGGCAGAGCCACCGCCAGCCAGGTGCTGAACCTGGCCGAAGCCGCGCCGGTGCGGGCCCGGTTCGGCTTCACCGACGACGACCTGGAAGCCGTCACCGGCTGGGTGCGTGATGCCGGTATCCGGTGGGGGATCGACAACGCCCATCGCGCGCGGTATCAGCTGGACACCTACGTGCAGAACACCTGGCGGTTCGGCCTGGACCGGGTGCTCACGGGTGTGGCGATGTCCGACGACGCGCAGGCCTGGCTACAGACGACATTGCCGCTCGACGATGTGGGCAGCAACAAGGTGGAACTCGCAGGCCGGGTCGCCGAATACGTCGACCGGCTCACCACGGTGATCGACGCGTTGTCCGGTACCCGGCCACTGCAGGACTGGATCGACACGTTGCGGGACGGGGTGGGTCTGCTCACCCGTGCCGACGGTGGCGACGGTTGGCAGGCGGGTCAGCTGACCCGCGAATTCGCCGATATCGTCGAGCGGGCCGGTGAGCACGCGGTAATGCCAATGCGGCTCAACGATATTCGTGCATTGCTGGACCGTCAGCTGGCGGGTCGGCCGACCAGGGCCAACTTCTGCACCGGATCGCTGACCGTCTGCACCATGGTGCCGATGCGGTCCGTCCCGCACCGGGTGGTGTGCCTGGTCGGCCTGGACGACGGGGTGTTCCCGCGGATCGACGCGGTGGACGGCGACGATGTGCTGGCGCGTCGGCCGATGACCGGCGAACGTGATATCCGCTCCGAGGACCGCCAACTGCTGCTGGACGCCGTCATGTCCGCGACCGAACATCTGGTGATCACCTACACCGGAGCCGACGAGTACAGCGGCGCCCGCCGGCCACCCGCGGTGCCACTGGCCGAGCTGCTCGACGCACTGGACCTGACCACCGAAACCCCAGTGCGCGAACAGCTTACGGTCGAGCACCCGCTACAGCCCTTCGACGTTCGCAATGTCACCCCCGGCGAATTGGGGGTGCCGACACCCTTCACCTTCGACCCGACCGTGCTGACCGCGGCCAGGGCGGCAGCGGGTGAACAGCGGGAACCGTGGGTGTTTCCCGCGGGCCCGTTGTTGGCGCCGCCCACCGGCGACGTCGCCTTGACGGATCTGATCGCCTTCGTGAAGAACCCGGTCAGGAACTTCTTCCAGACGGTGGAGATGGCGCTGCCGCGCGATGTCGAGGGCATTGACGACGCGATGCCCATCGAACTCGACGGGCTGGAGCGCTGGACCGTCGGCGAGCAGATGCTGGGCGACCTGCGCCGCGGCAAGGACCGGCGCTGGGTGCTCGACGCCGAATGGCGCCGCGGCACCCTGCCGCCCGGTCAGCTCGGCTGGCGGCTGGCCAAGGAGATCCGCGATGGCGCAGAGGAATTGGCCACCGCCGAGGCCGGCTACCGCGACGCGCCACCGCGCGCCGTCGACATCGATGTGGATCTGGGTGACGAGCGCAGGCTGACCGGCACCATCACCCCGGTGTACGGCGACCGCGTCGTATCGGTGACGTTCTCCCGACTGGACGGCAGGCATCTGCTGGATCCGTGGGTGCGCATGCTCGCGTTGGCCGTGGCGGAACCGGACCGCGACTGGTCGGCGGTGTGCATCGGTCGCGGCGGGCGCGACGACCCGGTGGCCACCCGAATTCTCGGCCTGCCCGCCGAGGGGGCGCAGGCGGTGCTGCAGGGGCTGATCGCGCTGTACGACGCGGGCCGGTGCGAGCCGATTCCGTTGCCGGTCAAGACGTCCTACGCCTGGGCGAGCGATCGGCTCCGCGGCCGGGACCCGGCGCAGGCCGCCCGGCGGGCGTGGACCAACAAGTTCGGCGGCGACGACAGCGATCCCGCCCATGTACGGGTGTGGGGCGGTCCGAAGGCGTCGTTGGACGCGCTGCTGGTCGCGCCGCGGCCGGGGGAGGACGTGGCCGGGGAGGACACCAGGCTGGGTGCGTTCGCGGCGCGGCTGTGGCTGCCGCTGCTGCGCGCGGAGAGGCGCGTCCGGTGATCGAGCGGTTCGATCTCAGCGGCCCGCTGCCCGCGGCCGGGTCCACCACCGTGCTGGAAGCCAGTGCGGGCACGGGTAAGACGTTCGTGCTGGCGGGTCTGGTCACCCGCTATCTCGCCGAGGGGGTGGCCACCCTCGACGACATGCTGCTGATCACGTTCAGCCGCGCGGCCACCGCCGAACTGCGGGAGCGGGTGCGCAACCAGATCGTCGACGCCGTCGCGGCCTTCGACGGCGGCGCACCCGCCGAGCACAACGAACTGATCGCGCATCTGCTGTCCGGCACCGCCGAGGACCGGGCCGCGCGGCACACCCGGTTGCGCGACGCCCTGGCCGAATTCGACGCCGCCACCATCGCCACCACCCACGAGTTCTGCCGACTGGTGCTGAAATCGCTTGGTGTGGCCGGTGACAGCGATGCCGGTGTGACACTCGTCGAAGATCTGGGCGATCTGGTCCGCGAGATCGTCGACGATGTCTACCTGCGCCGGTTCGGTGGCCGACCCGACGAGCCGGTGTTCAACCGGGCCGCGGCGCTGGCGCTGGCCACCGCCGTGGTCAACAAGGCCGGTACCGAGCTGCAACCCACCGCCCCGCCGCCGGGTACGGTGGCCGCCGAGCGGATCGGCTTCGCCAGGGATGTGCTGGCCGAGCTCGATATCCGCAAACGCCGCCTGGGCATCCTGCATTTCGACGACCTGCTGTCGCGGCTGGCCGACGCGCTGGAACCGGTCGACTCGCCGGCGCGAGAGCGGATGCGCAGGCGGTGGAGCATCGTGATGATCGACGAGTTCCAGGACACCGACCCGGTGCAGTGGCAGGTCATCGACCGGGCGTTCCGCGGGTACTCCACGCTGATCCTGATCGGTGACCCCAAACAGGCCATCTACGCCTTTCGCGGCGGCGATATCGACGCCTACCTGGAGGCGGCGCGCACCGCAGGCACCCGGTTCACCCTGGGCACCAACTGGCGCAGCGACAGCGTCCTGCTCGACAGCGTCCAAACGGTGCTGCGCGGAGCCGCCCTGGGCGACGCCGCCATCGTCGTGCACGACGTGGAGGCCTCCCACCAGGGCCACCGGCTCAGCGGCGCGCCGCACAACGAGCCGTTCCGGTTACGGGTGGTCGACCGGGAGACGATGGGATATCAACGCACACAGAGCATTCCGATCGACGAGGTGCGCAGGCACATCGCCCGCGATCTGGCCGCCGATATCGCGGCGACCCTGGCCGCCGGGGCCAGCTTCGAGGGTCGCCCGCTGGCAGCCGGGGACATCGCGATCATCGTCGAGAGCCACGCCGACGCCCGCCGGTGCTACGACGAACTGGTGGGCGTCGGGATTCCCGTGGTGTACACCGGCGACTCGAACATCTTCTCCTCGGTGGCGGCGGCGGAATGGCTGTGCCTGCTCGACGGCTTCGACCAGACCCATCGCAGTGCGCTGGTCCGCGCGGTGGCCACCACCGCGTTCTTCGGCTATTCGCTCGAAGAGGTGGTGGCGCAGGGCGATGCGCTGAACGACAGGGTGGCAGACACCCTGCGCGAGTGGGCCGATCACGCGCGTGAGCGTGGGGTGGCGGCGGTCTTCGAGGCGGCGAACACCGCCGGGATGAGCCGACGGGTGCTCGCCGAGCGCGGTGGTCAGCGGCTGATGACCGACCTGGCCCATATCGGTCAGCTGCTGCACGACGTCGCCCACCAGGAGCACCTGGGCGTTCCGGCGCTGCGGGATTGGCTGAGGGACCGCTGCTTCGAGGAACGTCGGGGTGAACGCAACCGGCGCCTGGACAGCGACGCGGCCGGGGTGCAGGTGTTGACGGTGTGGGCCAGCAAAGGCCTGCAGTACCCAATTGTGTACCTGCCCTTCAACTTCAACCGCTACGTCGGCACCGACGACGTGATCGCCTACCACGGCTCGGACGGCAGGCGCTGCCTGCACATCGGTGGCGAGACCGCCGTCGACTTCGATCAAGCCGTCCGGGCGGGCCGCTCCGAGGACGTCCGGGAACGGCTGCGGCTGGCGTACGTCGCGCTGACCCGGGCCCAGTCGCAGGTGGTGGCCTGGTGGGCACCGACCAAGGACGAAGTCAACGGTGGACTGTCCCGGCTGCTGCGCGGCCGGTCGTTCGGTGAGGCCGACGTGCTGGACGAATGCCGCCGCGGGATCACCGACGCCGACGCGGTGGCGTGCTTTCGCGCCTGGTCTGCCGAGGGCGGACCTGCCGTCGAACGGGCCATCGTGGGCGCGGTACCCGACGTGCCCACGCCCGCCCCGCCCACCGGGCTCGCGGCGCGGCACTTCCACCGCGATATCGACGTCCGCTGGCGCCGCACGTCCTACTCCGGCCTGATCCGCGCCGCCGGTGCCACCGGTTCGGCGGCAACCGATTCCGCCGCCGCCGGGGTGAGCAGCGAACCCGAGGTGGCAGGCAAAGATGACGAGGTCGAGGACATCCCGGCCGCGACCGGGCGCGCAGCCGACGGGGCCGACGTCGAGTCGCCGATGAACGACCTGCCCGGCGGCACCACCTTCGGCTCGCTGGTGCACGCGGTGCTGGAGACGGCGGACCCGTCGGCCGACGATCTGCCCGGCGAGCTCGCCGAGCAGATCCGCAGGCACTCCGCGTGGTGGCCGGTGGCCGCCGATCCCGACGAGCTGGCCGCGGCGCTGATGGCCGTGCACCAGACGCCGCTGGGGCCGCTGGCACCCGGGCTCACCCTGCGCGATATCGGCCAGCCCGACCGGCTGCGTGAGCTGGACTTCGAAATACCCTTGGCCGGTGGTGATCTCGGATCGGCGGCGGCGGGCACCACCACGCTGGCCGATGTCGGTGCCCTGGTGCGGCGGCACCTGCCCGCCGATGATCCGCTGGCCGGCTACGCCGACCGGCTGACCGGGCAGGTCCTGGGCAGCCAGTCACTGCGCGGCTATCTCAGCGGATCGATCGACGTGGTGCTGCGCATCCCGGCCGGTACCGGGGTGCGCTACGTGGTGGTCGACTACAAGACCAACCGGCTCGGTGAGCCCGGCCGCGCCTTGACCGCGGCCGACTACGGGCCGGCCCAGATGGCTGCGGCCATGCTGCACTCCGACTACCCGCTGCAGGCGCTGTTGTATTGCGTTGTGCTGCATCGATTCCTGCGCTGGCGCCAACCCGGCTACATTCCGGCGCAGCACCTCGGCGGCGTGCAGTATCTATTCCTGCGCGGGATGTGCGGTCCCGAAACGCCGACCACCGACGGCCACCCCGCCGGGGTGTTCAGCTGGCACCCCCCTGCCGAGTTGGTCATTGCGGTGTCGGATCTGCTGGACCGGGGGGTCGGATGAGCACCGTGGAGATCGACGACCCGCAGGATTGGCGGCGGGTGAGCGGAGCGACGGGCCTGCTGCGGGTGTTCAACGACGCCGGCGTGCTGGAGGCGGCCGATGTGCATGTGGCAATGCGGTTGGCGGCGTTGACGTCTGAGGCCGACGAGCGGGTGCTGCTGGCCACCGCGCTGGCGGTGCGGGCCTTGCGGTCCGGTTCGGTCTGCGTGGACCTGGCCGAGGTCGCCGAGGAGGTCGGGCTGGACCTACCGTGGCCCGAGGTGAGCGAGTGGATGACCGCGGTGCGGGCCAGCCCGTTGCTCGGCACGCCGCCGGTGCTGCGGCTCTACGCCGATCGGCTGCTCTACCTCGACCGCTACTACCGGGAGGAGGAGCAGGTGTGTGTCGACCTGCTGGCGGTCCGCGGCCTTGAGGTGCCCCTGGACCCGGCGGCGCTGGCGGCGGGGCTCGACCGGGTGTTCCCGGCACCGAGGTTCACCGAACAGCGTGAGGCCGCGCGAATTGCGTTGTCCCAGTGGACAACGGTGCTCACCGGCGGCCCGGGCACCGGCAAGACCACCACCGTCGCCGGTCTGCTGGCGTTGCTGGCCGAGCAGGCGGAACTGGCCGGCCGCACCAGGCCGCGGATCGCGCTGGCCGCGCCGACCGGTAAGGCGTCCGCGCGCCTGCAGCAGGCCGTGCAGTCCGAGATCGACAAGCTGAACGCAGCGGATCAGGCGCGGCTGTCCGGGCTCCAGGCCGTCACCTTGCACCGGCTGCTCGGGTCGAAGTTCAACACCTCGGCGCGGTTCAAACACCACCGAGCCAACCGGCTGCCCTACGACGTGATCGTGGTCGACGAAACCTCCATGGTGCCGTTGACGATGATGGCCAGGCTGCTGGAGTCCGTCCGGCCCGCCACCCGGCTGATCCTGGTCGGCGATCCCGATCAGCTGGCGTCGGTGGAAGCGGGTGCGGTGCTGGCCGACCTGGTCGACGGCCTGGGTGCGCGCAGCGATGTCCGGGTCGCCGCACTGACCACCTCGCACCGCTTCGGCGAGTCGATCGGCCGGCTGGCCGAGGCGATCCGCCGCGGCGACGGCGATCGGGTGCTGGAGTTGTTGCGCGCAGGCGGTGCGCACATCGAGTACGTCGACGACCCCGATCCGACCGAGCGGTTGCGTCAGGTGCTGGTGCCGCACGCCCTGGCGGTGCGGGCCGCGGCCGCGGTCGGTGCGG